>JANOIR010000118.1:0-10715 GCA_031407765.1 Vicinamibacteraceae bacterium
GTCCTCGTGGCTCGGATGGGGATCCGAGCCCATGTCGTGGGAGACGTTGTCACTGTTGACGATGGTGAGCCGCCCGCCGACGGGGATCTCGATCGTCCGGGGTGCAGCCCCCGCGGACGAGAGCGTGATGGTCGGACCGGACGGTGCCGGTGTCGGCGCGGGTGCCGTCGGTGACTTGCCCCAGGAGCCGCAAGCCGTGGCGAGCAGGTAGGCGCCGCAGCCCAGCACGAACGACCGGCCGGCGATGCTCCTCATACCAGGCATAGGCGTGGCTTTCATTATAATCAGCTCACGATGACAGTTCCCCTCGAATCGGGCCGTCAGTTCTCGCTCGAAGAAGCCAGCCGGCTGCTGCCCTCCGTGAAGCTCGTGACCGCAGAAGCCGTCCGCGAAACCGAGGAGCTGTCACGGGAGCTGCGCCAGCACGGCGAGGCACATCCCAAGCACGAGGCCCTGACCGAGCAGCTCGATTCCGTCGTGAGCCGGTGGGCGAGCCGGTTGAAAGACCTGCAAGTCGAAGCGAAGGGGCTGTGGCTCGTCGATTTCGACACCGGCGATGGCTACTACTGCTGGCAGTACCCGGAAGAGGCCATCACGCACTATCACGCCTACGACGAAGGCTTTTCCGGTCGCATGAAGATCGTCTGATTGTGGCAGGGCGGTCCCCTCAGGACCGCCTGCGCGCAGCTTTTGACGCGGCCGGCTGCTATTTGTCGACGCGCGTTCGCGCATCGACCGGACGATGGCTCCGGACTTCGTCCTCGCCATTCGTCACGCCGCGCTGGGCGCGTGGCGGCGCCATCCTGCGGGCGGCACCTGGTCATATCCGACTCGTTTGGATCCTTGTTTCGGCGCCAGCGCAGGCATAGAGTGCGTGTGTGGAACTGGAACGCCGTTCCGAGGAATGGAACGAGCCGTCGCGCCAAGCTGAGCCATCAGCCACCGCGTCGACGTCAATCGACAAAGCCTTCGAAATCTGCGAGGCGCTGAGCCAGGCGCCGCGCGGCCTGGCGATCAGCGATCTCCGGCGCCAGCTCGGCCAGCCCGCTGCGACCGTCCATCGCCTGCTCGCAGTCCTCAAGCGCCGCGGCTACGTCCAGCAGGACGACGACACCAGCCGCTATCGGCTGTCGCTCAAGATGCTCGATCTGAGCGTGCGCCTGCTGGGACGCTCGGAGCTTCGCCTGCACGCCTACCCGGCGATGCGCGAGGTCGTGCTGCGCACGGGCTGGCGCGCCTTCCTGGCGACCGCCGCCGACGGGGAAGTGACCTACGTCTGGAGCGCGGGGCCCGACGACGTCGCCATGCACACGACGTACGGTCGCGCGATGCCGGGGCACTGTTCCCTCTACTTCAGCGCCGAATCGACGCGCCGCCTGAGCTGCCTGCGCCTCGAATCCCGCGGGGCGGTGGCCGTGGCGCCGGCCGAGCCGCGTCGCCTGGGACCGCCGCGTCCGGCCGGCAGCGGCGCCGAACGCGCCGGCCAGCACCTTGCCTGCACGTGCGCGCCGGTCATCGACTATGCCGGCCGCGAAGTGGCGCGCGTCGGTCTGTTCGCCCACGACCTCGCCGACGACACCCTCACGCGCGGCTGCCGCCTCGAAGTCGGCGAGCTCGCGCGCCTCATCTCGCTGCGGCTGGGCGGCACGTTGGCGCCGCCCGCGGGCCACAGCCCGCTTTCCCCCGTCGACCCGACTTAAGGAGTATCGGAATGGCTTACGTGATCATCGAGAAGTGCATCGGCACCAAGGACAGCGCCTGCGTGGACGTGTGTCCGGTCGACTGCATCCATCCGCGGAAGGACGAGCCCGAGTTCGCCACCGTCGAGCAGCTCTACATCCATCCCGACGAGTGCATCGACTGCGGAGCCTGCGTCCCGGCCTGCCCGGTGGAAGCGATCTTCGCGATGGACGAAGTGCCGGACGCGTCGAAGCAGTACATCGACGTGAACTCGAAGTACTACAACAAGTAGACGGCCGGCCTGCGGCTCGCCGTGAGAGGCGGGCCGCCAACCACTCAGCCTTCGGCCGCCAGCGCCTGCTTGGCGGCCAGGCGCGCCGCGCGACGCGCCCCAGCGTCGCCGGCCACCTTCAGCTCTTCCGACGTCGTCAGCAGCAGCGGCGGCATGTCGAGCGGATGCCCATTCGCGTCGACCGCCACGAACGTCAGGTAGGCGCGCGACGTCCGGCGGCGTGTGGCCTCGAGCGTGCTCTCCCCGAACACGTCGACCTGGATCTCGAGCGATCGGTTGAAAGCGGCGGTCGCGCGCGCCTCGAGGATGATGATGTCGCCGATCGGGATGGGGTGCAGGAACTGCAGCCCGTCGACCGCCGCCGTCATCACGCGGGTGCGTGAGTGACGGCTCGCGGCCATGGCGCCGGCGATGTCGATGAGGTGCATGACCGTCCCGCCGAGGACGAACCCGAGCGGGTTCGCATCGTTCGGCAGGACGACCTGCGTGATGACGGAGAACGATTCGGCTGGACTCTTCGGCGTGGCAGTCACGCCAAAGAGCCTACTACCTGTTGGCTGCTAGAAGTCGTAGCCGATCCAGAAGTGGAACTTGCCCTTCCGGAACTCGCTGCTGCCGCCCGAGCGCGAGAAGACCAGATCTTCCCACTCCTTGTTGAAGGTGGTGCGCCAGACATAGTCGATGTGCAGCGGGAAGCCGAGCAGGAAGCTCTCGAGGCCGACGCCATACGACGCGCGGCCGTCCTGCAGACGGAAGCCCGAGATCGTGAGCGGATCCCCGTAGACCAGATCGAAGGAGCCGTCCGGCAGCGGCGTGAAGCCGATGACGGGCCGTTCACTGATCGTGGAGCTGGTCGAGAACTTCCAGTTCTGGTTGGGGAAGCCGGCGCCGCCGATGTTGCCGAAGAGCACGCCGCGGATGCCGCCGAGGACGCCGACCGGCGTCAGCATCGCTTCGATCAGCGGAAAGCGGAGTTCGGCGTCGGCGAAGAAGCCTTCCTGCCCGATGAACTGCAGGTACTCGTAGCCGCGCATCTCGGAGTTGCCGCCGAAGTAGGTGAAGTCGGGCGATTCGCCCCAGCTCTTGTAGCCCTTGAGGCGCACCGCGAACAGCCCGGAGGTGCCGATGCGCAGGTACTTGCGCGCGTCGAGCTCGACCGTCTGGTACGACAGCAGGTTGCCGACCTTCGGTGAGGTGTCATAGGACAGCCGCACCGTGCTGCCGGCGATTGGGCCGAACTCGCGGAATACCGTGTCCTCGTGCACCAGCGCGACACCGAGTGGCAGCGACGTGCCTTCACGCAGCAGCGGCTGGCCATAGAGCTGCGTCTGATAGTCCCGCGAATAGTCCTCGAGCGCCTGGTCGTCGAACTGCTCGTTGTAGCGGACGGCGCCGCCCGAGAACTCGATGCGCGTGTAGCGGTTCAGGGGGTACGGCGCGAACAGCGTGCCGCCGGTGATGGTGCGGGTGGCGAGCGCGCGATCGCGATCGATGAACGGCGTCAGCCCGAGGTTGTAGAACAGGTTGTCGGCGTCGCCGTAGAAAAAGGTCGTCTGCTGGAAGCCCTGCACGGCGTACTGCATGCGGCGCGACAGGTTCATGTACGAGCCGGCGATGGTGCGGAACTGCGAGATCGACGCGACGAACAGGTTGAACTGCTTGTCGCCCAGCACGTCCGCGAACGATACCTGCGTGCCGCCGAAGAGGTCACCGCCGCTCGTCACGCCGACGTTCAGCGGCGGCCGGCCGTCGAGGAACATCTTCTCGAACGGGCCCTTCTTCTTCTGATTGGCCTGCACCAGCGTGTGCGTCAGCGGCGCCTGGAAGTCGATGATCGGACCGGGCTCGCCGAAATCGCGCGACGCGACGGTCGCCTTGGCATCCTTGGGCACCAGCGTGTGCAGCCCGTACTCGCCCTTGAAGTAGGTCACGAATGCGACCTTGCTGGTGGTGCCGTCCTTGAGTACGACCGTCGACAGGTTGCCGGTCAGCGTGTCGGTGTACTGCTTGAGCTCACCGGTCTTCAGGCTGAGCGTCCACAGGTTGTAGATGTTGCCGTTGCGCGCCTCGTCCGGCGAGACCGGCCGCGCCGGATCGATTGCCGTCGACGAGAACACCAGCGTGTCGGCGTCGAAGTACTGCGGCGCCGCGTCGTCGTGTGTGCCGAACGTCAGCTGGGTCTTGGCGCGGGTCGCCAGATCGAGGCGGAAGATCTTGTTGTTGCCGCTGACGCGGGCCATGTAGACCACCGACTTGCCGTCCGGCGACGCCGTCGGCGCGTAGTCCGCGAACTCGTCCTGGGTCAGGTTGGTGAGCTGCTTCGACTCCGGGTCGATCGACCAGATGTCGCCGACGCCGTTCTTCAGCGCCGAGAAGTAGATCGTCTTGCCGTCCGGCGACCAGTCGGGCGACTCCGGAACGTCCACCGACTTCAGCTCGACGCGCACCTCGGTGCGGTCGGTGACGACGTTCTGGACGATCAGGGAGCGCTGCTTCTCGGTGCGGGCGAAGTAGGCGAGGCGATCGCCGACCGGCGACCAACTCATCCAGGGCACCGTGTTCCACCGTGCCCCGGGAATGGCGAGGTACTCGAAGCCGCGATCCTTGTCGAACCCTGGCGTCAGGTTACGGATCACCTGACCGTCCTTGGCCGAGATCAGGACGATGTCGTATTCCTGATCCTTGCGGTTGCCCGAGACGCCGGCGAACAGGTCGCCCGAGGGTGACGGCTCGATCGAGAGCAGGGCCGAGAACTTCGTCTTCTTCGGATCGGGCGCGAGGTTGCGCCCGTAGTCGACTGGCCGCTCGCGGTCGCGGAAGATCTTGAAGCGGTCCTTCAGGTACTTCTCGAACTGCTGATCGAACTCGTCGGCCTTGATGCGGAAAGCCTCCTCGAACGGCGTGGTGCCGCCGCCGATCACCGTCTTGCGCAGCGAGAAGATGTACTGCCGGACGCCTTCCTTGCCCCACTTCGATTCGATGAACTCGAAGCAGGCGTGGCCGAGGTTGTAGACCAGGCGCGGGTTCGTGTACCCGCCGTAGCCCTCGAAGTCGGTCATCTTCGGCACGATGTCGGCGACCGCGACGTCGCGGACCGACATCAGGTCGATTGGGTTCCAGACGCCGGCCATGTAGTCGGCCAGGCCCTCGTCGACCCACAGCGGGATGCCGCGCTGGACCAGGCCGCGCGGGATGATGTCGAACTCGAAGATGTGCGTGAGCTCGTGGGTGATCAGGCGATAGAGCTGGTCGGGCGGCTCGTCGATGGGCAGGACCATGCGATCGCGCGACGGCTCGGCGAAGGCGGCGACGCCTTCCGGAATCTCCGACGGGATGACGTTCTGCTGCTGGAACTCCGCCTGCGTCTTGAACAGGACCAGCGGCACCTTGGCGCCGAGGTCGTGCTTCAACTCGGTGCTGACGTGCTGATAGGCGCTCTCGGCGTAGCCGGCGACGCGCTCGAGGTGCTGCTCGAGCTCAGGGTAGTAGTAGATCTGGAAATGATCCGTCGTGTAGATGTGCCACTGAAAGTTGTCGTAGCGGATGCGGTTCTTGCCGAAGTACGGCACGAACGGCGTCTGCGCGGCGAGCTCGGTGGCGTACATCGCGGCGAACACCACGGCTGCGGCCGACAGCAAGGGACGGCGGCGCCGGAAGAGCTGAAACATAAACGGACACCTCTGCGGGACTTGCAGGTGATGATGACGCGACGGGCTGGCGCGGTACGCTGGCCGGGTCAGCCCGTAGCTTACCGGGACACTACCCGATGCCGCAATCGAGCCGACCTGAGCGCGCCCTCCGACCAGCGCAAGACACATGCCCGCGTCGCGGAAGGGTATCGTCGAGGTTACGCTGCGACGGCGCCTCCGGATGTCCTCCGGCGGACACGTTCCTGGGGCCTCGCCGCCCCCAGCGGAGGACACCCGTCCTCGTTGGGCAGGTTAGGGGGATACGATAATCGTGGGCGAGGCGTCACCGGCCGGGGCTCCCGGGCGTAGAGTCAGATGAGCGGCGGCCTGGCGTGGTCCGCCTTTCGAGGAGTGTCATGAGCGATCGGCGGTGGATGGTGGCGGCAGCGGCCGCCGTTGGGCTGGGGCTGGCGGCGATTCCCTTCATGGGCACCCGGGCCGAGGAGCCCGGCGGCACCCGCGCGAGCGCCGGCCAGGCGCCGGCGCCCTCGCCGGTCTGCGACGGCAAGGCCAAGAAGGCGCCCGACTTCGAGCTGCCCGACTACACGGGCAAGACAGTCCGCCTGGCCGACTACAAGGGCAAAGTCGTCTTCGTGAACTTCTGGGCGACGTGGTGCGGCCCCTGCAAGTACGAGATCCCGATCTTCGTCGACCTGCAGCAGCGCTACGGCGCCAAGGGTCTGGCGTTCCTCGGCATCTCGGTCGACGATCCGGTCGAGGAACTGAAGCCATTCGTCGACCAGTACAAGATCAACTACCCGGTGCTCGTCGGGCTCGGCCGTGAGGAAGTCCAGGAAGCCTTCGGTCCGATGGTGGGCATCCCGGTCACGGTCGTCATCGGCCGCGACGGCAACGTCTGCACGCGCTACTTCGGCCTGCGCCCCAAGGATCGCTTCGAGAGCGACATCAAAGCACTGCTTTAGTTGGCGCCCGGTCCCCTCAGGACCGCGCGCAGGCCGCCCTCCGGGCTGCCGGCTGCCATTTGCCGACGCGCCTTCGCGCGTCGACCAGACGATGGCTCCGGACTCCGTCCTCGCCATTCGTCACGCGACGCTGGGCGCGTCGCGGCGCCGGCCCGCGGGGCGGCGGGAAATGACGCAGGTCGGACGTTCCCGTGACACTGCCGGGCTGCGGCCTTGGTGTATGATCAATCCACGATGTTGAAGGGTTTCACACATGCGCGGCTTGCCTGCGGCTGTCGCGTCGCGTTCCGCGAGGGCGTGGAAGGCAGTCCCGTGACGATCGTGGTCGATCAGAAGTCGCCGGGGTGTCCGCTAATGCTGCACGTGCAGGACTTCCCGCTCTTCGATTACCGCGAATCCATGCGTCCGTCGACGCGCCTCGGTCCTCCCGAGGAAGAAGAGTTCGAAGAAGAAGGATGAGCAGCGTCGGTCACGCCGTCGAGCGGTCACCGGGATCGTGGGTCTCGGTGTCGGTCTTCTGGCTCGTCCAGGTGTCTGCGCTCCTGGTCTTCTTCGTGCCCTTCGCCTGGGGCCTGGTTGGCCTCTGGGCGTTCATGCACTTCTTCCGGGCCATCGGCCTGACGCTGGCGTTCCACCGCTACTTCGCCCACCGCGCCTTCAAGATGGGTCGCCTCACCCAGTTCTTCTGGGCGCTGGTCGGCACGTCGGCGATGCAGAAGGGCCCGCTGTGGTGGGCCGGGCATCACGTCACGCACCACAAGTACGCCGACCGCGACGGCGATCCGCACAGCCCGCACGTCAGCGGCCTGTTCCACGCGCACATCGGCTGGTTCACGAGCGACGTCCGCTACAACAAGATCGAGCCGACCAACCCGGTGGTGCGCGACTTCAGCCGCTTCCCGGAACTGCGGATCCTGAACGAGCACTACTGGGCGCCGCCGGCGCTGATCGCGCTCGGGATGTATCTGTACGGCGGCATGCAGTGGCTCGCCTGGGGCTTTCTGCTGCCGACGATGACGCTGGCGCACGCGACTTTCTGCATCAACACGGTCAACCATCTGCTCGGCTCGCGCCGGTTCAAGACGATGGACCAGTCGCGCAACAACCTGCTGACGGCGATCTTCGCGGTGGGCGAGGGCTGGCACAACAACCACCACCGCTACCAGCGCTCGGCTCGCAACGGCTTTTACTGGTGGGAGATCGATCTCACCTACTACGTGATCGCGATCATGGGCTGGCTGGGCCTGGCCTGGGACATCCAGCCGGTGCCCGAGCGCATCTACCGTGAAGCCGAGGCGCACGTGGTCGCGGCGCCCGAGCCCGACATCGATTCGGTCGAATCCGCCGCCGACGTCGCGTAGCGAACGGCCGGTCACCCGACCAGCCGTCTATCAGCCCTTTTCGCTTCGATCCTTCGCGCGGCGTTCGGCTCCGCGCTCGCCACCGAGCCGGCCCTCCTGCCTCAGCACGTTGACTGTGGCCGGCCCGTCTTCTCAGACGGGCCGGGGACAGCCCTTGGTGCGTGCGGCGGCTATTCGCCGCGCTGAGCGCGCGGCGGCGCCGCACGCGGGCTGCGGGTGCTCGCGATCACGCCCTGCCGCCGTTCTTTTCCTTCGCGCTGCGTTCCCCGGCGCGATCGGATGCGATGCGGCCCTCCTGCCTCAGCACCCGGCGGAGCACGAACTCGATCTGTCCGTTCAGCGAACGCAGGTCGTCGTTGGCCCAGCGCTGGACGGCGTCGAGCACCTCCGGGTCGATGCGCAGCAGGAAGGCCTTGCGCTCGCTCATCCCGCTCGTCCTACTGATAGATCGTCCCGGTGTTGACGATCGGCTGCGCGCCGCGCTCGCCGCAGAGCACGACCAGCAGGTTGCTGACCATCGCCGCCTTGCGCTCCTCGTCGAGCGAGACGATGCCCTTGTGCGAGAGCATGGTCAGCGCCATCTCCACCATCCTCACCGCGCCTTCGACGATGCGCTGCCGCGCCGGGATGATCGCGCCGGCCTGCTGGCGCTGGAGCATCGCCGCGGCGATCTCGGGCGCGTAGGCCAGGTGGCTGATGCGGGCCTCGGTCACCTCGACGCCGGCCTTGGCGAGCCGATCCTGGATTTCGCTTCAGGTGCTTGAGGTGCGAGCTCTCGAAGTTGCGGATGCGGAGCGAGATGGGATGGGTGGTGACGAAGGGCATCACCCAGCGCAGCCCGGCCTCCCGGATCGTGCCGCGGTAGCTGCCGAACAACTGCACCACGCGCGCCTCGTTCAGGGTTCACCAGGTGCGGTCGTCGTTGAGCGGGGTACCGATACTCGTCGTCGGGCTGTTCCCGGATCATGGCGAAGGGCCTCCTTCGCTCGCACGGCCGGCCTGTCTGCCGGCGGGCACGAGATAGCGAAGTGATATCAGTGTGCTAGCTCGATGTCCAGCTTGCGCGCGGACCGGCGCCGACGCTCAGCACGGGGCATGAGAGCTGAACCAACGACGCTACAATGCGCAGATGGCGCGTCTGAAGTCCGAGCTGACCGTCGAATGTCCGTGCTGCCGAGCGACGCTCGTCGTGGACACCAACCTGAAGCGCGTGGTTTCGCACGTCGAGCCGGAGCGCGGCGACAAGCCGAACCTGGACGACGCGCAGGGCATCCTCCGGGCCGAGACGGCGCGTCGCGAGGCGCTCTTTCAGGACTCGGTCGAGCACGAGCGGACGCGCGGTGACGCCTTGTCGCAGCGGTTCGAGGAAGCGCTGCGCCAGGCGCGCGAGGAGCCGGTTACCCGGCCGAAGCGCGACTTCGACTGGGACTGAACGTGTTGGTGCGCGCGCCCCTCGGGCGCGCGGCGGCGCCGTCACGCGGGTGGGGGTTGGCGGCGGTCCTCTCAGAAACCACCGCCGGCCAGTCAGGCCCCGAACGACGCCGGGATCGGCGTCCAGCGCGAGCGATTGTAGAAGATCGGCTTGCGTCCGCTGTTCGCGTCCAGATACGCGCGGTACTTCGCGCGCAGTCGCTCGATGCGATCGCGATCGGTCTTGATCGCCCGGTGCGGCAGGTCGATCAGCGCCTGCTCGACCGCCCACACGTTCTTCGGCGACAGCCGCCAGTCGTAGCGGCCCATCAGCGTGCGCAGGTCGGCGACGCCGTAGCCGCGCACGCCGCCGGTCAGGTCGACGTACGGATCCACGTAGCTCAAGGCGAGGTCGCGCAGGCGGCGGAACACCGGCTTGCGCCCGTGCAGGCCGGGATCGCGCGAGCGTGCGATCGATCCCCATCCGCGCTGGCCGCGGTAGACGAAAATCACATGATCGAGCTGATCGATCGACTCGAGGCTCATGACGAGCGGCGGATAGCCGCGCTGCTCGAGGATCGTGGCCGCCGAGAGCGCCGCTTCCATGCAGTGCGCCATGCCGTGACGGACGACGCCGCGGAAGCTGCGCTGGGTGCCCCCGCCCTTTTCGGTGTTGTAGGGCAGGTGATTGAGCCAGGCCTGCACCGCGCCCGGGGTGCGAAGTGTGTCGACAATCCGTCGCTCGGCGGCCGTGAAGGGGAGATCCGGAGACGTGGCGATGCGTGAAGTTTCCTGTCGATCCTCGTGTATACTCCCGCCGTTCATTGAGCAAGCTCCCCCTGCTTGTCCGGTTCGCCGTGGGCTGCGTTCCCGAGCGCGCGGGTGTGCGGTCCAAGTCTAGCTTCGCGCTGCCACGCCAGAACACTATCGGATTATGGGTCGCAGGCTCTATATCGGAAATCTGCCGTACAGCACCACGGACGAGGATCTGACGACGCTCTTCTCGCAGGTGGGGACAGTCGAGAACGTGCGCGTCATGCGCGACATGGCCACCGGCCGGGCGCGCGGGTTCGGGTTCGTGCAGATGGCAACCGACGCCGAGGCTGAAAAGGCGATCGCGGAATTCCACGAGTACGAGATGCAGGGGCGTCCGCTCGTGGTCAACGAGGCCAAGCCGAAACCCGAGTTTGCCGCCGGCGCCGGCCGCGGCTTCGGACGCGGTGGCGGCGACGTCGGCGGTGGGGGAGGCGACTTCGGCGGTGGCCGCGGCTCCCGCGAGCCGCGCGGGTAGCTAACCACGTTTTATTCATCGGGTCAAACACCGTCCAAATGGGGGGCCGGCCCCCCCCATCGGGCGGCG
>JANOIR010000158.1:0-14461 GCA_031407765.1 Vicinamibacteraceae bacterium
GGACGGGCTGCTGGTTTTCCGCTTCCGGCGCGATGTCGAACGAGAAGTTGCCGCCGCCCGGCGGCACGCCTTCGGAGTAGGTGACGCGACCGACGCCAGGCACCGCCTCCATCCGCCGATCCAGTTCCTGCATCACCAGCAGCGATCCGCCCTTCGCGCGATACCGCTCGCCGGGGAACTGCACCTCCGCGACGATCCGGCCGTCGACTGCGAACCCAGGAGAGACGCTGGCGAGGCGGGCGAAGCTGCGCAGCAACAGACCCGCTGTGATGAGGAGCGTCACCGTCAGCGCCAGCTGGCCGACGACCATGACGCGGTGCCACCGCTCGCCCCCGTCGCCCGCGACACCAGGCGCTCGCCCCTTGAGCGCGTCGACGAGATCGAGTCGCCGTAACCGCCAGGCCGGCAGCGCGCCGACGAGGAGGCACGTGGCGGCCGCCAGGGCAATGGCGAAGCCGAGCGCGCGCCAGTCGAGGCCGATGACCGCTGCCGAGAGCATCTGCAGGTTAGCCGGGACCGACTCCAGCATCGTCACGAGCAAAGCGCGGGCCACCAGCGCACCCGCCAGCCCGCCCATCACGGCGACGAGAGTACTTTCGACCAGCAGCGCTCCGACTGTCCGCAGCCGGCTGGCGCCGAGCGCCGCCATCACCGCAAATTCGCCTTCGCGGGCGGTCGCGCGTGCGAGCAGCAGATGCGCGACGTTCACGCAGGCGATGACGAAGACCAGCAGCACGGCGCCGAGCAGCACCGACAGCTCGGTGCCGTAGCGCCTCCCGAAGCCGCGTTGCATGGCGTCGATCGTGATCAGGGCCGTGCCGTCGGCCAGAAGGCCATCGCGGCGCAGCGAGGCCGAGATCGCCCGCAGCACCTCGGCGGACGACTCCGACGTCACGCCCGGCCGCAGCACCGCGACCACCCGTCCGCGCCGCGACGGCGCCGCCGGCCGCGGGTTGGCGGGCAGCGGGTGCCAAAGGTCGGCGGTGCGCTCCGGGTAGGCGAACCGCGCCGGCAGCACGCCGACGATCTCGTGCGCGACACCTTCGATCGCCACGCGCCGGCCGACGATGTCGGCGCCGCCGAAGCGAGTCCGCCAGAGGCGTTCGCTGATCAGGACGACGCGATCCTCGCGATCGGCCTCGTCGGCCGTGAACAGGCGCCCGCGAATCGGCGCCGCACCGAGAATCTGCAGCAGGCCCGGCGAGATCTGCGGCGTCACCACCCACGCCGGGTCTCCGTCAGTCAGCGCAGCGCCGCCCATGCCGTAGCTCTCGACGGCGGCGAACGTGTCCCGGTGACGGCGCATCGCGTCGACGTGCGCGGCTGTGACCTCGTTGCTCTGGTTGGCCGGCGAGAGCTGGACGAATACTTCGCGCAGGCGGTCGCCGTTGGGATACGGCAGCGGGTTGAGGAGCACCGCGTCGACGACCGCGAACATGGCGGTGGCGCCGCCGATCCCGAGCGCGAGCGTCAGGACGACGACGGCGAGCACTCCGGGGGAACGGCGCATGGCGCGCCATGCATGGGCAACCGGACCTGACGGCATCGACATCCTCCCGTTTCGACTCACCCGACCCGGCGCATCGCGCTGCAAGAGCGGTTCCCACGATCGGTCGGCGCCGGCCCTGATTTTCGTCGAACAGACCGCCAGCCGTTGCGGCGAGCGGCCCTCAGGTGTCCGATTACGGGACGCTCGGTTTCGGATGCGGGCAGTTTCCGACACTTCTACTAGACTCGCCATCGTGAACTGGTCGGCCTGGGGCACCGGATCGCGCTTCCTGCGGGCGACGCCGCTCCGGTCGCAGCTGCTGTTCTTCGCCGGCACCTTCTTCGTCTTCCTGCCGACGGGTCTCCTGACCGACGTCGCCGAACTCGGCGCCACGCCCCCAGGGCGGCTCGTGCTGGCCAGCGTGATCGCCGGCGGCACCGCCGTCGCCTATACCGCGGTGGCCCGCTTCGGCGCCATCTGGATGGCCGTGCTGGCACCATTCCACGTGTTAGGGCTGGCAGCGCTGGACGGGGTCGTCGAGCCCCTCGGTCCGCGGTTGACCGAGGAAGCCGCCCTGAGGGCCCGTCTCGGCCTCGACGTCGGGTTGACCGTGCTGTCGCTGATCGCGGGCTTCAGCCTGCTTTCGACGTTCATCCGGCGCGAAGGCTCGCGCCACGGCAGGCTGCGGGCGGAGGTCGAGCTCGCCCGGCAGATCCATGGCGTGCTCGTGCCGGCACTGGCGCAGCGGTCGGCGTCGATCGAGCTGCGCGGCCTGTCGGTAGCGAGCGGCGAGGTCGGCGGCGACCTGGTAGATGTCGTGGAGGACGCGGCCGGCTGGACCGCCTATGTCGTCGACGTCTCGGGCCACGGCGTCGGCTCCGGCCTGCTGATGGGGATGGTCAAGAGCGCGGCCCGGGTCGCGTTGCGCGGCCGCACCGACCTTGGCGAGCTGTTGACGCTCCTGAACGCGGTGGTCCACGACCTCAAGAGCCCGGCGATGTACGCGACGTTCGCCGGCCTGCAGTGGCGCGACGACACGCTCTGGTTCGCCACCGCCGCGCACATGCCGGTACTCCGCCGCCGCCGCGGCTTCGCCACGGTCGAGGAGCTGTCGATGGTCCAACTCCCGGTCGCGATGTTCCCAGACACTGCCTACACGTCGACACGTCTCGACGCGTCGCCCGGCGATCTGTTCGTGATCCTCACCGACGGGCTGACGGAGGTGTTCGACCAGCGCGAGCAGGAGTTCGGCCTGGAGCGGATGAAGGCGATCATCGCCGCCCACGCCGATGGACCGCTCGAAGGGCTCGAGCGGCGTATCCTCGACGCCGTGCGCGGGCACGGCCCGCAGCTGGACGATCAGTCGCTCCTGCTGGTGCGAATCCTGTAGCGAGGATCTCTAGGGCAGCGGCTTGACCATGATGTTCTTGACCAGCACTTTGCTCTTCGGGTCGTGGCCCTGGATCGCGAAGGTCCCGCTCGACAGCACGCGTGCCGCCATGTCCGCCGGCCGCTGCACGCCGTCGGGCTCGGTGTAGTCGACGATCGTCTTGCCGTTCACCGACGTCGTGACGTGCTTGCCCTTCACGACGATCTGCATGGTGAACCACTCGCCATCCTTGGCCGGGGCCTCCATGTTGTCCTGGATGGAATACAGGCCAGCGGTCCGCTTCGGATCGGTGTGCGAGTTGTTGACCTGGACCTCGTAGCCCTTCGACGGCCAACCGCCCTCCTGGTAGGCGGTATGGAAATAGATCCCGGAATTCGAGCCGGCCGTCGTCATGACGTCGGCCTTGAACTCGAAGTTCTTGAAATCGTGATTCCCGACCGGGCCCACGTAGTAGAGATGCGCGCGCGGCCCGTTGACGACGATGGCACCGTCGGCGACCGTGAAGGACGCGGCGTTCTCGCCGACCTTCCAGCCGTCGAGCGTCTTGCCGTCGAAGAGGGAGACCCAGCCGGCCCCTTGCTGCGCGGGCAGCGAGGCGCCAGCGAGCAGCACGAGCGCGGCAGCGGCAGGAGCGGCTAGATATCGCATGCCCGGAGTGTACAGCCGCCACGACTCCGGAGTCATGCGACCCGTCGACTCCGGAGTCGTTTGCCAGAGGACTCCGGAGTCGTTTCGAAGCTAGCGCATCCCGGCGAGGAACTCCACCAGGTCGCGCACCTCGCGGGGCTTGAGGATCAGGCCGAGCGGCGGCATGGCCGACACCGGATCCGTGCGCGACGCGATGTCGGCCTTCGGGATCTTCCGCTCCGCCGGCGGCGTGCCGGTCAGCAGCACCACCTCGGCGTCGGTCTCGCTGCGCAGTGTGCCGTCCGCTTTTTCGCCGTTCTTCAGCGTGATCGACACGACGCCGTAGCCGGGCGCGATGCGCGCGTTCGGCGCCAGCAGCGACTCGACGATCTGGGGACGGGTCAGCGTCGACCCGATACGCGTCAGCTCCGGCCCGACGTCGCTGCCGCGGCCGCGGATCGTGTGGCAGCGCGTGCACTCGGCGGCCGGGTTCTCGAGGAGCACCCGCTGGCCGCGGCGGACATCGCCGCCCTTGGTCAACGCCTCGCTGAACGCCTGCACCAGCGTGTCGGCCCGCTTGGCGGTGCGATACGACTCCAGGCTCCTGGCCAGTGCCTCGGATCCGTCGGTCTGCGCCGCGTCGAGCAGATCGACCTGCAGATCGGTCGGCAGGGTGCCGGCGGCGAGCTCGTCGATGTAGCCCTGGAGGGCCTGCCGCGATTCCGGCGACTTCAGGCCGCCGAGCACGTCGAGCGCGCCCTGCTTCTCCTCGGTCGACCCGTTCTTGAACAGCGCCACCAACTGCTGCGCCTTCGCCGACGCGGAGATGGACAGGCTCGGCAGGATCGCGATCGCGGCGCGACGCACCGCCGCCGCCTTGTCGGCAAAGGCGATCTGCATCAGCTCTTCGGGACTGCCTCCCTTGCTGAGGCGCAGCGCCTCGAGCGCGGCGAGGCGGACCTCCTGCGAGCTGTCCGTCTTGAGCATCGCCGTCAGCGTCGCCGCCGCGCCGGTGGCGCCGCTGCGGCCGGCCGCCACGGCCAGCGCGATCTTCAGGGCGGCCGCGGTCTCCGGTGTCGCCGCGGCGATCAGCCGCTCGACGGCGGCGCGAGCCGCGGCGCCGTCCCGCGCGGTGGTCGACGCCGGCTGCACCGCGAACGGCGTCAGGTAGAAGCCGTCGACGCGATCGAGCGGCGACGGCTCAGTCCAGACGCCGAGAATCGCCACCGCCTCGACGCGCAGCGGCTCGGGCCGCTTGCTGTCGGCGGCGAACGCCGCGACGCGATCGACGGCCTCGCGCGAGCCGACGCGCAGGTTGGCGTTGAGCGCACGGCGCAGGTACGGCTGGCCGGCCAGCGGCGAGGCGGCGAGGGTGGCGGCAAGCGCCGGCACCGCCGCCGGGATCGAGCCGTCGTCGTTGATGGCGCGGGCGGCGTCGGTCGCGATGCCGGCGTCGGCGTCCTGGAGGAAGCGCGCCGCACCCGCGTGGCGCATGCGGCCGAGCGCCACCACGGCAGCCGAGCGCACGGCCGTCGAGGCGTGCGCCGACAACGCCTCGAGCGCCTTGGCGTCGCCGATCGCGGCGAGCGCGATGGCGGCGACGTGCTGGATGTATAAGTCGTGGCCGTCGTTGTCGGCGACCATGTCGACGATGGCCGGCCCGCCCGCCTTGTAAGCGGTGCGGGCGATGGCTTCGGCGGCGAAGTAGCGAGCCCGCGGCGCCGTGTCCATCAGGAGCGGCAGCAGCTTGGACGCCAGCGACGCCGCCTTCACGTCGCCGATCATCCGCGCCGCCTGGGCCCGGATCTCGCCGTCCTGGTCGGTCAGGAACTCGGCGATGACGGCGCCCTTGGTCGGATCCTTCCGGGCGAGCTGGGCCAGACCCCAGAGCCCGTGCAGCCGCGCCAGGCCGCCGGTCTTGAGGCGAGCGGCCGCCAGCAGCGCCGCGCTCTCGCCGCGGCGGACGAGATCGAACTGCGCCTTCTGGCGCACGCGCATGTCGGCGTGCGACAGCAGCGCCGCGATCTCCGGCGTCGCACCCTTCGTGAAATCGTCACCGAGCAGGCTGCGCACGTCCTTGCGGATCGCACTGTGGGCCGTCTCCGGCGTGTCCAGCTTCCAGATGCGGCCCTTGTTCTTCGAGTCCCAGCCGCTGATCCAGTCGGTGACGTAGAGCGCGCCGTCCGGACCGATGCGCAGGCCGACGGCGAGGATGCCCTTGAGCAGCGTCTGCTCCGGGCCCATCGCGAAGCCGGCGCCCTTCTCCTCCAGCTTGAAGGCGTAAACGCGCGCCGTCGACGCCGAGCCGACGAAGCTGGTGACGAAGAAATGGTTCTTCCACGCGTCCGAGAGCGCCGTGCCGGGGTTGTAGGCCATACCCGACGGGCCGGCGTGCCAGTTGGCGATCGGCGCCAGCGTGTGCGCGGTCCGGCCGTCGAAGCGGGGCTTGAACATGCTCTCGTCGATCCAGACGTTGTAGCGGTTGTTCTTCGGGTCGGTGTACTTGCCGTACTGCCACGTCGATCGCCAGCCGCTCTCCGAGCCCCACGGCAGGTAGACCACGCGCTCGGCTTCGGTCGGGTAGTCGCCGTCGTTGTCGACGCTGATCAGATTGCCGTGCTCGTCGAAGGCGAACTCCTGCAGGTTGCGGATGCCCGAGGCGAACACCTCGAAGTTCGAACCGTCCGGATCGGAGCGCATCACCGCGCCGCGGTTCGGATAGGCCCACGTCTTGCCGCTGCGATCGGTGACGTTGAGGCCGATGTCGCCGACCTCCCAGTAGAGCCGCCCGTCCGGCCCCATCAGCACGCCGGACACCCCGTGGCCACCGAAGGCCGGGTGGATGTTCATCCCCTCGGCGATGGTGCTGCGCTGGCTGAAGCGGCCGTCGCCCTTGGCGTCGTGCAGGCGATAGACGCCCGGCGGCACCACGACCACCAGGTCCTTGTCGTCCATCAGGACGCCGCCGATCGTGTCCCACGTCGGATCGTCGTTGAAACCTTCGTAGACGATCTGCGACGTGTCGGCGATGCCATCGGCGTCGCTATCGGTGACACGATAGATGCGCTCCTTGAACTCGGCCAGGTCACGGATGTCCTTGCTGCCATCGCCGTTGGCATCGGGGATCCAGCCGTTCTTGGCGCTGTTGGCCGGCGACATCACGTCGGTGTAGAAGCGGCGCAGATCGGCCACCGTCTTCATCGTGTGCGCCGTCGTCATCCAGTCCTGGTGGCCGCGGATGTCGAGCGGCAGGTTGTTGCGCTGCGTGCCGGCAACGTAGACGGTGCCGTCGGGGGTCACCTCGAGGGCCACCGGATCGGCGATCAGACCGTCGGGGGCCCACAGCTTCAGCTCGACGCCCGCCGGCATTTCGACCTGGACGGCGGCGCGGGCAGCGGCGGCGAGCTTCGCCGCGTCAGCCTTGGCGAGGGCGACGAGCGGCGGCCGCGCCGGGGCCGGGCCGACCTGGCCGTTCAGGAAGACGCCGGAGCCAAGGGTGCCGGCGATGCAGCACAGGGCAAGCAGGGGGCGTTGACGCATCTAGTGTCCCGAATCTGAAGTTCGGTGATGAATATTCCGGGCGCGGCGCCCGGATCGCAAGGCGCGAAGAGGGAGTTTATCGGGCATAAGCGAACGATGAGCAACGCCGCGAGGCGGGATGCCCCGCCCGGAAGATATCGGCAAACTTCTGATTCGGGACACTATCTCTCTATCCTCAGTGGGGATCCCCCACCGGCTTCGACGGGCCGGTCGGGCCGAGCTTGGCGGCGATCCGCGTCGCCTCTTCGATCGCGCGCGCGAGCACCGACCGGATCTTGCCGTCTTCGAGCATGAGCAGGCCGCCGATGGTGCAGCCGGCCGGTGTGGTCACGTCGTCGCGGAGCGCGGCCGGATGCCGGCCCGAGGTCTGCACCATCCGCGCCGAGCCGAGCGTGGTCTGCGCCACCAGCGCCAGCGCCAGGTCGCGCGGCAGGCCGACACGGACGCCGGCGTCGGCCATCGCTTCCATGATCAGGTAGTGATACGCCGGGCCGCTGCCCGAGAGCGCCGTGATGGCGTTGAAGTGCTTTTCCTCGGTCTCGACGGTGCGCCCGACGCACTCGAAGATGCGGCGCGCCTGCTCGACGTGGGTCGGCGTGGCCCATGGACCGCGGCAGACCGCGGTCATCCCCTCGCCCACGACGCACGGCGTGTTGGGCATGGCGCGGACGATCGGGTTGACCGTCCCGAGCATCGACGAGAGCTGCGACGAATCGACGCCGGCCGCGATCGACACGACGAGGGCGTCCGGCCGGAGGGATGCGGCGGCGAGCGCGGCGAGCGCGACCGGCGCCTGCGCCGGCTTGACGCACAGGACGACGACACCGGCAGTAGCGAGGCGATCGCGGACGTCCGGCTCGACCACCACGCCGAGGTCGGCGGCGACCTCGCGACAGGTGTCGGCCGAGCGCGACGTCCCCCAGACGCGGTCCGGCGGCAGGGCCTTGGCCGAGAGCAGGCCCTTCAGGATCGTGCATCCCATGACGCCCATGCCGACGACGCCGAGGGTGTCACCGTCGGCGAGAAGCGGAATGGGGTCGGGGCGGGTCGTCGCGCTCATGATCGTCCGATCTCGGTCAGCCGCGCCTCGAGCGCGGCGGCGTCGAGGGTGTCCAGCGGCAGATCGGCGAAGCGGGCGATCCGGCGGCGGATCACGGCGTAGGCTTCGCGGAAGGCGCGGCGCGTGGCCTCGTCGCCGCCCTCGACAGCCGCCGGATCGGGCAGACCCCAGTGCGCGGTTGCAGGATGGCCGGGCCAGATCGGGCAGGTCTCGCCGGCGGCCTCGCCGCACATCGTGAAGACGAAATCGAGTCGCGGCGCAGCCGGACCGCCGAACTCCTCCCAGCTCTTGCTGCGCAGCCCGGCCGTCGACAACCCTTCCTCGCGCAGCAGCTCGAGCGCGAACGGGTTCACCGTCCCGCGCGGGTCGCTGCCCGCACTCACCCCAAAGAAGCGGCCCCGGCCGATCGCCGGATCGTTCAGGATGGCTTCGGCCAGGATCGACCGCGCGGAGTTGCCGGTACACAAGAACAGCACGGTCGCAGGCCCTTCTAGCATCGTTTTTTCCATGCTACGTCAAGTCGGCGCGGTCCCGGGCGTCACTCGCGGACTGCACGGGCATCCGTCAGCCGCAGGGCCGCGACGGCGAAGGCGCGGAGGGGCGGAATCGTATCGGTGCGGACCGCGATTTCCACCGACGTGCGGCCGAGGGCGCTGGCGGCTTCGGGCGGCAGATCCCACGCGTAGGTGCGCCACCCGGCGTGAATGGGCTGTGCCGGCAGGGCGACGCCGTTGACGCGCACGTCGACCGACGAGGGTCCGTTCCCGGCCGCGCGGAACGCATCCAGGGTCAGCCGCCGCCACGCCGGCGACGACGGCGGGACGACCAGCCGCGCCGCGCGCGCGAGGATCCAGCGATAGGGCCCGACATCATCGGCCTCGACCGCCGACCAGCCGGCACCGACCAGCCGCGTCTGGTCGTCGCGCGTCATGCGGATCACCGCGGATCGGTGGTCGGGACCGCGCAGCAGGCCGGCGGTCGCGACCCGGCGCACGCGTGCCACCCCTGGCGTGCGCGACGCCAGGCGCGCCGTGAGCCGCTCGGGAAGGGCGCCGAGCGTCAGGAACACCTGCGCGGCGTGCTCGCCGGGCGCGGCGATGGACACGCGCACGATGCCGTCCGCGGAGGCCGGAGCGACGTCGACGCGGGCGCCGCCGCGCTCCTCGACCACCCGCGGCGCCAGCGCGCCACTGTCCACGGCATCGAGCGCCAGCGTCGCCCCCGCCGGCACGACGACGGTGAGGCTGCCGGTGTCGGCGAGCGCGGTCACGTCCACTTCGTCGCCGGGGCCGATCGCGCGCTCGTCGGCGACGCCGATCAAGGGGTAGGCCGTGAAGGTCGTCGGCGCGAGCGGCACCTGGTAGCCGTCGGCCGGGGCCAGCGCGAGGGTTCGGATCAGCACGCCGTCGGCGCTCCAGATCGCAATGGCCACGCCGTCCGCCGTGTGGAACAGGTCGCGGCCGCCGCTGCGGATGACCGCCTCGCCGTGGCCCGCCTCGACCTCGACGACGGTGCGGCCGACCCACGGCGCGTCGCCCGGCGGAAGGGCGAGCCGCGCCGTGCCCGGCGACGAGACGATCCGCGCGGGACTCCGGCCGACGACGCCAACGGCGACGTGCTCCGCGGCCACGCTGCTCGCCCACCCGTCCGGCGCGCCGAGGGCGCGGCACGCGGCGCGCGCCGTCCGTTCGAAGCCGCGCACGTGCGCCGCCGGGATCGCCAGCGCGACGATCGAGCCGCGCGGCAGTTCGGCGACGAAGCGGTCGAACGTGCCGTCGGCGAGGTGGACCGGCAGCGCCGAGAAATCGAGACCGTCGAGGCGTAGCCGAGCGGCGGCGCCGGCCAGGGCCACGATGTGGACGCCGGTGCCGGCGAGTGCGGCAATCGACGGGGCGTCGCGCGGGGCCAGGCGCAGGTCGCGGCCGGCCGCGGCGTCGCGGCCGAGCAGCTCGTAGAGCACCATGCGATCGGTGATGAAGTCTGAGCTGACGATGGCAGCACGACCCGGCAACGCCGCGATCAACGCTTCGACGTGTCGGCCGTCGTCGCGATCGTCGCTGCGGTCGACCCGCGGCCCGTGGTAAGCGGCAATCCACACCGGCAGCGCCAGCGCGCCAAGGCCGAGCGCGATCCGCGCCGTCACGCCGTCGAGGATCGGCATGGCGCGCGCCGCGGCCGTGAGCGTCTGCTCCAGGCCTGCGGCCGCGAGCAGCCACAGGCAGAGCACCACCGGCAGCAGGAAGACCGGCTGATCGACGACGGCGTAGCTCGCCGCGAAACCGGTGACGATCGCCGCACCGGTGAGGAGCAGCAGCGCATCCGGGAGCCGGCGGCGCAGCAGCCAGGCGGCGCCGACGAGCGCCAGCGTCAGGCCGGCGATCGTCAGGTCCGGCCGGAAGACGTGCGCCACCAGCAGGGGCACGCGCTCGGCGACGATCGTCGTCCACGACTCCGAGAACAGCCGATCGCGGAACTGCCCGCCGAGCACGACACCGGCCAGATCGCCGAGCGTCGTGGCGCGCGATTCGACGTAGGCCTGCGGATCGCGCGATCGCACCAGCACGAACGCGTAGGACAGCAGGCCAGCGACGACGATCGCCGCGGACGTGGCGATCGTGCGCGGGCGAAGCGCGAAGCGGCGATCCGCGACGAGCGCCTGCAGAGCCAGCGCCGGCGCGAAGGCCGCAATAGTCGTGTGGTGGCCGAGGCCGGCGGCCAGGCAGGCAACGGCGAGGTAGAAGTCACGCGGTCGCCGCGACACCCGCCACGCCAGCGCCGCCTGGAGCAGCGCCACCACCAGCGCGACGTGGAGCGTGTAGACCTCGGCGACGACCGCCTGCGACCAAAACGTGCCGCCGGCGGCGAGGCCGAGCGCCGCGACCGCCGCGACCAGGCGCCGGCATCCCAGGCGGCGCGCGGCGATGGCGGTCAGGCCCACGGCGACCGCGCCCATCACCGCCGAGAACAGGTTGATGCGCCAGGCCAGCGATCCGAACGGCAGCTGCGCCACCGGCCAGGTCACCAGCGAGTAGAGCGGATAGCCCGGGTTGTGGGCCACGCCGAGGACACGGCCGAGGAACTGGAACAGCGGCGAGTCGACGTCGGCCGTCAGGCCCGGCGCGAGCGTGCGAACGTAGGCCACGAGCGCCAGGGCGCCGCACGCGCAGGCGAGCCCGACGTCACGCCGGTCGACGGCCGTCACCGGCTCGCTGGCCATCGGATCGGCGA
This sequence comes from Vicinamibacteraceae bacterium, assembly GCA_031407765.1. Taxonomy (GTDB): domain Bacteria; phylum Acidobacteriota; class Vicinamibacteria; order Vicinamibacterales; family Vicinamibacteraceae; genus JBDSLU01. Next base: position 11,335 of record JANOIR010000158.1, read on the forward strand.
TCAGCGCGACGGGCCTGGCGGCGGCAGCAGGAGCGCGCGCTTCTCGGCGACCGACACCATCCAGCCGTCGTGGTCGGCATAGGTGATCGGCGCGTCGGCGCGCGAAGGCGTGGCCGCCTCGGCCCGTTGCATGCGCCAGCGCCACACGGTCGCCGCTGTCGCCACCAGGAGCGTCGAGCCGCCGAGACCGAAGAGCGCGCGCCGCGAGACGCCGGCACCCGTCGTCGTCATGTCGAAGCTGCCTTTCCTGCCAGGCGATCGGCCAGGCGCAGCGCGAGCGCGACGATGGTGATCGTCGGGTTGGCATAGCCGCCGCTCGGGAACACCGAGGATCCGGCGACGAACAGGTTGGCGTAGCCGTGGACGCGGCAGTCACCGTCGACCACCGAGGTCGACGCGCCCTCGCCCATGCGCGTCGTGCCGAGGGTGTGGCCCTGGCCCTCGACCTGCAGGTAGAGGCGATCGTTGTTGACCCGTACCCGTCCGCGGCCGAGCCGCATCAGCGTCTCGCCGAGCAGGCGCAGGGTGTCCTCGACGCTGCGGTAGTCGGCGGCGTCGAGCACGCACCGGGCGGCGAGCCGCGGCAGGCCGAAGACGTCGCGCTCGACGGTCGGCACGACGCGATTGTGCTCGACCGGCCGCATCTCGGCCCGCACGGTGATCTCGTAGTGAAAGTGCGGCCGCCCCCGCGCGCCGGAGAGGAAGCGCGCCATCGGGTGCTCGGTGTTCTTGCGCGAGCACTGCAGGCCGGCGGCGGCAAGGCCGCGCTCGACGGCGAGCCGCGGCTCCACGACCAGGACGTGCATGCCGGCGCCGTCGTTGCCGGCCGGCCACAGGCGATCGAGCTCGGCGTCGGTGGCGAGCTCGCCGGCGAGCGTGAACTGCGGGTGCTCCATCAGGTAGCGGCCGACGAGGCCGCTCTCGTTGCCGACGCTGGGGGCGCCGTCCTCTCGCGGCAGCATCAGGAGCTGCGCGTTGCCCATCCCGCCGGCGGCGATCACGACCGCCTGCGCCGGCGTCACCTCGAGCCGGCGCCGCGCGTCCGAGCCGCGCCGCTGCAGGGTGAGCGCGGTCAGCGCCGAGCGCGCGGCGTTGCTGTCGAGCCCGAGCACCGGGTGGTCCACGACGACGTCGATGTCGGTCGAGGCTGCGAGCTGGGCGCCGAATTTCTCGGCGAACCGGGTCGGCGGCATCGTCGGCACCGGCCGGTAGAGGAACCCCGGCAGGAACGGCGCCTCGAAGCCCACGAACGCGGCGCGGTGATCGAGGATCGGGGCGGCCCGGCGCCAGTACGGCAGCAGCGCGGCGTGGGCGACCGGCCAGCGGACACCGATCGCGGGGTTGTCGAAATCGAGCGGCCTCGGGATCGTGCACCAGCCGGTCCAGGCCTGCGACGTGCCACCCAGGCCGCGGACCCAGTGGGCGTTCCAGTAGCCACCGGAAAAGTGCCCGTAGCCGACGCTGTGGTCGCCGGCGACGGCGTCGCGGCCGCCCGATTCGAGGATCAGCACGCGGCGGCGGGCGGCGGCGAGCGCCATCGCGCACGCCAGGCCGGCCGGACCGGCACCGATGATGACCGCGTCGTAGCGCGAAGGGGATGGCAGATCGTCGAGGAACATGCCCGTCCGCGCATGTTACGTCGGCCCGAGCCCGACCGTTGCCTCCAAGCTCTGCCGTATTTGGCTTATCTCTTGACGTCCACATCTTGACGATCAAGAGTAAGAGGGTGAGCGACGACACCCCCTCGACCGACGTCATCCAGGGCACGCTGGACATGCTGATCCTCAAGGCGTTGAGCCTCGAGCCGATCCACGGGTTCGGCATCGCCCGCCGCATCGAGCAGACCTCGCGCGGCGTGTTCAAGGTCAACCCCGGCTCGCTGCTGATCGCGTTCCAGCGGCTCGAGCGCGACGGCCTGGTGGACGCGGTCTGGCAGCAGACCGACAGCGGCCGGCGGGCCAAGGTCTACTCGCTGACGCGCGACGGGCGGAAGCGGCTCGATGACGAAACCGCGCAGTGGACCCGCCGCGCCGCCGCGGTGGCGCGGCTCCTGAAGGCGGAGGCCTGATGTCCCTCCTGCGCCACCTGACCCACGGCCTGCGCGTGCTGACCCGTCGCACCGCCGCCGATCGCGACCTCGACGACGAGATCCGCCACTACGTCGACGAGGCCACCGCCGCGCACGCCGCGCGCGGCCTCGATCCCGTGACCGCCCGCCGCGCCGCGCTGGCCGAGGTCGGCCCGGCCACGCTGGTGCGCGAGCGCGTCCGCGACCACGGCTGGGAGCAGTGGGTCGCCTCCTGGCTGCAGGACCTCCGGCTCGCCGGCCGCACGCTGCGCCATACACCGCTCTTCACCGCGGTCGTCGTGCTCGTCCTTGCGCTCGGGAGCGGCGCCGTCACCACCGTGTTCAGCGCGATGAACGCGATGCTGCTGCGCCCGCTGCCCGGCGTCGGCGATCCCGCGACGCTCGTCGCCGTGCAGCCGGCCCGGCGCGATGGCGAGACCGGCGAGCAGATCACCTGGCCCAACTACCTCCATCTGCGCGATCACGCGCGCAGCGTCGAGGGCATCGGCGCGTGGGGACGCGCGCCGATGACCCTCGCGACCGGCGGCGGAGGCACGTCGGTGCTGGGCAACCTGGTCAGCGTGAACTACTTCGCGGTCCTCGGCGTCGAGCCGGCGCTCGGCCGCTTCTTCACCGCGGAGGAGAACCGTACGGTCGGCGCCCACCCGGTGCTCGTCGTCTCGCACGCGTTCTGGCAGACGCATCTCGGCGGCGACGCCGCGGCCGTCGGTCGGCCGATCAGCGTCAACGGCCATCCCTTCACGCTGATCGGGGTGGCGCCGCCGGCGTTCCGCGGCCTCTACACCGGACTGGCGTTCGATGCCTGGGCGCCGATGATGATGCAGCCGCAACTGCGGCCGCGCACCAGCCTCGCCGACGGCGCCTGGCTGTGGACGTTCGCGCGCCTGGGGACGGGCGTCGCGGCGAAGGGCGCTGACCCCGACCACGCGCCCGAGCTCCACCAGGAGCTGAGCTCGCACGGGGCACCGGATAGCCCCCAGGCGTACTCGCGGTTGCGCGAAACGGCGCACACCGGGAAGAACGGCGGCAGTCGGGGTG
>JANOIR010000174.1:0-8533 GCA_031407765.1 Vicinamibacteraceae bacterium
CTTGTCGCTTACAAATCGCCGATTTGCGCGCTCCTCGCGCCTGGCCAGCCGGGCGCCGCGCTCCGGGACTTGTCCCAGCTATCACGTTTCTAGGGGACTAGCTGGCGCCGCGCTCTCACGCGCGGCGCGGGCCGCCCTGTACAGCTCGCCGGGTACCCAACGTTACCTCCAACGAGCCCAGCCGACCTTAGTACCGGTAGAGCCTGTGGTGCTGGCGACCGACCTTGGTCGGACCCCGCCCCAATGTCTGTAAGTGGCTGACTCGACACTCCGCGGCCTGCCCGGGCATCGGTCTTGCTGTGGTCAGGTGCCGGCCGGACGTTTTCGGGGGTGGGATGACGCAGTTTCGCGCGAAAACCTGCCGAGGCGAGGACGCCGCGACGACAAGCGCTGTCGACAGGCCGGACGGCGCAGACACAGGGATGATGGCAATGGCACAGGCACTCGTTCTCGTCACGACAGGATCCGAGCACACGACGGCGACGCGTGCCCCGCGCGCGAAGGCGCCCGCGCCGATCGCTGAGCGTGGCCGGACCTTCGCCTGCTGCCCCGAATCGCACCAGATCGCCGTCATCGACGCCGACGGGCGCCTGTGCGAGGTGTTCGGTGAAGCCGGCCCCGGCCCCGGCCAGTTCGATCGGCCGTCGCATGTGATCGTCGTGTCGCCGCGCTTCGAGAACGAGGACGCCCAGGTCGAAGGGATCGAGCTCGTCGCCGTCGCCGACCGCGGCAACAATCGCGTACCGCTGTTCGAGCCCGAGGGGCAGCTGGTGGCGATCATCGGCGCGCCGGCCGACTGTACCGAACCCGCCACCGAGTGGCGCGTCGCGCGCGCAGGCTGGCCCTTCTTCCGTGTCGGCGGCGATCCGCGCCTCGACGCCCCGGTGCGCCTCGAGTGGGCGGATCCGCTGCTCGTCGTGGTTGGCGCGGACGGCAGCCGCACGCCAATCGATCTGGCCGCGGCGCTGCTGCCTTCATTCGACGCGTGGCTGGTGTCGGCGTCGCGGCCGATGCTCGCCGCCGCGCATCACCACTTCCGCCACAAGGTTCGGAGCGATATGCTTGCTGCACCGCTCGCCGCAATCGAGACCGCGCTCGGCACGGCCAGCCTCGTGGCCGGTGACGCCGACGCGGCAGCGCGGCTGTGGAGCCTGAGCTGGCCGGCGGCGCTCGAGCGGCCGGCGCGCGCAGCGCACGCCGAGGTCCGCGATCGCGCGGCGATGGCGGCGGCGTTCAGGCTCGGCGGGATCGCGCGGGTGGGCGCGGTGCGTGCGGCCATCCGTCAGAGCCTCGGGGCGTTCGCCCTGCCGATGCTCACCGACGGCGATCGCGGAGGCCCCGTCCCGCGCCGTCTCTTTGGGGAGGCGTGTTGAGACCAGCCACGGACCTCGTCGTCTCGTTCGCGCCGCCGGACATCGGTGACGCCGAGATACAGGCCGTGGTCGAAGTCCTGCAGTCGGGCTGGCTCACGACGGGCCCCCAGGTAAGGGCGTTCGAAGCGGCGGTCGCGGCCTACACCGGCGCCGCCCACGCGGTCGCGGTCAACAGCGGCACCGCGGCCCTCCACCTCTCGCTCCTCGCCGCCGGCATCGAAGCCGGCCGCGAGGTCATCACCACCCCCTACACCTTCTGCGCGACGATCAACGCGATCATCCACGCCGGCGGCACGCCGGTGCTGGCCGACATCGATCTCACGACGCTGAACCTCGATCCCGCGGCGGTGGACGCCGCGATCACGTCGCGCACGGCGGCCCTGCTGCCGGTCCATTTCGCCGGCCGGCCGGTGGCGCTGGCGCGGTTGGGCGGCATCGCCGCCCGCCACGGGCTCGTCGTCGTCGATGACGCGGCGCACGCCTTCGGCGCCGCAGTCGGCACGCGCCGCATCGGCGCCGCCACCGATCTCACTGCCTTCAGTTTCCACGCCGTGAAGAACATCACGACGGGTGAAGGCGGCATGGTCACGACCGATCGCGCCGATTGGGCCGAGCGCATCCGGGTGATGGCCCTGCATGGCATGAGCCGCGACGCCTGGGCCCGCTACGCCGGCGGCGGTGCCGCGCAGTACGAGGTCGTCGAAGCGGGCTTCAAATACAACATGATGGATCTGCAGGCGGCAATCGGCCTGCAGCAGCTGGCTCGCGTCGACGCCATGCAGGCGCATCGCCGGCTGCTCTGGCAGCGCTACGACGAGGGCCTTGCCGACCTGCCGCTGACGCGCCCGGCGCCGGTCGGGCGCCACGACGTCGGCGAGCCGGAGCCGACGCACGCGCATCACCTCTACACCGTCCTCGTCGATCACGGCCTCTGCGGCTGGACGCGCGACGATCTCGCGTCGGCGCTCCGCGAGCGCGGGATCGCGACCAGCGTCCATTTCAAGGCCCTGCACCTGCACCGCTACTACGCAGAGCGCTTCGGCTATCGCCGCGGCATGTTCCCCAACGCCGAGTTCGTCTCCGATCGCACGCTGTCGTTGCCGCTGTCGTCCGGCACCGACGAAGCCGACGTCGACCGCGTGATCACCGTCCTGCGCGAACTGTTGGGTTGACTCGGGACACTAGGTGACCGCGCGCGGGGGACCACGGGGTGGTGGGGCGGCGCGCCAGCGGGCGCCGAACGCCCAGCCTTCCGTCGAGGTCGTCTTCCGCGTCGCCGCCAGCCCGCGCATCGGCTTCGGCCACCTGGTGCGCGCGCTGCATCTGGCCAAGGCCCTCGGCGTCCCGCCGAGTGTCTCGATTCGGGGCACGATGCCTGCCGCCGAGACAGCACGTCGCCTCGGTGCCGCCCTGCTGCCGACCACGATCGGCGCTGTGCTGCGCCGCCGGCCGCGCCTCCTGGTCATCGACGACCCGTCGCGAACCGCGGCGTTGCCGTGGCTGCGGGCGGCTCGTCGACGCGGGCTCGCGGTCGTGTCGATCCACGATGGCGGCATCGCGCCGCTGGCCTCGGATCTCGCCATCGACGGCAGTCTGGGAGCCCGTCGCGGGCCGGATTTGGGCCGTTCGGCGCATGACTGCCGCCTCGGTCCGTCGTTCGTGGTCCTCGCGCCGGGCCTGGACGGGAGGCGACCGGATGCGCGTGAGTCCAGCCCGCTCCTCGTCGTCGGGCTCGGCGGCGGACGCCACGCCGCGGCCGGCCTGGCCATTGCGCGATCGCTCCGCATCGGACTCGACAGCAGCCCAGGGCTGAGTCGGGCACGAGTCTTGCTCAGCCTGGGACTGGTTTCACCGGTGCCAGCGCGTCTGCCGGCCGGGGTCGAGGCCGTGGCGCCGGCGCGCTTTCGCGCGGCCCTGAGTCGTGCCACCGTGGCGATCGTCGCCGGCGGCACGACCCTCTACGAGGCGTGTGCGCTCGGGACGCCGGCCGTCGCGGTGCCGGTCGTCGCGGGCCAGGCGCCGACGGTTCGGCGTTTCGCGCGGGCTGGCTTGGCGGTGGCGCCGTGGCGGCGTGCCACCGGCGTCGGCAGCGATGTCTGGGGGCACGCGGTGAGCGCGGCGGCGCTGCGGCTGCTGGCCGACGCGCCGCGGCGGGCCGAACTGGCCAGCCGTGGACGAGCCACCTTCGACGGGCACGGCACCACGCGGGTGGCCGACGCCATCGTGCGGCTGCTGGCGACGGCGCCGCGGCACGCAGACCCGCGAACGACGACGCGAAGATGAGGACGAGGGCGATACCGTGACCGGGACCACGCCAGCGACGATGCGCATCGGGACGCGACCCATCGGCGGCGCGGCGCCGCTCTTCGTCATCGCGGAGATCGGCCTCAACCACGACGGCGATCCCGCGCGGGCCCTGGCGCTCGTCGATGCGGCGGCTGCGGCCGGCGCGTCAGCGGTCAAGCTGCAGTCGCTGCGCGCCGAAGCGCTGGTGGCTCCGGATGGAAGCGCCGGCGGGGCGACCCTGGCGCACGTCGACGTGCCGTCGCTGCGCGACGTGTTCAAGCGTTACGAGCTCGACGAAGCCGCGCACCAGGCGGTCGCGGCGCGGGCCCGGGCGCACGGCCTGGCCTGGCTCTCGAGCCCGTTCGACGAGGCCGCCGTGGACATGCTGGTGCGCCTCGACGCCGACGCGCTCAAGATCGCCAGCGGCGACATCACGCATCACCGCCTGATCGCCCGCGCTGCCGCCACTGGCAAGCCGCTCGTGATCTCGACTGGCCTGTCGACGCTCAACGAGGTCGCCGCGGCGGTGACCTGCGCCCGCGAGGGCGGCGCGCGCACGATCGCGCTGCTGCACTGCGTGTCGGCGTATCCGACGCCCGACGATCAGCAGAACCTCGCGGCGATCCGGACCCTCGCCACCGTCTTCGGTCTGCCCGTCGGTCTGTCCGATCACAGCGCCGCCGCCGCCGGTATCGCCGCGGCGGTCGCCCTCGGCGCCAGCCTCTATGAGCGCCACGTCAAGGCATCCGAGACCGACCCGGTGATCGACGCCGCGGTGTCGTCCTCGCCGGCTGCGCTCGCGGCGATCGTCGCCGTCGCCGCCGAGACGCAGGCGCGGCTGGGCACCGGCGTACGAGCGCCGCAGGCGGCGGAGGAGCCCAATCGGCACGGGAGCCGGCGCGCGCTGTACGCGGCGCACGATCTCGAGGCCGGTGTCGTCGTGACCGACGCCGACGTGGTGGCCTGGCGGCCGGAGACGGGCGTGCCAGCGAGCCGCTGGCGGGAGCTGGTCGGAACCCGGACCCGCCGCGCCATCGCCGCGTTCGAACCCTTCCGCCTCGACGATCTCGACGACGTCGACGCGGCCGACGCCGGCGCGCGGAGGCGCGCCTGATGCGTCTCAACGTCCTCATCACCGCGGCATCGCGCCGCGTCGGTCTGGTCCGCGGCTTCCAGCAGGCGCTGCACCGGCCCGGCGTGTCGGGCGAGGTGATGGTCTGCGACGTGAACCCGGCGTCGCCGGCGGTGCACCTGGCCGATCGGGCTTTCGAGGTACCGTTCTCCGACGACCCCGGCTACTTCGAGGCGGTGCGCGCCATTTGCCTTCGCCACCACATCGGTCTCGTCGTGCCGACGATCGACGACGAGATCCCGCGGTTCGCCGCGGTCCTGGATCGCTTCGACTCGATCGGCACCCGGGTCGCCGTGTCGCCGCTCGACACCGCGCTCGCGTGCACCGACAAGTGGGAGACCTGCCGGCGGCTGGCCGCGGCCGGCGTCGCCGCGGCGACCACGTGGCTGCCGCACGAGTTGCCCGCATCGCCGAGCTTCCCGCTGTTCGTCAAGCCGCGGTCGGGGCGGGGCAGCGTGCTCGCGTTCCCGGCGCGCGACGCGGCCGAGCTGGCTTTCTTCCTCCGCTACGTCTCGGCGCCGGTCGTTCAGGAGTACCTCGACGGCCCGGAGTTCACGCTCGACGTGCTGTGCGACTTCGAGGGCCAGCCGCTCTCGGTCGTCCCGCGCGAGCGGGTCGTCATCCGCGCCGGGGTGATCGACCGCGGCCGGACCGTCAACGATCCGCGGTTGATCGCCCTGGCCCTGGCCTGCGCGGAAGTGTTCAGCTTTGCCGGTCCGGTGAACATCCAGTGTCGGATCGTCGACGGTTCGCCCAAGGTCTTCGAGATCAACCCCCGCTTCTCGGGCGGGATCCCGCTCACCATTGCAGCTGGCGCCGACTTCCCGGCGAAGCTCGTGGATCTGGCCCTGGGACGCGTCGTGGCGCCCGCGATCGGGAGCTTTCGCAGCGATTTGTGGATGTCCAGCTTCGAGGCGTCGCTCTTCCTCGAACCGGCCCAGCTGGTGCTGGAACGCTGTGTGCATATTGAGGCTGGAAAGGGGAAGCCATGATCAGTCCGTCCCGAGGAGCGCGCCCGTCCAACGTAGCCCGTCACGACGCCCTCGTCATCCTCCAGGCCCGCATGGGATCGAGCCGGCTGCCTGGCAAGGTGCTGGCGCCGCTGGGTGATCGTTCGATCCTGGCGCAGTGCATCGAGCGCCTGGTCGCTGCCAGAGTCGGCGAAGTGCTGGTCGCGACGACGACGCGTCCCGAGGACGAGGCGGTGGTGGCCGAAGCCCGTGCCGCCGGCGTCGACGTGATGCGCGGCCCGGTCGACGACGTGCTCAGCCGGTTCATCGCCGCCATCGATGGCTGGACCGGGCCCTATGTGATCCGCGCCACCGCCGACAACCCGTTCGTCGACATCGAGGCCGCGGCCCGGCTGCTGCGTCTGCTCGACGCCGGCGCCGACTACGCGATCGAGGAAGGCCTGCCGGTCGGCGCCGCAGTCGAGGCGATGCGCGTCGACGTGCTGCGCGAAGCCGGCGAGCTCGCCGTCACGCCCTACGAGCGCGAGCACGTGACCCCGTTCATCCGCCAGTCGGTCGATCGCTTCGCCGTGCGCAGCGCGCCGGCGCCGTTCGAGCTGCGCCGTCCATCGCTGCGGCTCACCGTCGACACCCGCCAGGATCTGCAGTTCGTGCGCAGTCTCGTCGACCAGGCCGGCGACGCGCCGCTGCTGCCGCTCGCCCAGGTCATCGCGCTGGCCGACCGTTCCACGGAGTGGGCCGGCGTCGCATGATCCGCGTGACCAGGCTCGACGGGTCGAGCATGGTCGTCAACGACGACCAGATCGCCTGGATCGAGACCCATTCCGACACCGTGATCTCGATGACGAACGGCGAGAAGCTGCTGGTCCGTGAGACGCCCGACGAGCTCGTCGAGCGGGCCCGCCAGTTCCGGCGCTCGCTCGCGGCGCAGGGCCCCATGCGCCTAGCGGACGTGAACGGGGTCGGCGCGTGACGCGCGGGACCGACGGCCGTCGTCGCGTCGACGTCGCCATCCTGATCGGCGCGGTGGTGGGCGTCGGCCTGGTCCTCGGCGGGCACGGCCTCGAAGGCGGCAGCATGCGCTCGCTGCTCCAGGGCGCCGCCGCCGTTATCGTCTTCGGCGGCACGCTCGGCGCCGTCCTTCTCAGTTTTCCGCTGCGCGATCTGCGCCTGGCGATCACCAGCCTGCGGCATCTCGTCGTCGACGACGCGACGCCGCCCGACGGCGTGGTCGCGCTGATTGGCCGCTTCGCCGTGCGCGCGCGCAAGGACGGCCTGCTGTCGCTCGAGGACGACGCCGAGCGGATGTCCGATCCGTTCCTGAAGCGGGCGCTGGCGCTGGCCATCGACGGCACGACGTCGACGACGCTGCGGGCGATGCTCGAGGACGAGATCAGCACCCGCGAGGAGACCGAGGAGGTCCCGGCCCGCGTGTTCGAGGCGGCCGGCGGCTACGCGCCGACGGTCGGCATCCTCGGCGCCGTGCTCGGGCTGATCAACGTGATGGAGAACCTCGCCGACCCGAGCAACCTCGGGTCGGGCATCGCCGTCGCCTTCGTCGCCACCGTCTACGGCGTCGGCTCGGCGAACCTGATCTTCCTGCCCATCGGCAGCCGCTTCCGGGCCCGCGCCCAGCGCAACGCGCGCCGGCGCGAAGCGGTGCTCGAAGGCGTGATGGCGATCCAGGAAGGCCTCAACCCGCGCCTCATCGACATGAAGCTGCGCGGTCTGCTTGGCCTCGACGGACCCTCCCCACGGTCCGGCGTGTCCGGACGGGCGGCCTAGGAGTCATCGTGGCCCGCCGCCAGCGTCGTCCCCAGCCGCAGGTGAGCCACGAGCGGTGGCTCGTGTCCTACGCCGACTTCATCACGCTGCTGTTCGCGTTCTTCACGACGATGTACGCGATCTCGACCGTCGACGCGCAGAAGATGAGCAAGATGGTGGCGTCGATGCAGGTCGCGCTGAAGGGCGACCTGCACCCGCAGCCGGCACCGGTGCCGCTGCCACTCACCGGCATGCCGCAGCCGGTGGCGCCGCGGCTCGACAACCTCGTGGTGCTGCAGCAGCAGCTGGCGGCGCGGCTGCAGCGGCAGATCCAGCTGGGCCAGGTCGCGCTCGGCGTCGACGCGCGCGGGCTGGTCGTCAGCATCCGCGAGGCCGGCAGCTTCGCCAGCGGCAGCGCCGAGCTGTCCGACGGCGCGCGGACGCTGCTCGCCCAGATCGCGTCGCCGCTCAGCGAGCTGACGCACCAGGTGCGCATCGAAGGCCACACCGACGACACGCCGATCCGCACGCCGCGCTTCCGATCGAACTGGGAGCTGTCGACCGCGCGCGCGACGCAGGTGATCGCTTACCTGCAGAACGATCAGGGCCTGTCGGCGACGCGGCTCTCGGCCGCCGGCTACGGCGAGTTCCATCCGCGCGTCGCCAACGCGACGCCGGCAGCGCGGGCGCAGAACCGGCGGATCGACCTGGTCATCCTCAACACCGCCACGACCACGGCGGAAGAACCGATCGGCGCCACCGCCGCGCTGAGCAGTCCGGCGGCCGCGGCCCGATAGCGCCGCCCACGAACGCCGAGGCCGCAGGCCGGAGGCGTCGTGAGGTTGACGGCGCTGTCACGCGCCGCCCACAACCATAAAATGCCGCCCGCGTGCCGGCGCCGCGACGCGCCCAGCGTCGCGCATAGCTGCCGGCACGCCCAATGGGCGGCCCGCGGCCGCGCGTGAGAGCGCGGCAGCCAATTATAGCGAACGGCGCATCTTGCGTTC
>JANOIR010000209.1:0-38309 GCA_031407765.1 Vicinamibacteraceae bacterium
GGCGTGCGCGTCGTGTTTTGAGTTCAGGCCGGCAGCGCGTCCATGCGCCGCAGACGGCGCTCGCCGACACGGCGAAGGTAGCGTCGCGTGCCGCGATGCGTGAGCCAGAGCAGGATCGATCCGACGACGGCACAGATCCCCATCAGCCACCAGCCGTGGGTCATCACCGTGCCCGGTGGGAGGAAGAGCTCCCAACCCGCACCGCGGAACTCGCCGTTCACCCAGCGCACCCCGACGTTGTCCGGGAAGATCGGCTTCATCAGGGCGACCACCAGACAGGCGACCGACAGCAGGTAGCCGCAGAGGAGCGCAACGCCGACGGCGAACCCCTCCGTCGTGTTCGACGCCAGCACGAAAATGGCCCGGACCGTCGCCACGAACCGTCCGCTCGACACCGCCTCGTCGACGGCCAGTTCCGCCGAGTAGGCGCGGGCCAGCCGGTGCGGAGGGCCGAGCGCATCGAGCAGCCGATTGAGCGCGTCGCGCTCGTTGGGCATGGCTTCCGTTTCGCGGACCCGCTCGCGGATGTGCGATTCGACTTCCCGCACAGCATCGGCGACGACGTCGCGCCTCAGGAACGTCCGCAACGACGTCTCGAGCATGAAGAGGTAGCCCCGGATCCTCGACTCTCCCGCATCAGAGAGATTCATATGTCGCGCTCCTTTCCTGCTGCCTGTACGAGGCGATCGATCTTTGCGGAGAACGCCCGCCAGTCATCGACCATCACGCCCAGTCGCCGCCGGCCCGGGCCCGTCAGGCGGTAGTACTTGCGCGGATGCGCCGCGGCCGCCTGCCACTCCGCCTGGAGCCAGCCGTCCCGGGCCAGCCGGCCGAGGATCGGGTAGATGGTGCCCTCGGTCACGACCAGGTCGGTCAGCTCCTGCAGGTGACGGATGATCTCGAGGCCGTAGCGCGTGCCCGGCGCCACGGCGAGCAGAATGGCGAGTTCCAGCCCGCCTCGCCGCATCTGCTCGGTCCAGGAATCAGTCGAAGGGGTCATCGTAAGCCTCGTGTCGCACAATACATTGCGTCACAATGCTTCTGACGAAACGACAGCGCTGGAAGTTCGGTCGCGAAGCCGAGCGCGCTGCCGCGATCGCGTCGACCTCGTCGGCGCGGCAGATGCAGATCGGGCGTGCGTGTCGGGTTCTGATCTAGCGAGCGGCTGGAAACAGCGCCTTGAACTCGGCCCGCTGCTGGAGCGGCGCGAACACCGGCTCGCGCTCGATGTCCCGCGGCAGGAACCGGGACGGAATCGACGCGAGCCACGCGAGCGCGGCGTCCGCATCGCCCTTCTGCATGCAGGCGCGCGCCGCCGGCAAGCCGAGGTCGCGCGGACCGAGGCCTTTGCCCTTCAACCGAGCGAACTCGGCGCAGGCGGCAGCGAACTGTGACGCCCCGAGCAGCGCCTCCCCGTAGGACAGGCGCAGCCGGGCGTCGTCCGGGCTGCGCGTGACAAGCGCGGCATAGGCCGTGGCCGCTGCCGCGAAGTCGCCGCTCGCGACGTACGCGGCAGCGGACGCTTCCGGCATGCCGCGATGCAGCGAGGCCTGGGAGGCCTGCGACGTCGCCTGGGCCACGAAGGCAAGCGTGCTGTCGATCGTGTCCCGCGTCGCCGCTTCGTCGTCGAACATCTCGAACGCGTGATGCCCGCCGGGATAGTTGAGGAGCGTCACCGGCGCGTTCTGGGTCTGCGCCAGCGTCACCAGGTCGGTCATCGCACGGTTCACGGGTGGACGATCGAGGCCGGCCCGGACGAACAGCATCGGCAAGTCGCTGCGGAACCGCTTCACGTCGGCGCCGCCGTAGTAAAGGACGGCGGCCTTCAACGTCGTCCGGCGCGGGTCGACGAACAGCGGCAGGCCCCGGGACACGTTGCCCGATCCGGCATAGACGGCGATGCGATCGCGATCGATGCCGAGTCCCGCGCCCTCGGCGGTGAGGTGCGCCAGCAGCGCGTCGAAGTCCTGCTCCAGCGTGGGAGCCCGCAGATCCGGGAGGATCGCCACCAGTCCCTTCGAGGCAGCCACCTCCGCCCACGCCGTGTAGAACGGCTGCCGGCGGTCCACCCCGGACACGGTGTTGAACAGGATCAGCGCCGGCGCCGCGGCGCCCGTGTCGCGCGGACGATAGACGTCCATCTTCAGGTCGCCATACGGCCGATCCGACAGGAGGGTGAACGCCGACCTCGCTGGCGCCGGGTAGAAGAACTGGCGCTCCTGCGCGTCGAGGACCGCGACGAGAGCGAGGAGGCTGGCAGCTGCGGCGACGTGGCGAAGCATGCTGGGATTGTCCGCGCCCGGGCGCGGCGCGATCCAGCCTCGCGTGCCGGCTCGATCCGGGGGAGGGACCAACCGAGCGCCGCGCAGGACGAGCGCGGCCGATCTATTCCGCTCGACCCCGCCGCCGCAACCGGGCATACCCGAGCGCCGTGAGGCCGGCGCCGAGGAGGAGCAGGGCGGCCTGAGGCAGCGTCGGCACGGCGGTGGTGACGACTATCGTCAGCGTGATGTTCGCAAGACACCCGTTGGCATCGGTCCCTCGGATCGTGAAGCTGGAGCTTCCGGCGGTGGTCGGCGTCCCCGCGAGCACACCGGCGGACGTGAGGGTGAGGCCGGCCGGCAGGGCGCCGTTGAAGAGGGCGAAGGTGTACGGTGCCGTGCCGCCGCTGCCGACGAGCGTCTGGCTGTAGGCCACGGCCACGGTGCCGTTGGGCAGCGCCGCCGGCGACAGCGCGATCGGGGGACATCCCGCCGGCCCGCTGATGCATCCGCCTGCGTTCACGGTGTTCGTATCGAGCGTGACGGCACCGTTTCGCGCCAGCGCCCGGCCCGTCACCGCCGCACCCGTCGTCAGCGTGATGCTGGTCAGCGCGAGCAGATTGCCCACCAACAACGAGTTCGTTCCGAGCGTGGCTGATGAGCCCACCTGCCAGAACACGTTGCAGGGTGTCTGCCCTCCGCCGTTGATGACCACGACCGAGGAGCCGCTCGCCGTCGTGAGCGTGCTTCCGATTCTGAAGATGAAGACCGCGGCAGGGTTTCCCTGAGCGTTGAGGGTGAGTGTGCCTGTCAACTGGGCCGAGGTGGAGAAACAATAGACGCCCGGCGTGAGAGTGAGCCCGCCGAGATCCTGTCCGGTCAGGTCCTGCGTGCAGCCTTGGCTGGCGAGGGTGTTGTAGGCGGCGGTGACGGACACCTGGGCGGCCGCCGCGCCGGCGTCAGCCGCATGGATCGTGCCGGAGAGGACGATGCCCGGAGGAAACCCGGTGACGGCGCTGCCCGGGCTGAGGCCGAGGTCTCCGGTGACCACGGTTGTGCCGGTGTTGGTCACCGCCGAGCCGCCCAGTACGGCATAGCTCTGCGCCGCACCGAGAGAGGGGGCGGTCTGCGCCGATGCCGGCGACACGCCACACGTGAGCGCGGCGAACGCGACGCTGGCGACCAGTAGTTGCCGATTCGGCGTCATGGGTCGAACTCCATCGAAAAAACGGGCCCGGTCACTCTAATCTCGAGACGCACCCGAGGCTGTTCCATTTGGAACAGTCTCGCCGTTTGTCGCCGCAGTACTTTCTCACTCGGGATGGTCGTCCAGGAGCAGCCGGTGCTCTACTCCGTCGACCTCAGAGGGTGCGTGGCGGTCGCGACCCGAGCGCCCGAGGTCGTTCTGACGGAGTTCGTGCGCGCCCTGGAGAGCGCCGGCGCGACGGTGGTGCAGGCCATGTCGCACGCGTTCCCCGGCGCGGGCCTGACCTGTGTCCTCATCCTGGCTGAGTCGCATGCGGTCCTCCACACGTGGCCCGAAACCGGCACCGTGAACATCGACATCTTCTCGTGCTCGACCAAGCTCAGGAGCCTCACCGCGATCGCGGCGCTCGGTCGATCGTTCGGCGCCGCCAGCGTATCGGTCCAGGAGATCCCTCGTGCTGACGGCCACAGCCGCCGAACCGACGACGGCACGTAGGTTCGCCCTGACGGCCGTCGCGGGAAGCCTCGGCATCTTCGGTCTGCTGCGGCTGAGCTGGATTGAAACGCACGTGGTCCTTCCGCTCACCCGCATGCAGGCGGACCTCGCGGTGGGGTGGTTCGGACCGCCGGCGTCGCCCGTCGAAGCGACGCTCGCGTGCAGCGGCACCGACGCGTTGGCGCTGTGCCTGGGCGCGGTCGTCGCCTATCCGGTGGCGTGGCACGCGCGCCTTGCCGGGGCGGCTGGCGGCGTGGTCCTGATCCTCGGGCTCAATACGCTCCGCATCGGGACGCTCGGATGGATCGCCGCGTCGCCGGCGTGGTTCGACATCGTCCATGTCTATGTCTGGCCCGCGGCCCTGACGCTGGGGATCGCCGCCTACGTGCTCACCTGGATGCGCCTCGCCGATCGGGCGCCCGGCCAGACGCGTCGCCGCTGGCCGGCGCAGCCGTCGCGCCGATTCGTGGTGCTCGCGGTGGCGTTTCTGCTGCTGTTCGCCGCCGTGTCACCGCTGTACGCCGCGAGCCCCTCCTTCCTTGCCCTGGCCGGCTTCGTTGCCCGCACCGCCGCTGTGACCCTGGCCGCGGCCGGCGTCAGCGCGTCCGCGGTGGGCAATGTGCTCTGGACGTCGCGCGGTGGCTTCCTCGTCACGCAGGAGTGCCTCGCGACGCCGGTGATCCCGATCTATCTCGCCGCCGTCTGTGCCTATTCGAGGACATGGCCGCGGATGATGATGGCGGCCGGCGCCGCGTTCCCGCTCTTTCTCGCCCTGGGCATCGCCCGACTGCTCGTCGTCGCCCTCCCCGGCGTGGCGGACTCGCCGACATTCTTCGTGCACGCCTTCTATCAATTGATCCTCGGCGCGTTCGTCGTGTGTCTGGCGGCGCGATGGCGGCACGGCGCCGTCGCGGCGCCCGGTCCCGCGCTGGTCGGGCTCGTCGTGGGGGTTCTGGTCATGAGCCTCCTCACCCCGGCCTACGCCTACGCGCGCGTGGTCACCGATCTGGGCGGCGCACCGCTCGCCGATCCGCAGGGAGCCATCGCATTCCTCCCCGCGTTCCAGGTCGGTCTCTATCTCGCTTTGGGGGCGGCGGCCTTCGGTGCCGTGGGCTGGAGCCGCTTCGTGACCGGGCTCGCAGTGCTCGGTCTCGCGCAGGCGGCGGGCCTGCTCGCGCTGCACGCCCTGGCCGGCTACGCTGGTCTCACCGCCCACGTCCGCGACGTCCGTGGATGGGCGGTGGCCGGCCCGGTCCTGATCTTCGCCGTGGTGGTCCACGTTGCGCGAGCGCGTCGCTGAAGTCCTCGCCGTCCTGGCTCTGGCCGCGATCGTGACCGTGGTCATGGCGGCCCCGGTGCTGCGCTCGCCATCGGAGCGCCTCTTCGGGATGGACAGCGTCGGGCGCCACCACGATCCCTTCACCGTGATGGGACAATTGGCGCAGCCCGTCAGCCTTGGCGTGTACTCGCAACCCGCGACCGACATCCCCGGAAGGCTGCTGGCCCGGCTCTCGGGTCCCGTGGCGGGGTTCAACTGGCTGGTCCTTCTCACCTTCCCGTTGTCCGCGGCCACCGCCTACCTGCTGGCTCGGTACCTGACCCTGTCGCGGTGGGGCGCGACGGTCGCCGCGATGGCCTACGCGTTCTCGCCGTTCCATGTCGCGCACGCGGCCTATCACCCTCACATCGCCCAGACCCAGTGGATGCCGCTGTACCTGCTGGCGCTGTGGCACTGCCTGGACCGCGCCTCGCCGGCCGCGGTCGGCGCGCTCGTGGCCGCCACGCTGGCCGTGACCCTCTCGAACTACTACGGCGCATTGATCGCCGCCGTCCTGACGCCGGTCGCCGTGGCCATGCACTTTCTGGCCTCGCGCCGGGCACACCCCCGACCGATGCGCCGGCTGGGCATCACGGTCGTCAGTCTCCTGGTCATCGCCGCGACCGGGCTGGCGTATGCGTCGCTCGCGGCCGGCGCGGTGATCGCAAACCCCGCGGCGTTCGCCTTCCCACGAGCCGACCTTTTCCTCTATGGCGCGAAGTGGTGGAGCTACCTGATGCCCCCGATCGCCAATCCCCTGCTGGGCGCCACCGCGCAGCGCGTGTGGCGTGACGCCGGTGTGCACGAGGGGCTGCTCGAACAGCAGGTGAGCCTGGGCTGGGGCGTCGTCGGGCTCGGGATCGTCGCCATCGTCTGGTGGCTGGGCGGCGACAGGCAACCGGCGTCGCGCACGCGCGTCCCGCTCGTCGTGGCGGTGGCCTTCGCCGCGCTGCTGTGCTCGCTGTCCCCCGAGCGGACCATCGGGTCCTTCACCTTCGTCCGGCCCTCCAGCGTCCTCTACGACATCGTGCCGATGTTCAGGTCGTACGCGCGGTTCGGGATGGTCGTGCAGCTCATGGCGGCAGTGCTCGCCGGCATTGGCGTCGACCGGCTCGTTCGAGCCGGAACAACCTGGGCGCGGATCGCGGGCACCGCCCTCGTGGCCCTGGCTGCCGCCGAGTACGCGGTCGTGCCGTCGAGACTATGGCGCGATCCTCTCCCGACGACGGCCCACCGATGGATGGTGCAGCAGGTCGATCGCGTGCGCGCCCTCGACTGCGTGCCGCTCGATCTGGAATCAGAATCCGTGCGCTGGCTGACGGACAATCGGGTGACGATGCTGGGCGGACCGATCAGCGACTGCGCCGAACCGAATCTGCCTCAGAAGCTGGCGGCGGAGGGATACACGCACGTTCTGGTGCGGCACGACCGCCGGCGACTCGCGCCCGCTGCCGGCCGGGTGCCGGACGGCTTGCGTGTCGCGGCGAGATTCGACGATGCCGAGGTGTTGGCGGTCAACGCCCCGGCACCGGCGGTCTATACGGCGGCCACCACCGGGTTCTCCGCGCGCGAGCACGATACGGAGCGGTCGTGGCAATGGATGGGAGCGCTCGCGGCGTGGACGGTGATCAACACCGGCCCGCGGCCCATCGTCGCGGACCTCGGGCTCGAAGTGGCGGCGTTCCACCGTCCGCGGCGCCTCGATGTGCATCTCGACGGGCGCCACGTGCAGACCATCGTCGTCGACCCGTCGCGTCGTATCCACCTGCTCGGTCCACTGAGGCTGACTCCCGGCGCCCACCAGCTGGTGTTTCAGCCGGCTGACGCACCCACCGTGGCCGGCGACGTCATCCACAACGGCGATCGGCGGCCGTTGTCGTTTGCGATCGGCACGTGGCACTGGACGGTACGAGAGGAGCAGCCGTGACGACGCGGTCGGCGTACCGGGCCTTCTGGGCCGAGGTTGGCGCCCACTTTCCCGATCTCGGCGGCGCCGTCTCGACGCAGTTCTATGCGGACAACGAACGGCGCCTGTTCGCCGAGCACTTTCCCGCGCTCGCGGGACTGAGCATCCTGAAAACCGATCTGTGGGACGAAGCCAAGAACACGCGCATCCTCGCCTGGGCCAGCCAGCAGGGCGCGCGCACCTGCGGCATCGACATCTCGGAACCCACAGTCCGGCAGGCCGGCGCCGCCTTCGCCCCGCGCCCGGGCGAGCGACAGCCGCTTCGAGGGGTTGTCGCCGACGTGCGAGACCTCCCGTTCCGCGACGCCAGCTTCGACGCGATCTATTCGATGGGAACGATCGAGCACTTCGACGGCACCGAGCGCGCCGTCGAAGAGATGGCTCGCGTGCTCAGGCCTGGGGGCCGCGCCATCGTCGGCGTGCCGAACCGCTACGACCCCTTCCTCCGACCGTTGTTCGTGACTGCCCTTCAGGCGCTCGGGCTCTACGGCTACGGCTACGAACGATCCTACTCACGACGCGCCCTCAGGCGGATGCTGGAGCGGGCCGGCCTGGCGGTCGTCGCGGAATCCGGAATTCTCTTCGTCCCCGGATGGTTGAGGATGCTCGACCTCGCCTGCCACGCGTGGTGCCGGCCGCTCGCGGCGGTGACGGGGGCGCTGGTGCGCCCGTTCATACTCCTCGATCGCCACGTGCCGGCCCTGAGGAAACACGGCTATCTGCTGGCGACCGTCGTCACCAGAGCCCAGCTACCCGGCAGCGGTGTCGCGGAATATCGGCGGCGATGAGTGCCTTCCCTCCCCGACGCGCGCGCCGGATCGATCAGATCCCGGTGTACCAGGCCCACCCGTTCTGGATGCTGCCGCTCATGCCGCCGTCGTCGAACTGATCGGCGACGACCAGTCGCCGGACGTATTTGAGGCTCTTGTAGCCCATCTGCCGTTCCAGCCGAAGCCGCACGGGCGCGCCGTGCGCGATGGGCAGGTCGCCGCCGTTCATGCCGTAGGCCAGGAGCGTCTGCGGATGCAGCGCGTCGTTCATGTCGAGGCTGTCGACCCAGTCGTCGACCGAGTGCAGCACCACGAACCGCGCCGTCGGAAGGATGCCGACGGCGTCGAGCACGGCGCCGAGCGGCACGCCGGTCCACTGGCCGATCGCCGTCCAGCCTTCCTCGCAGGTGTGCCGCGTGATCTGCGTCCGCGACGGGAGCGCCTTCAGCTCGGCGAGAGAGAACGTCCTGGGCCTGGCCACGCGCCCCTCGACCGACAAGCGCCAGTCGGCGAAACCACCGGCCTGCCACCGCCGGTACTCGTCGCCGAGCGCCGATTTGACGCTGACCGCCGGGTTCGTCGTCCCGGTGGCGGGAAACGACGTGAGATCGCCGACGCCGTATTCCCGCACCAGCGACTGCGCCGGCAGCAGGATGCGATGCGCGGCATAGGTCAGCGTGTCCCCGGCGCGCAGCAGGTTGCCGTAGGTCGGCGGCAGATCCTTCGGCCACCGGGCGACGGCGAGTCCCCCGATCGAGGCCAGGCCCGCGACGATGGCCCGGCGGCGTGTGATCAGTCGGGTGGTCTTCATCTCACTCCGCCGACCCGGGAAACGTCATCGCCCGCATCTGACGGCGGAATCCGGATGCGATGACCATCACCAGGTGCACGAGCACGAACAGCGCCAGCACCACGAAGGCGAAGAAGTGGATCGTCCGCGCCGACTGGTAGCCGCCGAACAGGCGCGGCAGCAGCGGATAGGCGGCGCCCACTGCCGGCGACATCGCCAGGCCGGTCAGCACCATCAGCGGCGCGGCGACGAAGACCACCGACGTGTAGGCAACCTTCTGCAGCACGTTGTAGTGGGGCCCACCCGTGGCCGGCGGAATCCTGAGGCGCGCGTGATCGACGATGTGGCGCCAGACCACTCGCGGCGCGAGCTCGCCCGAACCGGGCCAGAGATGCGAGCGGAAGTGACCGCCGGTGAGTCCACCGAGCAGATAGAGAAGGCCAGGCACGACGAGACACCACGCGGCCAGGAAGTGCAGGCTGCGTCCCCACCCGTTCTGGTTGAAGATGTCGAAGGTCCGGCTGGCGCTGATCTGCGCGCCGGCTCCGGGGAAGAAAGGCTTCGGCGTAGCCCAGCCGCCATGCTGGTGGTTGCGGCTGATCGGCAGCTCGATGAGCGCCGGCGTCAGGTCGTTGCCGACCTCGCCCCAGTAGAGCCGCGGGTGTGCCATCAGGATCACGAACCCGGTCACGGCGAGCACGAGCAGGCTCGCGGCTCCGATCCAGTGGGACGCCCTGACCCATCGCGCGTGGCCCTGTCGCTCGTCCATCGTTCCGGCCCTCACCGGCGTGGTCACTATCCGGCCGGCGCCATCGTCGAGCCGGTGAGGCGATGATACGCCCTGCCGACCCGCTGTTGCGCGCGGGCGGTCGGCTGGCGTACCCTGCCGGTCGGCGTGTACAGGACGCCTCCAGTCCGCGGTAAGGGCAGCGCCCACCTGTCATGGTCCGGTTGCGAACATCACACCGACCTTTCTTCAGCCCATGTGCGGACACGGGCGCTCGTTGAAGGAGGTCGTTTGTGTCTACACCGAACCCATCCGCTCCCCCCGCCAACCTCGAACAGCAGCACAAGCTCGCCAAGGATCTGTTCCGCGCCGCGAGCGAGGGCGATCCTGAAGCGCTCACGCGCATCGTCGCCGTGCGCGCCGACGCGGCATCGCCCCCCCGATCGCTGAAGCTGGCCGACGCGCAGTTCACGATCGCCAGCGAGGCCGGCTTCGACTCGTGGCCGAAGCTCGTCGCCGCCGTGCAGGAACGCGACATCAAGGCGTTCAAGGAGGCGGTCCGGGCCGGGGACGTCGCGCGAACGGAGCAGCTCCTCGCCTCCGACCACGTCCGCAAGCGCATCAACGATCCACTGTTCGACTTCGGCCAGCGCGCGGCGCACGCGGCCGCGAAGAACGAACCGCTGCTGGCAGCGCTCATCGCCGCCGGCGCCGACATCAACCTGAAGAGCGACTGGCAGAACGGTCCGTACTCCGTCCTCGACAACGCCGACGACGCCACGGCACGGTTCCTCCTCGCGCGCGGGGCGCGGCTGACGCCGAACGTCGCGGCTCGACTCGGATGGATCGACGAACTGCAGCGGCTCGTGCGCGAGGATCCGGCACTGGTCCACGCGCGGGGCGGCGACGGGCAGCAGCCGCTCCACGAGGCGGCAACCGTCGCGATTGCCGACGTCCTGCTGGATCACGGCGCCGACGTCGATGCGCGCTGCATCGATCACAAGTCGACGCCGGCGCAGTACGCGCTGGTCGATCGGCCGGACGTCTGCCGGCACCTGCTCGCGCGCGGGGCGACGGCCGACATTTTCATGGCCGCCCGCCTCGGCGACGTGGCGCTGGCGACGCGCCTGCTCGACACCGACCCGACGTGCGTCGCTGCCCGCGTCAACGAACCCGGGTATGCGCCGGTGACGCCGTTCAACATCTACTGTTGGTCGCTCGGCTTCGGCCTGTCGCCGCACGCCGTGGCGTCGACGTTCGGTCACCCCGACGTTCGTGCGCTGCTCGAGGCGCGTAGCCCGGCCCGTGTCCGCTTCATGGATGCCCTGCTGACCGCGGACGAGCCGGCAGCGAAAGCGGTGCTCGCGGAGGATCCGTCGCTCCTGGCATCGCTCACCCGCGCGGAACACGGTCATCTGGCGCACGCGATCTTCCACGAGCGCTTCGACACGGCGGATGTCATGCTGCGGCTCGGGTTCGATCCTGCCGCGCCCGGCATCGACGGCGGCACAGCCCTCCACGCCGCCTGCTGGGTCGGCAGCGTGCCGATGGTCGAGGGTCTCCTCGCCCACGGCGGCGTGCCGCTCGACGCCCGGGATCCGACGCATCAGAGCACGCTGCTCGGATGGGCCGCGTTCGGCTCGGTGCATCGTCGATCGACGCGCGGCGACTACCCCGCCGTCGCCGAGCGTCTGGTTGCCGCCGGAGCGGACATCACCGCGGTCGGCAACGGTGAGGGTCGCACCTTGCTTGAGATGGCACACGGCAATCCGGCGATGCAGGAGGCGCTGCGCCGGCTGGGAGCCCGGTAGTGGCGGCGCGGGCGCAGATGTCGAAGCTCGCCCTGGCCTGCGCGGCGGCGCTGGCGGTCGTGGGCTACGCGTTCGTGTACGGCACCGGCCGCGCCGACCAGCCGATCCGCTCGGACGGGTTCAGCTACTACGTCTACCTGCCGTCCTGGTTCATCTTCCACGACCCGTCGCTCGCCGCGACGGCGCGCGACTGCTGCGGGGGAGAGTTCCCGGAGTTCACAGCGATCATCCGATGGCCGGGGACCGGGCGCTGGGTCAACGCGCATCCCATCGGCGTCGCCGTCATGCAGGCACCGCTGTTTGGCGTCGCGCACCTGCTGACGCGCTGGACGAACCTCTCGGCCGACGGATTCACCCTCTACTACCAGCATGCCGCTGGATTGGCGGGGATGCTCTGGATGATCGCAGGGCTATGGGTGCTGCGTGGCCTGCTGCTCCGTCACTTCGCCGACCGCGTCACCGCCGTCACGCTGTTGACGCTCGCCGTCGGCACGAATCTCTACCACTACGCCACGTTCGACAGTGCGTACAGCCATGCGTACTCGTTCTTCCTGTTCGCGGCATTCCTGGACCTCACGGAGCGATGGCACACGTGCCCTGAGATGAGGCGTCCGATCCTGCTGGGGCTCGTCGCCGGGCTGATCGTGCTCGTGCGGCACACCAACGTGCTGTTCCTCATCGTGTTTCCCTTGTACGGCATAACCGGCTGGGCGACGTTACGGGCCCGAGTGTCCGAGATGCGCGCCCAGTTGCCGATGCTGGCCACGTCCGCCGGTTTTGCCGCGCTCGTGCTCGCGCCGCAGCTCGCCATCTACTACGCCGCGACCGGGCGGCCGATCGTCAGCTCGTACGGGTCGCTCGGATTCCACTGGGGCTCTCCGCGCTTGTTCGGCGTGCTGTTCAGCGTGCAGAAGGGGCTGTTCTTCTGGTCGCCCCTCCTGTTCGCCGCCGTGGCGGGCCTTGCCATGCTCGCGCGATCGCCGAGCCGCGTGCGCGCGCTCGCGCTGCCGGGCATGCTGTTCCTGGCGATCGACACCTACGTGATCGCAAGCTGGTGGGACTGGCAGTTCGGCGGCAGCTACGGCCACCGCGGCTTCGTGGACGCGCTGCCCGTGTTTGCACTTGGTCTCGCCGCGTTCTACACCTGGGCGGGCGCCACCCGGCTCCGTCTCGCCACCGCGTCACTGGTGGTCGCGTGTGCCGTCTCGTTGTCCGTGCTCCAGATGCTCCAGTATTGGAACCGGATATTGCCCATCAGCGATCTCACCTGGGATCAGTACCGCGAGATCTTCCTTCGACTTCGATGAGTCGTCGCATCGCCGTCCTCCTCGTCGCCCTCACGCTGTGCCTGTTCGGGCTCTGGTACCTCCGCGATCCATCATGGCTCGTCACGGCCACGTCCGGTCTGCGCGGATGGGAAACCGACCGCGACGGCGCTCGCTACCGGTGGACGGGCGGCCACGCGTCATTCTTCGTACCGTCCGACTGGCCCGAGGTCGAGATACCGCTGCGCACGACCTTCTCTCCCACCGACCGGCCGATCGTGGCGACAATCACCATCGACGATCAGGCGGCCGGGCGAGTCGTGCTGAGTGACGGCGCGTGGCGGCGCCTCTCGATCCGCATGCCGCCACCGCACGACCGGAAGGTGCGGCGAATCGACATCCGGGTCGATCGGACACGAGAGGGGAACCGCGGCGTCCAGATCGGAGAGGTCGGGCCCGGACGCACCCGCAGGTCACGCCGATACTCTATCGCCGCCCGTCGGACGGATATACGATTCTGCCCGACATGAGACCACCGTGCTCCTCGAGAGTCTGGCGACGGCACTGGGTGTTCGCGAGCGTCGCCGGCGTGAGCCTCGCCATGTGGCTGGGAGCTCCCGGCGTCGCCGGTCAGCAGGCCGCTCGACCCTCCCGGCCCAACATCGTCCTGATGTTCCCGGACAACCTGGGATGGGGCGAGGTGAACGTCTACGGCGGCGTCCGCGGCGCGATCACGCCGCGCCTGGAACGCCTGGCCGCCGAGGGTCTCAGGCTGAACAACTTCAACGTCGAATTCTCGTGCGTGGTCTCCCGCGCGGCGCTGATGACCGGCCGCTACGCCATCCGCACCGGCTCGACACAAGCGGCCGGCATCACTCTGTGGGAAGTGACAATCGCGGAGGCCTTGCAGTCGATCGGCTACGCCACCGGCCTGTTCGGCAAGTGGCATCTCGGCGGAAACCACGCGGAGCATCGCAACCCGTCGCAGCAAGGGTTCGATGAGTACTACGGCATCCCGCGCACCAGCAACGAAGCGCATACGACGATCGCGTTCGGCGAGACGGAGCCGAACACGTCGTTCGTCTGGGAAGGCCGGGCCGGATCGCCGCCGCGCAACGTCAAGCTGTTCGATCTGGCGGCGCGCCGAACCATCGATCGCGAATCGGCCGACAAGGCCGTCGCCTTCATGGAGCGCAGCGCCCGCGACAAGAAGCCGTTCTTCGTCTATTACCCGATGACGCAGATCCACTTCCCGACGCTGACGCATGCCGACTTCGCCGGCAAGACCGGCGCGGGCGACATCGCCGACGCGATGGCCGAGGTCGACTTCAACGTCGGCCGGATGCTCGATGCGATCGACCGGCTCGGCGTCGGGCCGAACACCATCGTGTTCTGGTGCTCGGACAACGGCGCCGAAGGCCGGCGGCCATGGCGCGGATCGTCCGGACCATGGGCGGGTTTCTACAACAGCGTGATGGAAGGCGGCATCCGCACGCCGTGCCTGGTCCGCTGGCCTGGGAGGATTCCTGCGGGTCGCGTGACCAACGAGCTGGTGCACGAAATCGACCTCTTCCCGACCATCGCCGCGGCGGTCGGCGCCGATATCGTGCCGCGCGATCGCGCGATCGACGGCGTCAACCAGCTCTCCTTCTTCGAGGGCACGCAGGCGACGTCGGGCCGCGAGTCGGTGCTGCTCTACGCCAACGCGCAACTGCGCGCGGTGAAGTGGCACGACTGGAAGCTCCATTACGTGTACGCACCGGAGGCTGGTGGCGGGCCGGTCGCACCGTTGATGCGGCTCTTCAACCTGCTGTCCGATCCCAGGGAGGAGACCGACATCAAGGACGTGAACCCGTGGGTGAAGAGCGTCACGGACCGCATCCGGAACGAGTTCGAGGCCACGACCCAGCGCTATCCGCACGTCCCGCCGAATGCGCCCGACCCCTATCTGCCACCGGCCATGTAGGAACCGTCGCCCGATGCCGCAATCGCTGCTCGTCGCGCTGTGGCTCACGGCGTTCCACGCCGGCCCCTGGGCTCAGCCGCCGGCCGACTTCTCGGGGCGATGGACGCTCGATGCGCCGGCGATCGCGTCGACGCCAGCCGTACCGGGCACGCCGGCCGCGGTCGCGGCGCCAGGCGACCTGGGCAGCGGATGGGGATCGACGATCACCATCGCCCAGGACACGACACGGCTCAGCGTCGAGTACCCTCTCTTCAGCCGGTACGATTTGCAGCCGCCGCAGACGTTCATTTACCCGCTCGACGGCTCGGTCGGCCGCAACACGTTGATGATGGGCCGCGGTGAGCAGATCGAATCCTCGCAGGCGCGATGGGACGGGCAGACGCTGGTCATCGTCACGACCGTCCAGGTCGCCGACCGCAGCGCCGGGCAGCCATACACCGCCGAATCGACCCGGACGTTGTCGCTGGAATCGCCGACGACGCTGGTCGTTGAAGTGACCCGAGCCGGGGTGCTCGGCGGGCCAGCGGCCACGACGCGCTCGGTCTATCGAAAAGGCTGATCGCCTCTGGGTCAGGTCATGAATCTCATCCTGTGTGAATCGAGCGAAGTCGACGCCGACGGCGTCGTCACGCTCGCCGGCGCACGCGCAGCCCACGTTCGCGGCGTGCTGCGCGCACAGCGGGGCGACACGGTGCGCATCGGCGTCGTCGATGGCCCCCGGGGACAGGGAGAGATCCTGGCACTCGACGACTGCCGGGTGATCGTGCGCTGCGAGCTCGACGCGACGGCACCGCCGCCGCCCGCCATCGATCTGCTGCTGGCCCTGCCGCGCCCGAAGGTGTTGCGGCGCCTGTGGGCGCAACTGGCCGCGCTCGGCGTCGGGCGGATCGTCCTCACCAACGCGTCGCGCGTCGAGCGCCAGTACTTCGACACCCATGTCCTCGACGAAGCGACCTATCGGCCGCTGCTGATCGAGGGCTTGCAGCAGGCGGGCGACACCAGGCTGCCGCGGGTGTCGATCCACCGGCAGTTCCGCATCCTGATCGAGGACGAACTGGCGGCGTCATCGGGCGACGACGTGCGCCTGGTCGCCCATCCAGGCGTCGACCGCTCGCCGCTCACCGTCGCGCGCGAGCCGCACGATCGTCGCGTGCTCCTCGCCATCGGGCCCGAGGGGGGCTGGAACGCATTCGAGCTGGGCCTGCTGGAACGGGCCGGATTCGAGGCGATCAGCCTGGGCTCGCGCACCCTCCGGACCGACACCGCCTGCATCGCCCTGCTCGCGCTTCTCAACGAGACGCTGCGGAGGCCGAGCCTCTCGTGAGTCCTACTCTGACACGATGGTGCGCACGCTCTCCTGAACAGACGCTCGAGCGGTGTCGATGACGAGCCGCGGACGGTCCCACGCACGGTAGTCCCGTTCCACGACCTCCTGCCAGGTCGGCACTCGGTGACCAGGAATATCGGGGGCCCGCGATTCGACCCGGCGTCGATGCTCGTTCTCGTCCGAGCATACGACCTCGACTTCCACGAGACGCACGCCGCTCTGTTCAGCGACGGCGCGCCACGCATCGCGTGTGAGCGGCCACGGGTTCACGCAGTCGGCGACGACGGTGCGACCGACCCGCAGATTGTCGGCAGCCACGGCATGGGCGACGTCGTAGCCCTCACCTTGGACGACCAGTCCGGCCCGCCGCAGCGCCTGCTCGATCGAGTCCACCCGTACGTGGACGGCCGCAAGCGAACGCGCCACTTCCCGAGCGATCGTCGTCTTGCCCACTCCGGGGAGTCCGCTCAATACGATGAGCATGCGTTCACGATACGCGCTTGACTCCCGCCCCCGCATAGCAGAGTCTCCTACGACTCAGACGGAGAGTGCGCCATGCAACCCTTCCCGCTCCGGTCCGCTCGCGCGTGGTTGGCGACGCTGACGGCGTTGACCGTTCTGGCCAGCGGCGCCGCGCGCAGCAGCCTGGGCTCTGCGCAGACCCGATCCGGGGGGGACCTCAGGTCAGCGGCCGCAGGGTTTCACGAGCTCTTGCTGCACGATCCGTGCACCGGGGAGTACCCGCCCCAGCCCGACACCTGTCTGCACGAGCGGCTGGTCGAGAAGCGATTCACGTTCGGCGGCACCCCCGGCGTGATTCACGACGTCCGTCTCAGGATACGAGGACTCTTCGAGCCCACGACGATTGAGGGCGGCGAGACCCCGCATCCCGAGCATCCGTACTACAAGGTCGGTGGCACGGTGAGCGCGCGGGACTGGTCCGCCTGGCACATCGAGGTCTCGAATCCCAGGCAGGCGTACTGGCTCAATCACTATCCGAAGGTGTCACACCTGATCT
This sequence comes from Vicinamibacteraceae bacterium, assembly GCA_031407765.1. Taxonomy (GTDB): domain Bacteria; phylum Acidobacteriota; class Vicinamibacteria; order Vicinamibacterales; family Vicinamibacteraceae; genus JBDSLU01. The sequence continues at coordinate 16,922 of JANOIR010000209.1, forward strand.
ACAAGGAAGAGTTCGAGGCGACGATTGCGGTGGCGGGCGGCAGCGCCGTGGTCGTTCGCGTCGTCGATGGGAACGATCGACAGATGGACAACAGCAAGCCGGGACTGGCCGACCGCCGCCAGATCATCAAGGGGGTCGTCGAGACGCCCCTCGACGGGCAGATGCTCCGTCTCGACGTCGTCGACGTTGCCGTGCGCTGACGCGCTCCGGCTCAGCGACTTGGAACAGCCATCGGACGGCGATGGACGAATGCCGCCAGGTGCTCGCCCGTCAGCGTCGACTTCTTCGCCACGAGGTCGGCCGGCGTGCCTTCGAACACGACCCGCCCGCCGTCGTGGCCGGCGCCAGGCCCGAGGTCGATGATCCAGTCGGCGTGCGCCATCACCGACTGGTGGTGCTCGATCACGATGACCGACTTGCCCGCGTCGACCAGCCGGTCCAGCAGGCCGAGCAGCTGCTCGAGATCGGCCAGATGCAGGCCCGTGGTCGGCTCGTCGAGCACGTAGACGCCACCGTCTTGACCCGTGTGGGTCGCGAGCTTGAGCCGCTGCCGCTCGCCACCCGACAGCGTCGTGAGCGGCTGGCCGAGCCGTAGGTAGCCGAGCCCCACATCCGCCATCCGCTGCAGGATCGCGTGCGCGGCCGGCGTCTGCGCCTTGCCGGCGCCGAAGAAATCGACGGCGTCCTTGACCGGCAGGTCGAGCACCTCGGCGATGTTCAACCCGCCGAACCGGTAGTTCAGGACCGACGCCTGGAAGCGCTTGCCGGCGCAGTCCTCACAAAGGGTGGTGACGCCGGCCATCATCGCCAGGTCGGTGTAGATCACCCCGGCGCCGTTGCAGGTCGGACAGGCCCCCTCGGAGTTGGCGCTGAACAGCGCCGGCTTCACGCCGTTGGCCTTGGCGAACGCCTTGCGGATCGGCTCCAGCAGATCGGTGTAGGTCGCCGGGTTGCTCCGTCGAGAGCCGCGGATCGGGGCCTGGTCGACCGACACCACGCCGTCCCGGCCGGACACCGAACCGTGGATCAGCGAGCTCTTGCCCGACCCCGCCACGCCGGTCACCACCACCAGCAGGCCGAGCGGGATGTCGACATCGACGTTCTGCAGGTTGTGGGTGCGGGCGCCGCGCACCTTCATCACCCCCGACGGCTTTCGCACCGACGGCTTCACCGCGGCTCGATCGCTCAGGTGACGGCCGGTGAGCGTGCCGCTGGCCCGCAGTCCCTCGACGGTACCCTCGAAGACCACCTCGCCGCCGGCGGTGCCGGCGCCGGGCCCGAGGTCGATGACGTGGTCGGCGATCGCGATCATCTCCGGCTTGTGCTCGACCACGAGCACGGTGTTGCCCTTGTCGCGCAGCCGCAGGAGCAGCTCGTTCATCCGCTGGATGTCGTGCGGGTGCAACCCGATCGTCGGCTCGTCGAAGACGTAGGTCACGTCGGTGAGCGACGACCCGAGGTGGCGGACCATCTTGGTGCGCTGCGCCTCGCCGCCCGACAGCGAGCCGGACGGCCGATTGAGGCTCAGGTAGCCCAGGCCGATCTCCACGAACGAATCGAGGGTCTGCCGCAGTGTCGCCAGCAGCGGTGCGACGGACGGCTCGCCCAGACCGGCGACCCACGCGGCGAGGTCGCTGATCTGCATCGCGCAGGCGTCGGCGATGTTGATCTTCTTGATCTTGGAGGACCGAGCCGCCTCGCTGAGCCGCGTGCCCTTGCAATCAGGACAGGTGGTGAAGGTCACCGCGCGCTCCACGAACGCCCGGATGTGCGGCTGCATCGCGTCGACGTCCTTGGTCAGGAACGACTTCTGGATGCGCGGGACGAGGCCTTCGTAGGTGAGGTTCAGGCTCTCGAACTTCACCTTGGTCGGCTCCTTGTAGAGGAAATCCTGGAGCTCCTTTTTGGTGTACTTGCGGATCGGCTTGTCCGGATCGAAGAAGCCCGAGGCTCCGAAGATGCGCACCTGCCAACCGTCGACCGTATAGCCGGGAATCGTGAGCGCGCCCTCGTTGAGCGACTTGCTGTCGTCGTAGAGCTGCGACAGGTCGATATCGGTCACCGATCCCATGCCCTCGCAGCGCGGGCACATGCCGCCCGTGACGTTGTAGACCGCCTTCTCGGTTTTGGTCGTGCCGCCCTTCTCGGTCGTGATCGCCCCGACCGCACGCACCGAAGGCACGTTGAAGGAGAACGCGTTCGAGGATCCGATGTGCGGCTTGCCGAGGCGGCTGAAGAGCACCCGCAGCATCGCGTTGGCGTCCGTCACCGTGCCGACCGTCGAGCGGGAGTTGGCGCCCATCCGCTCCTGGTCGACGATGATCGCCGTCGTCAGCCCTTCCAGCACGTCGACGTCGGGCCGGCCCAGCGTCGGCATGAACCCCTGCACGAACGCGCTGTAGGTCTCGTTGATCAGCCGCTGCGATTCCGCCGCGATGGTACCGAACACCAGCGACGACTTGCCCGATCCGGAGACGCCGGTGAACACCGTCAGCCGCCGCTTGGGGATCTCGACGCTGACGTCTTTCAGATTGTTTTCTCGCGCGCCCTGGACGCGGATCAGGTCGTGGGGGTCGGCCAGATGCCGGCTGGAGGCCATGCTGGCCATCATGTCATCGAGTCTCGACGGTTCGTGAATCCTGCAGGCCGAGTAGACTTTCCGGGCATGAAAGACGTGGAGGACCCGTGGGCCAGGACCCCGAGCTGTTGCGCCGCCTGCTGCGCGCCAAGGATCTGATGGACGCCGCCTCCCACGAGGACTGGCCGGTGCCCCGGCTCGCGCGGGCAAGCGGCGCCTCCGCGGCCCATTTCGCGCGGTCGTTCAAGGAGGCCTTCGGCCTCCCCCCTCACCGCTACCTGCTCACGCGCCGCATCGAGCGGGCCACGGCGCTGCTCCGCGACACCGACCTGGCCGTGACCGAAATCGCGTTCGAGACCGGCTGGAAGAGCCTGGGCACGTTCGGGCGCATCTTCCGCGACATCACCGGCGAGAGCCCGAGCGCGATCCGGGCTCGCGAGAAGGCCGCTCCCAACGACCTGGAACGCGTGCCCGCCTGCATCCTGCGCGCCGTCCAACGGCCGGATCTCAGGATCGCAGTTTCGGAGAAGCGGCGTCAGGAGGCGGGAGGTAAGAATGGGTCCTGAGATGGCCGCGCGTGAGAGCGCGACCGCAAACAAGAAGGAGGCTCCATGACACAGGGTGTCGAAGTGGTCGGTCTCTACGTTCGAGATCAGGACGAAGCGCTCGCGTTCTACGTCGACAAGGTCGGTTTTCGCGTTCACACCGACGCACGTAACGGTGACTACCGCTGGCTGACGGTCCAGCATCCGGATCAGCCGTCGTTCCAGCTCGGCCTGTTCACGCCGCAAGCGCCGATGGTCGATGCGGCGACGGCGCAGACGCTGCGCGAGATCGTGGCCAAGGGCGCCATGCCGCCCCTCGTGCTGGTCGTCGACGACTGCCGCGCCTCCTACGATCGGATGCGCGCGACCGGGGTGGAATTCACGCAGGAACCGGTGGCGCGGTTCGGGAGCGTGGACGCCGGCTTCCGGGACCCGTCCGGTAACGGCTGGAAGTTGATCGAGGCGCGCCGCTGAGGCGTTGGGAGGTCCCTTTGAACAGGAACAGCTGGATCCGACAGTTCCACCGGTGGGTGTCCATCGCCTTCACGGTCACCGTCATCGCCAACTTCGTCGCCTTGGGCACCGGGACTGGGATGCCCCCGCCCTGGGTGACCTACTCGCCGCTCCTTCCGCTTGCCCTGCTCCTGTTCAGCGGTCTCTACTTGTTCATGCTGCCGTACGTCGCCCGGTGGCGCAGCGGGAGGAGAGCATGAAGACGTCGAGCGCGAGCCAGGCCCCGTCGGCATCCGACCTCATCTCGAGACGAATCGCCGACCTCGGCGACTGGCATGGGACAACCCTCAGCCGAATGCGCAAGCTGATCCGGGAAGCGGACCCGGAAGTCGTCGAGGAGTGGAAGTGGGTGAAACCCACCAAACCCGGCACCCCCGTCTGGTCGCATGACGGCATCATCTGCACCGGCGAGTCCTACAAGGCCGCCGTGAAGCTCACCTTCGCCAAGGGCGCATCGCTGAAGGATCCCGCCGGCCTCTTCAACTCGAGCCTCGACGGCAACGTCCGACGGGCGATCGACATCCACGAAGGCGAGAACGTCGACGCGTCCGCCTTCAAGGCGCTCGTTCGCGAAGCGGTCGCCCTCAACAGATCCGGCAAGTCGAAGCCTGCGAAGAAACCGAAAGCCTGACCGCACGGTCATGGCCTCGGCGCTTCACCGGTCTCGCGTCGTCCGCCGGAGGGCGCTTCAGCTCTGGCGAAGTGCGGTCACCGCGTCGACGCGCATCGCCCGTCGTGCCGGCAGGTAGCTGGCCCCGAGCACGACGCCGATCAGCACGACCGAGACGGACCCGAGCACCAGCGGGTCGTACGGCGTGACGCCATAGAGCATCGTGCCGAGCAGCCGCAACAGCCAGATCGCGCCGGCGACACCGGCGACGACGCCGCCAACGGCCCACACCAGCGAGTGACCGAGGATGAGCCGCAGCACGTCGTAGCGCTGCGCCCCGAGCGCAACCCGCACGCCAATTTCAGGCGTCCGCTGCACCACCGAATAGCCGACCACGCCAGCGATGCCGATCGAGGCGAGGATCAGCGCCAGCACCGCAAAGCCGCTGAGGAGGTACATTGGGAAGCGCCGGGAGGTCACCGAACGCCCGACCACCGTCTCCATCGTCCGCACGCCGGTGACCGGCTGATTCGGCTCGACCAGAGCGACGGCCCGGGTGATCGCCTTGGTCAGCGGCTCGGGCGCCGCCGCAGTCTTGACGACGATGCTCATCACTGGCCATGCCGCCTGGTGATACGGGCGGAAGAACGATGGCTGCTGCTCGACGTCAAGCCCGCTGTGGCGGAAGTTCTCGACCACTCCCACCACCGTCATCCACGGGTTGTCGCTGTCGAGAAAGCCGATCTTGAAGCGCTTGCCGACCGCCGACTCGCCCGGCCATATCTCCCGCGCCAAACGGCGGTTGATCATCGCCACCGCAGGCGCGCCCAACGCGTCGCGCCGGGTGAACTCGCGCCCGTCGACGAGCGGGACGCCGAGCGTCGCGAACGTCCCCGGACAGGCGACGCTGTAGGCCGCGCCCGGCATGTTCCCGGATCCGGGATCGGGCCGGCCCTCGATGCTGAGGGCTCGACCGGCGCGCGCGCCGGTCAGCGGCAGGTGGCCGACCGCGCCCACCGAGAGGACGCCCGGCACCGCGCCCACTTCCCGCGTCAGCCCGTCGCAGAACTGCGGGTTGTCCGGGGGCCCGTAGTACAGCTCCTTCTGCGGCGGCGACATGGACATCACCAGTACGTTTCTGGGATCGAGACCGGGGTTGACGCCGAGGAGCCGTGAGACGCTGACCAGCATCACGCCGGCACCGGCCAGGACGATCAGCGTCAACGCGACCTCGATCGCGACCAGCCCGTAGCGCAGGCGGCTCTTACCGTCGCCGGTCGATCCGCGGGCGTTGTACCGCATCGGGTTGGCGAGGTTGCTGCGAAACGCCGCGAACGCCGGCGCCAAGCCGAAGAGGATGCCGCTGGCGATGGCGATCACCGCGGTGAAAGCGAGCACCCGCAGGTCGATAGAGACGCGGTCGACGGGACGGAAATCGGACGCGGCGACATTCGCGGGCAGCATCGGCAGGATGCCCTGCGTGCCCCAGTAGGCGATCAGCAGCCCACCGATGGCGCCGGCGCCAGCAAGGACCACGCTCTCAGTGAGCAGCTGCCGGACGATCCGCCAGCGGCCGGCGCCGAGCGTCGACCGGATGGCCAACTCGCGCTGCCGCGATGCGGCGCGCGCGAGCATCAGGTTGGCGACATTGACGCAGGCGATCAGCAGCACGAACCCGACGACCGCCAGCAGCGGCCACAGCAGCGAGCGCTTGCGCTGCATGCCATATTCGCTCATCGGCTCGACGACCACGGTCTGGTCCACGTTCTCGACCGGATACTGCGCCGAAAGGCCGCGCCCGACCGTGTCCATCTCGCTGCCCGCCTGCGCCATCGAGACTTCCGGTTTCAGGCGGCCGAGCGCCAGAAACGAGTTCGAGGTGCGGTCGCGATCGCCTTCCGTCCAGCCGACCGGCACCCACAGCTCGCGGCGGCTGCCGTACTCGAGGACGAACGACGCCGGCATCACGCCGATGACGGTGTGCGCCTTGCCGTCGATCTGGATTGCCTTGCCGACGATCGTGGCATCGGCGGCGTAGCGGCGCGTCCACAACCCGTGGCTGAGGACGACGACGCGGTCGCGGCCGGCCTCCTCTTCCTCCTTCGTGAACGTGCGCCCCAGCATCGGCTGGATGCCGAGCACCTCGAAGAAGCTGGCGGTCACGCGAAGTCCGGGCGTGCGCTCGGGCTCGCCCTGACCGGTCAGGTTGTAGCCGCGGCCGGCCGAATCCATCAGGCCGATGCGGGCGAAGGATCGGTTGCGATCGAGCCAGTCGCGGTAGTTCGGCATCGAGACGATGTTGACGTCGGCGCGGTCCTTGACCGACGCCTGCCACAGCATCGCCAGCCGCTCCGGCTCCGGGAACGGCAGCCGCTGCAGCATCGTCGCGTTCATGATGCTGAACATCACCGTGTTGGCGCCGATGCCGAGGGCCAGCGTCAGCACCGCCACGGCGGTGAAGCCGGGGGTGCGGCGCAGCGTCCGGACGGCGTAGCGGACGTTCTGTCGCAGCTCGTCGAGCCAACGGATCGATCGTGCGTCCCGCTGCGACTCCTTGGCCTGCTCGACACCGCCGAAGGCGCGGCGCGCGGCCAGGCGCGCTTCGTCGGGTGGCAGGCCCTTGCGCAGGAAGTCGTCTTCGATCTGATGCAGGTGGGCGGTCATCTCGCGCGTCAGCTCGCGCTCGGCCTGGCCGACCCGGAGGAACGACAGCGCACGCATGAAGAGTCGACGTGGTTCCAGCATGGGGACGGTGACCTGTCAGGATGCGCCGACGATCAGCTTGTTGACGAGGCCGGACAGCTTGCGCCAGCGCTCAACCTGCTCGCCGAGGGCGCGCAGGCCGGGCTTCGTGATGGCGTAGTACTTCGCCTCGCGATTGCTCTCGGTCCGCTGCCACGCGCCCTTGATCCATCCCTTCTGCTCGAGGCGGGTGAGCGCGGCGTAGAGCGTTCCCTGATTCAGCGGAAACGGATCGTCCGCCACCTGCTCGAGGCGGGCGGCCAGTCCGTAGGCATGCTGCGGGCCCATGGTCGACAGGGCGCGGAGGACGATCAGATCGAGCGTGCCTTGCAGCAGCTCGACGCGTTCACTGGCCATTGCAGTGGAGCCTGACACGCTGTTCACTGGCGTGTCAAGTGAAGAGCGCGGGCGGTTACCGTTAGAATCGAGGCCCGTGAAAAAGATCCTCATCGCGCTCGTCCTCTTTCCGGCAGCCCTCTCGGGGCAGAGCCGCGCCAAGAACGTCATCCTCTTTCTCGCCGATGCCGGTGGCACCTCGACGCTCGCCGCGGCGAGCCTGCATGGCCATGGGGCGCCGCGTCGGCTGTTCATCCAGAGCATGCCGCACATCGGCCTGTCCGACACCACCACCGCAGCCCACGTCGTCAGTGACTCGGCCGCCGGCATGACCGCCATCGTCACCGGCCACAAGACCCAGAACGGCGTCATTGCGCTGTCCGCATCGACTGTGCGGGGCAAGCAGGATGGCGAGCCGCTGAAGACGATTCTCGAGTACGCCGAGGAACGCGGCCTTTCAACCGGCGTCATCTCGAACGATTCGATCACCGGCGCGACACCCGCCTCGACCTACGCGCATGTGAACGACCGCGGCCAGACGGCAGCCATCTTCAAGCAGGTGTTCACGCCGCGGTTCGGCGACGGCGTGGACGTGATGATCGGCGGCGTACGCCCGAACATCGCGAAGGTGCTGGCCGCCGATGGCACCGATCTCGACACACTGTCGCGCCGGTACAGCCGCCCGATTCTGTCGGCGCTTGCAGAGGTCCCCGCTGACGCGACGCGCGCGATCGTACTGCTCGAGTCATCGACCTTCGACCTCGAGGAGGCGGTCCGCACGGCGCATCGCATCCTCTCCAAGAACCGGAAGGGCTACTTCCTGATGGTCGAGGCCGACGTTCATACCGACCGCATGCGCGGCGGACTCGATCGCATGCTCGAAATGGATCGCGTCATCGCCAGCACGGCGAAGATGGTGAGGCGTGACACGCTGCTGGTCTTCACGGCCGACCACTCGTTCGACCTGCGGTTGCGTGGCGGCCGCCTCGGCCAGCCGATGCTCGAAGGACTGGAAGCCGCGGAAGCGCAGGCGCAGGCCGAGAAGCGGCGTGACGTCCGCATCCCGACGCTGCGCATGGACAACGGCCACACCGGCGAGGAAGTGCTGGTGGCAGCGCAGGGCCCCGGGGCCGATCGCGTCCGCGGCTACATGGCGAACACCGACATCTTCCACGTGATGATGCGAGCCTTCGGCTGGAAGCCGTAGCAGGTGCTCAGTCATGCTGGTCCGCGTCGAACTCCACGGTGAACGCCGTGCCCTGCTCGGATCGCGTCGTCAGCCGGCCACCCAGTTGGTGCGTCGCCCAGAGTGAGACGAGCTCCAGACCGAGCGCTCCCGGGTGTCGGTCCTGTTCCGATATGCCGACGCCGTCGTCAGCGACGTCCAGGCGGACCGTCCCCGCCGCCTGCCTCAGCCCGACCGTGATGCGCCCCCGGTCCCTCACACCGACCGGGAACGCGTGCTTGAACGCGTTGGTCAGAAGCTCATTGACGATGAGGCCGCAAGGCATGGCCTTCGCGACGTCCAGGCTCACGCCGGCTGCGTCGACCTGGACGTCGATCTCGCGGCCCGCGCTGAGCAGTAGCTGCAGCCGCTCTCCGAGCGCCTGGAGGTACGGTTCCATGTCCACTCGCGCGACACTCGGCGACTGATACACCTGCTCGTAGACGAGCGCCATCGTGCGGGCCCGTTCACCCAGGCTATCGAGTAACGAGCGGGCGCGGGGATCGTCGATACGGTCACGCTCCATTTCCATCAGGTGGATGATCGCCTGCAGATTGTTCTTCACCCGATGGTGCACCTCTCGCAGTAACGACAGCTGCTCGTCCAGCGACTTCTCCAGCTTTCGCTTTGCCCGCTCGCGCTCCTCCGCCTCGTCGCCGAGGCGCACTACCTGATCACGGATCAGCGTCGTCTGGTGCCGCACCCGATGCCGGAGCGACACCGACCAGGCGAGCGACACCGAAGCGAACGTGAGCACGGCCGAGAGGAGCGCGACGATCCTGCCCGTCGTCCACCACGACGCGGCTCGGAGCAGCTCCAGGTCGTCCGGCGAGCGGAGCAGGAGGCGGGCCGCACGCACCCTGGGCGGCACCCGAGAGCGGTCCCAGTCCATCTCGCCGATGCCTGTGACGCGAAGCTCGCTTCCGACCCGAAGCTGCTCAATGGACGCCGTCGGCGCCGGCAACTCCAGAACGGCCGAGAGCGTGCCCTGGCCGGCTTCGAGCGTGAGCCACTCCCGACCCATGCTTCGCCTGCGCTCGCGCAGCCGTCCCTCGACGCGCAACAGCCGGCCGTCGTGCTCTCCGCCGAAGACTTCCTCGATGGTGAGGAGCGGCGGTGGAGGGAAGGCGACGGAGCCCTGACCTGTCAATCGCAGATCCGCACGGGTGAGCCGATGCTCGGGGCCGCTGACCGGCAGGAAGCCCGACGCGGTCACGACGGCACCGATCCGCGGCGGACGGCCTGCCGTCTCGCAAAGCACGGCAGCTGTGCCATCGTCGACGTAGACGCGATTGGGGTGAAAGACCCCCGTGACGGCACCACGTACCGAGATGCGGTGCAGCGGTCTGCCTGAAGGCCAGTACTGAAAGAGCTGGGAGATCGGCCAGCTGGGGGGCGCGTCGGCGATGGCTGGGGGGCGAGCCATGACGATCTGGTCCGGGCCCTGCACGAGCAGCCGGTAGCCGACGATGCGGCGGGCCCGATGGATGACCGCGAACACACCGGGCACTTCGACCTCGGCGTCGACGAGACGCTGCAGCGAGTCGACATTCCCCGTGAAGAAGAACAGCGGCAGCTCGCCGTCTGGCGTTGCGACGACGAACTCCCCCAGATGCGGCCGCAGCACCCCCTTCGCCACGCTCCAGACGTTCTCGGTGTGCGCGGAGAGCCCCGCCTCGAGGCCCGTCACCGGGAGCGGCCGCGGCAGCGGTGCGTTCCCAAGGACGCGGAGCTTCGAGTAGACGATGATGGGAGCGAATGCCCCAGGAGCGGTCCGACCTTCGAGCTCCACGAGAGAACCGAACGACGCCGCTTCGGTCGCGGTCTCCGTCGCGGCATACAGACCGCACTCCGCATCCTGCAGCAGGATCTCCTGGGCACCGCCTCTCGCTTGCGTCGATGCGCCCGTGACGACGCCGCGGACGCGGACGGGGAGACCACGGGCAGCGTCCGTGGTCGAGAGCATCTTGATCTGAAGCAGCTGCGTGAGGGGCGCCACCCCGCTTACCGGCCCGGGCGTGGGCTGCGCCGGCGGCTGCGGTCCGCCGCCAACTCTCTCGAAGGCGCCGTCGCCCTGCAGGTAGATGCGCCACCTGACCGAGGCGCGGTCGGAGGCCGGGACCGGCTCGACAGGACCACGCAGGATCACCGTGTCGCCTTCGCGCAGCAGCGCCGAGTTGGCGATGTCCATGACGATGCCCTCGAGGTCGCGTCCATCGACGCGTGCTTCGAGACGCAGGTGTTCGCTGTCGAGTTGCCGGACGCCGCGGACCCGCGCCCGCAGCTCGAGGCAATCGACTCCCTCCTCTGCCTCGAGAGTCGCTGGGGAGTTCGCCTGCTTCCAGGTGCGGACACCGTGGCTCGAGAGTCGAACGAGGCGAGGCAACACGATCACCGGGCCGTTTCGCTCGAACGCCGTGAACCCGGACAGGTGCACGCGCTCGCCTGGCGAGAGGGCCGGATCGATACCCGCCGCGTCCACGGCCACGCAGCGGCCGCTCCCCTGGACGATCAGGCGTTCCCACGCGGGATCGTGAAACACCGTGACCACCTCGGTGTCCACGGCATGTCCTCGCTCGAGGCCCCGCCGATCCAGCTGCATCACCTCCGCCAGGCTCTTTAGAGGCGTCCGAGGACCGCCGTCACCCTCCGCGCATGAACTGACCGCGAAAGCGACGGCCAGTGCGGACGCGGCGTGAAGGGCGCGCACTCGGTGCGAGGAGCAGCCATGCTGTCGCGACATGCGCCGTCAGGCTCCGTCCAGCACGCGACGGATGCGCACTGCCAGCTCTTGGCTCGAGAACGGCTTGGCGATCAGCGCCACCCCCTCCTCGAGCACGCCATGGTTGGCCACGACAGCCATGTCATGACCAGACATGAAGAGCACCTTCACGGATGGGCAACGCCCCTTGATGCGGGCGGCGAGCTCCTTGCCGTTCATGTCGGGCATGACGACGTCCGTCAGCAGCAGATCGACTCTGCCTTCGTGATGCTCGAGGCGAGCCAGCGCCGCCCGTGCGCTGTCGGCACCCAACACGGTATAGCCGTAGCGCCGGAGAACAGTGACCGTGACGCGCAGCACGGCTGCGGTGTCCTCCACCACCAGCACCGTCTCGGTGCCGGTGGGTCCGGCTGGCTCATGCGCCGCTGGCGGCTCGGTCGCGCTCTCCGAGCAGGCAGGGAGCGAGATCGTCACCGTGGAGCCGGCTGCGACTTCGCTGTCGAGCTGAATGCTTCCTCCGTGTTGCGTGACGATGCCGTGGACCATGGCCAGCCCGAGGCCCGTGCCCTTTCCGGGCTCCTTCGAGGTAAAGAACGGTTCGAACGCGTGGTCGCGCGTGAAGGCGTCCATGCCGCAGCCAGTGTCCGCGACGACCAGCTCCACGCATGGTCCGGACGGGGCGTCGATCGCCGGAGGCTGCTGCCGCGACGCTGATGGAGGGACGACCTCGATCTTCAGCGTCCCACCCTCAGGCATCGCGTCCTGTGCGTTGACGGCCAGGTTGATGACGACCTGCTCGAGCTGCCCGACATCGGCTTTGACCAGGCACGGCTCCCCCGACACCACGACCTGCAGCCGCACGTCTTCGTGCAGCGTTCCTCGGAGCAGGCTTTGTGTGCGCTTCACCACGTCGCGGAGATCCACGACCCTGGTATCCAGAATCTGACGTCGGCTGAACGCCAGCAATTGACGGCTCAGATCGCTGCAACGGTGGGCGGCCGCGAGGATCGTTTCGACGTGCTCCACGCGGGCATCGGACGAGTGCAGCTCGCTCATCAGCAGTTCGGCGTGGCCGACGATGCCCTGCAGCATGTTGTTGAAGTCGTGCGCCACGCCCGCCGCCAGGCGGCCGACCGAGTCCAGCTTCTGCACCCGTCTCAATTGCTCCTCGGTCCGCCGCCGCTCCGTGACATCCCAGAACACGGTTTGAATCGCCGGAAGACCGAGGTACGTCACCGGCAGGCTCGTCATTTCCACGACGACCGGCTCGCCTCCTGCCCGCAGCAACGTCACTTCAGCCGTGTCGGACGTGGCCTCGTGTGTCAGGTTCAGCCGCCGTGCGGTCACGACCTCACGCCAGTCCTCGTGCACGAACGCCAGGATGTCCCGGCCCAGCAGCTCTTCTCGCCTGGTGACCCCCAAGACACGCAGGCACGCCCGGTTCGCGTACTGGATCGTTCCGTAACGGTGTACGACGTTCCCGGTCGGCTGATACTCCACCAGCCGGCGCCAGTTCTCGTTGCTCTCCTCGAGCGCCCGCTCGGCGTGCTCGCGGGATGCCGCCTCTTCGAGCCCGCGCAGCGCGAACGCCAGGTCGCCCGCCAGCTCCTGCAGCAAATCAATCTCGTCCTCGTCGAACTGCTCCCGCGGCGTCGCGTGGACGCAGAGGCAGCCATACACGCGCTCTGCGTGCAGCATGGGCACGACCGCGACGCAACCGGCGATCGACAGCGCCCCAGGCGCCCCTTTCGGCAGCTCACGCGCGACCAGGGGCTTGGCTGTGCGCAGCACCGCGTCGAAGGGCGTCTCTCCGTCCGCGTCGCCTTGCCGGGCCGTCCACTCGAGCAGCTCCACCGCCCTGCCCGCATGCGCGCGGACGTGGAGCTGCCCGCGCTCGGCCTCGGCCTGCACAATCCAGACGCACCCGTACCCCGAGGTCCGCAGCAGGATCTCGCACGCGTGCTCGAGCAGCTGCTGTGGGTCACGCTCCCTCGTGATCAGCTGGTTCACGTCGCGAACCGAGCGCAGCACCCGGTTCAAACGACCGAGCGCGCGATCGGTGCGACTCCGGTAGAGCGCCGCCTCTATCGCCGCATGTAGCTCCCGCTCGCGAATCGGCTTGGTCAGGTACGCGTACGGCGCGGTCCGTGCCGCCTGTTCGATCAGATCCCGATCCGAGTACGCGGTCACGTAGATGATCGGCGTCTCGCCGCGGGCCTGGATATGCGCCGCCGCCACCACTCCGGTCATCTCGCCCCGGAGGGAGACGTCCATCAACACCACCTCCGGCTGGAGCTCTTCAGTCAGCCGTACTGCGTCCTCACCGGTCGCGGTCAGCGCAACGACCTCGTGTCCCATCGCCTCGACGGTTCTCTGGATCCGAAGCGCGAGGATCGCGTCATCCTCGGCGATCAGAATGCGTGCACGCATCGCTCACCTCCGGGCGGCGGGTGCATCGGACGTTGGGAAGCCGGCGGGGGCTGCCGCCGCCACCTCCGGCGCGCAAGGCGTGCAGCGTGGCGGTCGCGAGGCGACGTGGCGGTCACTACGGCGGGCCTGCAAAATCAGGCTTCGTCGCCTCTGCCGTGACCTGAGCGCCGAGATCCGGGCGAGCCTACGCCCGACGAGCCGAGCTCGTCAATAGGGCAGACGCTGTCAATCCTGCCGCAGCGCCACCATCGGATCGACGCTGGCGGCGCGACGGGCCGGCAGGTAGCAGGCGAGGAAGGTGATCGCACCGAGTACGGCGATCACCGCGACGTAGGCGAGCGGGTCGATCGCCTGCACGCCGAACAGCTGATTGCGCAGCAGGCGCGTCGCGGCGACGCTGACGACGAGGCCGACCGCGAGACCGGCGAGCACCAGCCGCCCGCCCATACCCAGCATCAGCCCGAGCACGCGGCGGCGCGGCGCGCCAAGCGCCATCCGGACGCCGAGCTCGTGGGTGTGACGGGTGACGTGGAACGACAGCACGCTGTAGATGCCGACCGCCGCCAGCGCCAGTCCGAGCCCGGCGAACGTGCTGAACATCGCCATCGTGAATCGCGGCTGCACCACTTCCTGGCCGAGCACCTCGCTGAGCGTGATGGGCCGGCCGAGCGGCTGTTCCGCGTCGAGGGCCCGCACTTCGGCGCGGACCGGGTTCAACAGCTGGGTCGGATCGCCGGCCGCCGAGCGGACCGCCAGCAACAGCTGCGGGGCGCCGACGATCGAGTACGGGAGCACGACGACCGGGGCCGGCTCGGAGCGCAGCCCGGCGTTCCGGGTGTTGGCGATGACCCCGACGATCGTCACGTCGGCGCCGCGACTGACGTCGATCAGCGCGCCGGACGGCGGCTGGGCGAGCACGCCGAGCCGCAGCCGGCTGCCGACGGGATCCTGGCCGACCGGCCATAGCGCGGCGGCGGCCTCGTTGATCACCGCGACGCGATCGCCGCGCTCGACTTCGACCGCGTGGAACATCCGTCCGCGCCGCAGCGGGATGCCATAGGTCCGCAGATGATCGGCCCCGGCGAACGTCGCACCCAGCCGGCGCGAGCTGTCCGGGTTCTGCCCGGCGATGGTGAACGGGGTGCGGCGGCCTTCGCCCGGAAAGCCGAACGACACCGCGTCGACGCCTGGCAGGGCGCTGATGCGGTCCTGCAGCGCGCGCGCGAAGAGGTTGCGCCGATCGCGCGTGTCGTAGCGCTCCTGCGCCAGCGGCACGTTCATCAGCAGCACGCGATCGGCGTGCAATCCGGAGTCCACGCCCTGCAGCGCCATGAACGTGCGCACGGTCAGGCTGGCGCAAACGAGCAGCACCACCGACAGCGCGACTTCGACGATCACCAGGGCGCTGCGGGTGCGAGCGCCGTGCCCGCCGGCGCCGGTGCTGCGGCTGGCGGTCAGCACCTGGCTGGTATCGGTCTTCGAGGCCTGCAGCGCCGGCACCAGTCCCGCGACGATGCCGGTGACCACCGAGACCGCCAGCGAGAACGCGAGGACCGGCAGGTTGATCGCAACGCGCGACTCGTTGGGGACGTAGAACTCGGGCATCAGCGCGACGATCGCCCGGATCGCGCCGAACGCGAACAGCACACCGAGCCCGCCGCCTACGACCGACAACAGCACGCTCTCGGTGAGGAGCTGGCGCAGCAGGCGCCGGCGATTGGCGCCGACCGACATGCGCACCGCGATCTCGCGGGCCCGGGACACGCCGCGCGCCAGCTGCAGGTTGGCGACGTTGGCGCAGGCGATCAGCAGCAGGAAGCCGACCGCGCCGAGCAGCAGGTTCAGGCTGGTGCGCATCTCACCGCTGGCGACGGTGACGTCCAGATAGTTGCGCAGCTTCGTGGTGAACCCCTGCTTCGGGAAGCTGTCGGGCCGCTCGTCTGCCAGCCGGCGGTTGATGGCGTGCATCTGCTGTTCCGCGGCGGCCGCAGTGACGCCCGGCGCCAGACGGACGATCGGGCTGACCCATGGCACGTCGGTGCGGATGGGCGCGAGCGGCAGCCAGACGCCATCGCTCGTCCACCAGCCGAACCGGGGCGGCATCACGCCGACGATCGTGTGCGGGTGGCCGTTCAGGCGGAGCGTTTTCCCGACCGCGCCCGGATTGCCCTCGAACAGCCGCAGCCACAGGCGGTGGCTCAGGACGACCACCGGCTCCGCGTCGCCGTTGCCGCGTATGTCCGACGGCTGGATCGTGCGGCCGGCCACGGGCGGCACGCCCAGGAAGTTGAAGGCGTTCGGCGTGACCAGCACGCCGGTCAGGCTCTCGGGCGAGAAGTCGCCGGTCAGCAGCGCCGGCTGCACCGACGTGGCCATCACCGACGCGAACGCCGGCGACGCCTGCATCTGCCGCACTTCGGCCGGGGTATAGGTGTGTCCGTCGCGGCCGTCGACGCCATTCACGTCGGGCATCCAGATGTGATCGGCGGCGGCGTAGGGATACGGGTCGATGATCACCCCGTAGATCACGCTGAAGATCGCCGAGGTGGCTCCCGTGCCGAGGGTCAGGGACAGCAGCGCGACCGCGACGAATCCGGGGCTGCGCCCGAACGAGCGCCAGCCATAGACGAGATCCTGCTTCAGCGTATCGAGCCAGCGGCGCATGGGCATTGTCCTCGGCAGATGGTACTCCCGGCGGCGGAGACGCGTCATTAGACGGCCGACCGGCGCCCGCGGTTGCCGAGTATCCGCCCGGCGCCGGTCGCGATCGGGGCCAGGCACTACAATCGACGCGATGCGTGCTCAACGTCCCCTCACGGCCTACCTCACTCATGACGGTTAGCGCACGCGCCTATCGACTCTCCAGCATCGACATGCTCCGCGGCCTGGCGATCGTGATGATGGCCATCGATCACTCGCGGGACTTCTTCATGTCCGCCGGCGAGCTGGAGCCGGCGGCGAACCCGAGCATCGGGGCGGCGCTCTTCGTCACCCGGTGGATCACCCACTTCTGTGCGCCCACCTTCGTGTTCCTGGCCGGCACGAGCGCCGGCCTGATGGTGGCGCGCAAGAGTCGATCGGAACTGGGTCGCTTCCTGCTCTCGCGCGGCGCCTGGCTGATTCTGATCGAGGCGCTGGTCATCTCTACGGCCTGGACCTTCTCGCCTCTGGGAATGGACGAATTGGGCGGGCTCGTGCGGGTTCCGATGCAGGTCATCTTCGCCATCGGAGCGAGCATGGTCGTCCTGGCCGGCGCGCAATTCCTCGGACGACGCGCCTGTGCCTGCCTCGGGGCGGCGATCGTGCTGGGGCACAACCTGCTCGACCCGGTGTGGCCGCAGACGGGCCTGCTCGATGCGAGTACGAGCGGCCCGTGGTGGGCGGCCTTGCATTCGCAGACGACCTACCTCGTCGGACCGATCCTCATCCGCGTCACCTATCCGCTCCTGCCTTGGATCGGCGTGATGCTCTTGGGGTTCGGCACGGCGAGCGTGTTCGAAGCGCCACCGGCACGGCGGAGGGTGCTTCTGCTCGCGTCCGGCATCGCTGCGACGGCGGCATTCGTCCTGATTCGGGCCAGCGGCGTCTATGGCGATCCCAATCCGTGGCAAGGGGACGCCAGCCTGACCCGCACGGTCATCGACTTCCTCAACACGACGAAATACCCGCCCAGTCTGCTGTTCCTGCTGATGACCCTTGGGCCGGCGGCGATCCTGTGTGCGCTCGCGGAGCGAGTGCCCCGCTTTCTCAGCGAGCCGCTCGTCACGTTCGGCCGGGCGCCGTTCGCCTTCTACGTGGCTCACCTCTATCTGCTGCACGCTGGCAGCGCGGTGCTCGGCGTGTTTCAAGGATTCGCAGCGCACCAGTTCCTGACGGTGTTCCAGTTCTTTCCCAAGGGCTACGGCCTCGGGTTACCGGGCGTCTACGTAGTGTGGGTGCTGGTGGTCCTCGCGCTCTATCCGCTCTGCGCCTGGGTGGCCGCCCTCAAGGCCAGGCGCCGGGACTGGTGGCTGAGTTACCTGTAGCCGATTGTCCGGGCGCCGTGACTGGCGTGTGCTCACTCGGAGCGCAAGGCGCTCGTCGGATCGGCGCGGGCCGCCCGGTAGGCCGGCACGGCGCATGCCGCCAGTGCCGCCAGCAGCAGGACGCCATGTGTCATGAGCAACGTGAGCGGGTCGGCCGGATCCACCCCGAACAGCCGACCGGTCATCATCGCGGTGACGACGAACGCCGCGAAGGCGCCGAGGAGGGTTCCGGCGAACGCCAGCCTCATGCCTTCGCCTACGAACAGGCGCATCACGTCGGCCTTCTGCGCACCGAGCGCCAGGCGGACCCCGATCTCCGCGCGCCGTTCGGTCGCCGCGTACGAGATCAATCCGTACAGGCCCAGCGCTGCCAGCCCTAGCGCCAGCACCCCAAACCCCCCAATGAGATAGGCGAGCAGCCGTTGCGGCGTCAACGTCGCTGTCACGTGCTCGTCGAGGCTCTTCAGCGCGTAGACCGGCAGGTCCTTGTCGAGCGCCGAGACCTCGCGGCGTACGGCCGCCGCAACGGACAGCGGCGGGACGGCAGTACGCACATGAAGGATGGCGTTCGGCTGGTACGACTGGAACAACGGCAGGTAGAGGATGGGGTCGGACGGTTCGAACAAATCGCGTCCCTTGATGTCGCGGGCCACCCCGACGATCTCGATCGAGCGGCCCTTCACGGTGACCCGGCGGCCGACGGCCTGCTCCCCGGGCCAGAGAAGCCGCGCCAGCGTGTGGTTGACGATCGCGACCCGAGGCCCGTCCGCATCGTCGCGGTCAGCAAAGGCCCGGCCGGCCGTCATCGGGATGTCCATGACCGCGAAGTACCGTGGCGTGACGACGTTCTGGAACGTCTGGAAGCGGGTCGCATCACCGTCCCGCCTGATCCGGTCCTCCCAGCGTCCGTCGTTCAAGGGCAGTGTGACCGCGAAGCCAGCCACCGCCACACCTGGCACTGACTGGATCCGTTCGACGAGCTGCTGCTGAAACTGGCGCCCTCTCGTTTCGTCATAGCCTTGCTTGGCCAGGTCCAGGCGGGCGGTCAACACCGACCCGGCGTCGTATCCGGTGTCGATGGCCACGGCGTTCCGCAGCGACCTGACGGACAGTCCGGCCGCGGTCAACAGGACCACCGAGATGGCCACCTGGATCACGACCAGGACCGATCGCCAACGCGTCTCGCGGCGTCCCGCCAAGAGGGAGCCGCCCTTCAGCGCGGACACCATTTCGGGACGAGAGGCCTGCAGCGCCGGTATCAGGCCGAAGAGCACGCCAGTGGCGGTGGCGACCGCGAGCATGAAGCCGAACACCCGCCAATCGACGCCCAGCGCGAGATCGAACGACAAAAAGAGAAACCTGTCCGGCAGCAGGCTTCGCAATCCGCGGGTCAGCCAGCTCCCGACGACCAGTCCGGCCAGGCCTCCGGCCATGGCCAGCACGATGCTCTCGGTGAGCAGCTGGCGGACGACGCGAGTGCGCCGAGCGCCGAGCGCGAGCCTGGTCGCCACCTCCTTTCGGCGTGTAATGGATCGGGCGAGGAGCAAGGCCGCGACGTTGGCGCAGGTGATAAGAAGCACGAGACCGGCCGCGGCGAGAGGCACGTAGACGAACCGGCGCATCGCCCGGCGCACGTCGACATCGCGGCCCAGTCCGGGTTCCACGCCGACGCCGGCGCGAGCATTGGTGTCCGGATGGCTCGCCTCCAAGCGCCGCGCCAGCACCGCAAGCTCGACACGCGCCTCGTCCACCGTGACGCCGGGCCCGAGACGGCCGAACATCTCGAGCCAGGAGGCGCGGCGCTGTTCGAACCGCGGGGCGAGGCTCGGGTCGATCGCGGAGGCCGCGCCGAGCGGAACCCACACGTCGCGCGGCGCACCGATCCTGATGCCGGCGAATCCGGCATCCGCCACGCCAATGACGGTGAAGGGGCGGCCGTTGAGGCTGACCCTCATCCCCGCGACCGAAAAACTGCCGGCAAAGAGGCGCTGCCAGAGTCGATGGCTAACGACGGCGACGGATTCGCGCTCGTCGGACGGCGAGATCAACCGGCCATACGCCGCCGTGGTTCCAAGCACGTCGAAGTAGTTGCTCGAGACGAGCTCGCCCTCGAGCCGCTCGGTCTCACCGCCGTGGCTCAGGTGAAAGGCCGTCGGCGCGATCGCGGCAAGTCCCGACATGGCGGTGTTGTGGGCGCGATAGTCGAGAAAATCGGGATAGCTCGAGTCGCTCAGGTACGCCTTGTCCGGATACTGGCGTCCGACCTGGACGAGCCGATCGGGCCGCGCCACGCCGGGCAACGGCCGGAGCAGCAGCGCGTCGACGAAGGTGAAGACGGCGGTGTTGGCCCCGATGCCGA
The DNA here is from genome assembly GCA_031407765.1 of Vicinamibacteraceae bacterium. Lineage (GTDB taxonomy): Bacteria > Acidobacteriota > Vicinamibacteria > Vicinamibacterales > Vicinamibacteraceae > JBDSLU01. The sequence goes on from JANOIR010000209.1 coordinate 37,007, forward strand.
CGGCCAACGTGAGGACGGCGACGCAGGTGAACGCCGGCTGCGTCACCAGCATCCGCAGGCCGAGCCTGAGGTCCTGCACCATGTCGTCCTCCCACCGTCGTGTCTGCAACCAGAGGGCATCCCGCAAGGCGCCCGAGCTGCGACACAGCAAGTCCCATTTCCCGCTTCGATCGAGGCGATCCCAGCGAGCCAGTCGATGCTCGCGCCATCGCAGTTCCGCTTCCCACTCCTGCCGCCAGTCGGCACGCAGGCGCCTCGGCACGAGGACGCCGATGAGGGCGATTAGGGCCAGGTGCGGTGTCGACCACCGCTGGCGGCACCGGGACAGCAGGGGCATCTCACGCTCAGACGCCGGACGGCTTGGGTTCGCGCACGCGCGTGAACTGCGACGACTCGAGCAGCCGGTAGCGCTTCACGGCCTCGGCCAGCACCTGGCGTCCGGCCTTCGTAATCTCGTAGTAGCGACGACGCGGGCGCAGCTCGGCGTGCGCGATCCGCTCCTTCTCCCACTCGGACGTCAGGAATCCGCCGTCCTCGAGCCGCCTGAGGGCCGGGTATACGGTGCCACCCGGCATGCCCGTGATGTCGACGATGTCGAAGCCGAACGAGTAGCCGTTGGCGACGGCGTTGAGGATCGTGGCCGTCGCCAGGCTGAGAAAGCTCTTACCCATGACGTGTCCCGACGTCGGCCGGCCTACTTAGGCGTGGCACGGCGGAGCGTGATGGCAGTGTCCGGTCCCTGTCGATCCATCCACACCTTGATGGCGTCTCCGGCGAGCTCGCCCGAGAATCCCTCCGTCTGGTCGTTGATGGTGGCCTTGAACGTGAACTGCTGTTTCGACAGCTTGCCGTCCGACAGCGTCGCCGGCTCGCCATTGCGAGTCAGCGTACCGGAGAGGGCATCGGCCTCGACCGCCAGGGTCAGGACGATCGCACTCCCGTTTCGCGTCTCGCCGTGCCAGGCGCCGTTCAGGGCGTGTTGCGCCGCGAGCCCCGTGATCATCAGCACCATGGCCGCTCCCGTGATCCATCCGCGCATCGGTCCTCCTACACAAGCCGGGATCGGCTACACAGCATTCTACATAGGCCCAACCAAGAATACTACATAGTCGAAGCTGTCGCGCTTTCTCCGGAATCCACTTCACACACACCAGGCCGACCAACTAGTGTCCCGTCCGCGTGATTCGCGCAATAAGTCCCGGAGCGCGGCGCCCGGCTGGCCAGGCGCGAAGAGCGAGCTTATGGGGCATAAGTGAGCGATGAGCAACGCCGCCAGGCGGGATGCCCCGCCCGGGAGTTATGT
>JANOIR010000211.1:0-6367 GCA_031407765.1 Vicinamibacteraceae bacterium
CGCCGGCCGCTCAGGCCGAGCTGTCGGCGCTGGTGCAGGCGGAGCTCCGCGCCCTCGGGGCCCCGGATACCCCCCAGGCGTACTCGCGGGTCCGCGTCACGCCGCTCACCGGGTTGCCCGGCGGCAGTCGGGGTGCGTTCGCGTTCCTCGGACTGCTGCTGGGGGCGGCCGCGCTGGTGCTGGTGATTGCCGGCATCAACGTCGCGGCGATGCTCTCGGCCCGCTACGCCGGACGCGCGCGCGACCTGGCGGTGCGCGCCGCACTCGGCGCCGGCCGCCTGCGCCTCATGCGGCAGCTCTTCACCGAAGTGCTCGTGCTGTTCGTCCTCGGGGCCCTCGGCGGCTTCATCGTCGCGTCGGCCGCCACCGCAGGGCTCGAGCGGCTGCCGCTGCCGGCGTGGGTGCCACTGACGATCGAGATCTCGCCCGACCTGCGCGTGCTCGCGTTCGCGGTGGCCGCCTCGCTCGCCGCCGGCCTGGCCTTCGGCCTGGCACCGGCGCTGCAGGGCGCGCGGCGCGACATCACCGACCGCCTGAAGGCCGAGAGCGCAGGGGGCGGCCGTCGCCGCGGGCGCCTCGGACGGGCGCTCGTCGCCGGCCAGCTCGCGCTGTCGCTGGTGCTCCTGGTCGCCGCGGGGCTGTTCCTTCGCGCCATGGATCGCGGCGGGCGCGTCGATCCCGGCTTCGATCGCGAGAATATCGCGACGGTGCTCCTCGAGCCGGAGTCCTGGGGCTACGACGCTGTGCGGAGCAGCGCGTTCTATGCGACGTTGCGCGAGCGGATGGCGGCGACGCCGGGCGTCACCGCGGTCGCCTATGCCAGCCGGCTGCCGCTGATGCTCGGCAGCTCGGTCGATACGATCACGATCGGCGCGGCGACCCAGGAGGCGCACTACGTCGGCGTCGACGACGGCTACTTCGCCGTGCTGCGGCTGCCACTCCGAGGTGGCCGCGCGATCGCCCGCACCGACGTCGACGGATCGCCGCGCGTCGCGGTGGTCAACCAGACGCTGGCGCGGATCCTGGCGCCCGACGGCGAGGCAATCGGCCGCACCTTCCGCTTCCGCGACATGGACACGACGGTGGTCGGCATCGCCCGCGACGCCAAGTACGCGTCGCTCGACGAGGCGACGCCGCCGTTCCTCTACGTGCCGCTGGCCCAGATCGTCGAGTCGCGGCGGGTGCTGCTGGTGCGGGCCTCGGCGCCAATGGGCCCGACGATCGTCGAGGCGATCCGGGCCCGCGATCCGCGGCTGCCGGCGCCGCGCGTGTCGATGCTCGCGGACGACGCCCGGGTCGTGCTGTTCCCACAGCGAGCCGCGGCCATCGTCACCGGCGGCCTCGGCCTCACCGGCCTGCTCCTCGCCGCGCTCGGGCTGTATGGGACGGTGGCCGCATCGGCGGCGCGGCGCACGCGCGAGATCGGGATCCGGCTGGCGCTCGGCGCCAACCGCGGTGACGTGCTCAAGGACGTCATCGGGGACGGGGCCCGGCTGGCCGTTGCCGGGATCGCACTGGGCCTGCCGCTGGCGGCGGTGTCGATGCCGCTGCTGAAGCGCTGGCTGTTCGAGGTCAGCCCGCTGGACGTCGCGACCTATGCGTCGCTGGCGGCACTGCTGGCCGCGGTCGCGGTGATCGCGAGTTGGGTGCCGGCGCGGCGGGCGGCGGCGACCGATCCGCTGCGGGCGCTACGGGCCGACTAGTCCCCAGGCGCCGGCCGGCGCGAGGTGCGCCAGCGCGGGCGGCCCGCTCGGCACCTGACGCTTGCGGCGGACCGACTCGGCCTTCCACGCGTGCGACTCGAAGTCGACCTCGACGCCGGGGCTGCCCGCGTGCAGGATCACCGCCGCCTGCCCGGGCTGGCGCTCGTCGCCCCACGCGGCGATCATCAGGCCCTTGCCGGTCAACACCGCTTCGTCCTCGCGGCCGTCGCCGCGGACGTAGGGCCGCTTGAACATCTCGACCGGCTCGGTCGGGCCGTAAAGGGTCGTCAGGCGCTCGATGACGGTGGCGTAGGTCTGCGCCGGCTTGTCGTTCGTCGTGAAACGCACCTTGACCTTGACCAGGCCGTCGGTCGGGCTGAGGAGCACGTGCACGACCGCCGCGGCGCCGAACGGCTCGCCGGTAAGCTCGAGATCGTTGCCATAGCTGGCGACGACCCGCAGGCCGGAGGCGGCGGCCGCCTCGAGGACCTGGGCGCGGCTGGCGCCCCACGGGATGCCGGCGAAGGTGGGCACGTCGACGGGCACGTCGGCGGCCCGTGGTGCGGCAGACGCGACGGTCAGGCAGATGAGCGCGGCGCTGGCGAGTCGGAGCACGACCCGGGCTTTGCAAGGGAGCCGCCAGCTGTGCGCGGGCGCACAGCCGCGGAAACACCAGCAAAATCGGGCTCAGCCGACTCGACCGCGGCAGGAAGTCTCCCCGAAAGATGACGTCTCTCGGCTGTGGCCTGACCTTTCTACACGGCGCCGGTGCGTCTCGTCTCCCTACTCGGCCCAGCCGCGAATCGGATAGCTGCGCAGATCGATATTGAACATGCGATTCGGCACTTCGGCGTCGACGTCGATCCGCGCCCCACGCCACAACACCATGTGCAGGCGATCGCCCGTCGAGAACGCCCGCACGGCCTGGTACTGCTGCAGGCTCTCGACCCGCCAGCCGTCGAGCGCGACGATGAGGTCGCCCGATTGAATGCCGTGCCGGCGCGACAGTGGTGAATCTTTGGTGACCTGCACTCCCGCCGCGGGTGCCTGCCGGGCATCGTTCGGGGCGACTGGCTGCAAGCCGCTCGGGAACAGCGCCGGCAGCGCCGCCTGCAGGCGCGCCTCGTACTGCTTCAGCTTCCGGACGCGAGCCATCCGGTAGTAGAAGCCGATGGGCTGCTGGCGGTCGCCATAGCGGTCCGCCAGATAGCCGTAGTCCTCTTCCGCCTCGTCGAGGCGATCGAGGCACTCGAACAGCCACGCGCGCGCCCCGACGCCGCGGGAGGATCCGACGTCGGCCGCCGCGTTGGCCAGCGCGAGCGCGCGAGCGACCTGGCCGTGTCGGCGGTAGTACTCGACCAGCCACCCGGCGTTGTGTGCCATGGCGACGGCGCCGACCCGCTCGTCGTCGATGGTCTTCTGGTAGACCACCGCGGCCTCCGCCTCGCGGCCCGCCTCGACCAGCGTCCACGCGTAGGCGAAGCAGCTCTCGACGTCGAGCGCGCACGTCCCCTGCTGCACCGGGACCCGATCGGCGGGCGACGTCAGGGCGTCGGCAAGGAGACGGCGCGCCCGCACGTCGTAGTCGAGTCTCGGCTCGAAGAGCTGACGCACCCGGGCGGCCGTCGGCTGGACGCCGACGCGGCCGTCCAGGATCACTTTCGCCAGTCGATAGTCGGTCGGCGCCGACTGCCACAAGGCGTCGAGCTCGACACCGCCCAGGTTGTGCCCGACCGACTTGAGGCGGTGCGCCAGATCGAGGCTGGCGGTGCGAGGCGCCGGCTTGCCGAACCAGGCCACCGCCGGCGGCATCCCCTTCGCCACCGGCTCGTACTGCTGGCCGAATTCGAGCCACGCCCACACGACCGCCGGCACGATCTCGGGGCGGCGCAGGGTGACGCGGATCGCGGCGTCGATGCGGCGCAGGTCAGCGTCGCCGTTGGCCACGCCGCGGGTGCGGAAGCCGGTGGCCGCCGGATAGAGATCGAGGCCGCCCAGCTGCGCGTCGAGATCGCGGCCGATCGCCTCGGCCTGTTGGTTGGCACCGATGGAGTGCCGGTAGAACGTGTCGATCCGCGCGGCGAAGGTGACGAGGTGACGCTCGAAGAAGCGCGACCACAGGCCCCACGGCAACGGACGCGGACCGCGCGGGGTCATCGCCCCGATGCGGGCGCCGTCGAGCGTCGCGACGACGTCGGGCGCGGCGCCCGCCGGATGGGTCACGCGCCACACCGCGAGGATTTCCGCACGCTCGTCATCGAGACCGCGCGTCACCAGGCCGCGGGCGTCGACGCGCTGCAAGTCGTGCCGGACGATGCGTCCCCAGTCGGCCTCGTCGGCAGCGCCGAGCGACGCGAGCTCGGCGATCACCTGCGTCGATGCGATCGCGCGGACACGGGCGCGGAAATGTTCCCGCCGTTCGACCAGGGTCCGCGGTGCCGGCAGGCGGCGCCAGTCCTCGTCCACGCGTGTGGCGAGGACGCGGCCCCAGGCGGCTTGCGCGCCCTCCGCCGTGGCCGCCAGCGTCGAAAGCGCGCGGCTGGCCTCGAGGTCGCGCCCGGCGAGGTGGTCGGCGTAGCTGGCCGCCGCCGCGCCGGCGAAGGCGGGCGGCTTCCCGTCCCGCAGCGCCGCGGCGATCGACAGGTGGGCGAGGATCCGGAGCAGCTGCGGCCGATCGTCGGAGAGCCGCTCAGCCGCTTCCCGCAGCGAGAACGCGACCACCAGCAGCGCGGCCGCCTCGTGCAGGTCGGCGTCGACCATCCGGGCGCCGAGCCGCGTGCCGAGCCGCTCGTTCTCCCGCTCGAGGGCCGGCGCCCCCGCCTCCAGCAGCCGCGCCGTGAAGGCTGCCAGATCATCGGCCTCGCCAGGCGCGGACGGCGAGAGCCCCAGGCCGCCGAGGAGTCGCGCCGCGATCGGCCGATAGGTGACCGGACTCCACACACCCTCGCGCAGATCGACGGGCAAGACGAAGCGGCGATCGCCGATCCGGACGTGCGCCTCGAAGCCGGCGCCGAGCGGCTTGACGTCGACGTCGACCGAGCCGGGGGCCAGGCGCGGATCGACGGCATGCTGGAGCATTTCGGCGATATCGGTCGTGACGGCGGCGACCGCCCACTGCGCCTCGGTGGTGTTTGGGCCGGACAGCGTCGATTTCGCGGCCCCGAGCCTGAGGCCGAAGCCGCGCGCCCACACCCGGTGGCCCAGAACCCCGAGCAGGACGGTCAGGACGGCCAGGCCGATCAACGTTCTCGGGTTGCGCATGTGAAACTCCGCCGGAGGCGAGGGGAGCGGATCCGGCCCCCTCTTCAATCGGCACCGGGTGACGATGCCGCCAACGGTCGTCTCGGGGTAACGTGAAGGCAGAAGGGCGATGACCAAGCACCTCGACGTCGAGACGCTGCGGACGTGGCTGGAAGCGCAGCGTCCGGTCACGATCGTGGACGTCCGGCAGGCGGCGGCCCACGCCGAATGGGCGATCCCGGGCAGCGTGCACGTGGACGCCGCGGATGCCCTGCGCACCGGCCAGCCCGGTCCCCTGGCCGACCTCGCGCTGCCGGCGGATCGCCCCGTCGTCACCGTCTGCAACGTGGGCCACAGCAGCAAAGCGGCAGCTGACGCCCTGGCCCGGCGCGGCTTCGACGTCTGGTCGCTCACGGGTGGCATGAAGGCGTGGACGCTGGCCTGGAACGTCGCCGACGTCCCGCTGCCGGCGAGCGCGGCGCGGGTGATGCAGGTGCGGCGGACCGGCAAGGGCTGCCTCTCCTACCTGATCGGGTCGCACGGCGACGCCGCCGTCGTCGACCCCTCGGTCGGCGCCGACGTCTACGTCGCCATCGCGCGTGAGGCAGGCTGGCGGATCCGGCACGTCATCGACACGCACGTCCACGCCGATCACCTGTCGCGCGCCCGCAGCCTTGCCACGGCCACCGGGGCGACGCTGTGGCTGCCGGATCAGCGACGCGTGCGCTTCGCCTTCAGCGCGCTCCACGACGGGACGACGATCGCGCTCGGCGCGGCATCGCTCGTCGCGCACCACACCCCCGGCCACACCGACGAGAGCACGACCATCCGCGTCGACGAACACGCCGTCTTCACCGGCGACACGCTGTTCACGTCCAGCATCGGCCGGCCGGACCTGAAGGCCGACGCCGAGGGCTCGCGGCGGCGCGCCACCCTGCTCCACGCCTCGCTGCGGGCGCTGGCCGCGCTGCCGCCGGACATCGTGATCCTGCCCGGCCACGCCAGCCAGCCGATCGCCTTCGACGAGCGGCCGATCGCGGCGCGCCTCGGCGACATCACCCCGTGGCTCGACGGCTGGCTCGCGTCAGCGGACGCGTTCGTGGAGCGGGTCATGGCGCATCTGCCTGAGCCGCCGGCCAACTACGCGCGGATCGTCGAGCTGAACGAGGGCGCGGCCGATCCGGTCGGAGCGCCAGGCGTCGATCCGATCGAGCTCGAGGCCGGCGCCAACCGCTGCGCGCTCGCCCCGCATTGACGCGGCCGCGCACGCCGAGGACCGCGGCACTAGTGTCCCGTCCGCGTGATTCGCGCAATAAGTCCCGGAGCGCGGCGCCCGGCTGGCCAGGCGCGAAGAGCGAGCTTATGGGGCATAAGTGAGCGATGAGCAACGCCGCCAGGCGGGATGCCCCGCCCGGGAGTTATGT
>JANOIR010000256.1:0-20846 GCA_031407765.1 Vicinamibacteraceae bacterium
GGCCGAGTCGATGGCCACGATGCAACTGGAGGCGGGCTACCGGATCGAGCTGGTAGCGGCCGAGCCCGACATCCAGAGTCCGGTCGCGATGGACTTCGACGAGCAGGGACGCCTGTTCGTCGTCGAGATGCCCGGCTATCCACTCGACACGGCGCCCACAGGCCGGGTCAAGCTGCTCGAGGACAGGGACGGCGACGGGCGCTACGAGACCAGCCGCGTCTTCGCCGACGGGCTGGTGCTGCCGACCGGGGTGATGCGCTGGAAGAAGGGCGTCCTGGTCACGGCGCCGCCGGATCTCCTGTACTTCGAGGACACCAACGGCGATGGGCGCGCCGACGTCCGGACGGTCGTCGTCACCGGCTTCGCCTTCACCAACCCGCAGCACATGGTGAACGGACCGGTCTACGGCCTCGACAACTGGATCCACCTGGCGCACGAGGGGCCGACGCAGGCGGTGATCTACAAAGACGTGTTCGGCGATCGCGGCACGCCGCTGCGCTGGCCGGGCCATCCGCAACGGCCGGCGGTCAGCGTCGACCGGCGGGGCGTGCGGCTGCGTCCCGATGCGGGACGGCTCGAAGCGACGTCCGGCACGTCGCAGTACGGCCACGGCTTCGATGCGTGGGGACGCTACTTCACGACCGAGAACGCCGACCATGCGCGGCACGCGGTCATGCCGGCGGCATGGCTCGCGCGCAACCCCGATCTGCGGCTCGACTCGGCGATGGCGCGGATTCCGGACCACGGTGCGACGGCGCAGGTCTTCCCCATCACGAAGCGGCCGACCTTCGAGCTGCTGACCGGCGCCGGCGAGTTCACGTCCGCCTGTGCGATCACGCCCTACACGGGCGGCGCGTTTCCCGAGGTGGATGGCACGTCGCTGTTCGTCGCGGAGCCGGTGCACAACCTCGTCCACCGGGACGTGCTGACGCCCGCCGGCGCCACGTTCGTGGCCAGGCGCGCCGAGCCGGGACGCGAGTTCCTGGCAGCGGGCGACGCCTGGTTCCGCCCGGCGTTCCTCTCCGTCGGTCCTGACGGCGCGCTCTACGTGGTCGACTACTACCGGCCGCGCATCGAGCACCCGGAGTGGACGTCGAGCGATCTGCAGAAGGATCCGTCGCCGATGTACGAAGGGCGCGACCGCGGGCGGATCTACAGGATCGTTCGCGCCGACGCGCCCCCGTCGCGGCCAGCGCCACCGCGCCTGGGGTCGGCGAACGATGCCGACCTGATGCGTGCGCTGGAACGTCCCAACCTGTGGTGGCGACGCACGGCACAGCGCCTGCTCGTGGACCGGCACTCGCGCCAGGTGATCGCGCCGCTGCGAACAATGGCGACCCAGTCACCGTCGCCACTCGCCCGGGTCCACGCGCTCTGGACGCTCGACGGTCTCGGCGCGCTCGACGACGCGTCGCTCGCATCGGCGATGCGGGACGCCGCGCCCGGCGTGCGCGAGAACGCCGTCGGCCTCGCGGAGCCGCGCCTCCGCTCGTCGGCGTCTCTCGCCGGCCGCCTCGTCGCCATGGTGGACGAACCGGACGCGCGTGTCCGCTTCGTCGTCCTCGGCGCGCTGGGGTCGCTGGCGACGCCGGACGCCGCCGCCGCGCGACGCACGCTGCTCTTCGCGCACCTCGACGATCGATGGATGCAGCGGGCGGCCCTCAGCGCCGGGTCTGCCGAGGCGCCGGCGCTTGTCGACGCGATGCTGCGCAACCGCGCGCGCATGCTGACGGCAGCGTCCGAGGCGCGAGCCGCGTTCGTCCGCCAGCTGGCGTCGATCGTCGGAGCCCGCCAGAAGCCCGCCGAGGTGGCGCGGATCCTGGGCGCCGTGTCCGCGGCCCGCGACGCCCGGCAGTCCGTGGTGGAAGTGCCGCGTGGCACCGAGACCGGCGAGGCGCCCGGCGATCAAGGCGCGAGGACGGAGAATACCGGCAGTATTCGACCGACGAGCAACGCCGAGCGCCGGGATGCATCGCCGGTCGAATGCAGCGGGACTTCCACCACGGACTGCCAAGCCGCGTGGTGGCGTGCTGCCCTGCTCGACGGCCTGGCAGAGGGCGCGCAGGGACGCCGATCCGCGCGCGCGACGCTGCGGGGCATTCGTCCCTCGTTGCTCGCGTTGCTCGACGACCACGCCGCCAGCGTGCGCGCTGGCACGCTCGCCCTGCTGCAGATCGCGGGCCTGGGCGACGACGCGGCGTGGCAGGCGGCGGTGCAGCGGGCGGCCACGACCGCCAGCCAGGACACCGACGCGCAGCGGCGCGCCGACGCCATCACACTGGTGTCGTTGGAGCGTCCCGAGCGCCGCGGCGAGTGGCTGGCGCGGTTCGTGTCGCCGCACGAGCCGGACGTCGTGCAGCTTGCCGCGGTGACCGCGCTCGGACGCATCGATCCGGACACGCTCGCAGCGGCCGGCCGGACCGCGGGCCGCGAGGCGGCAGCGCTCACGTCGAACGGCGCGATTGGACGATTCCTGCTGTCACGGTGGGCCGGATTCACGCCCGAGGTGCGGTCCCGCGCAGGCGACGTGCTCATCGACGACCCGGCGCGCGCACGGCTCCTCGTCGAGGCGCTGTCCGCGGGGACGGTCCAGCCGTGGAGCCTGGGTTTCTCGCAGAAGCAGGACCTCGTGCTCCACAAAGACCCGTCGATCCGCGCGATGGCGCGGGCGGTGCTCGAGGAGGATCCGCGGAAGCACGCCGACACGGTGCGACGCTACGCCGCGGCCCTCGACCTGGCCGGCGATCCGGCGCGTGGCGCGGAGGTGTTCGCCCGCACGTGCGCCGCCTGTCACCGGCGCGGCGACATCCCCGGCGGCGATCTCGGCCCGGACCTCGCCACGGTGCGGCATCGTCCGCCGGCGAGCCTGCTGGCCGACATCCTCCTGCCGAGCCGATCGATCGCCCAACACTACGAGACCTACCTCGTCGAGCGCAGGAACGGCGACACGGCCGCCGGCCTCCTTGGCGCCCAGACCGCCACCACGATCACGCTGCGGCAAGCTGGAGCGCGTGAGCTCGCGATTCAGCGCGCCGAGATCGCGACGATGGCCGTGGTGCCGCAGAGCACGATGCCCGCCGACCTCGCGACGCTGATCTCTCCGGAGGAGATGGCGGACCTGCTCGCCTTCATCAGACGGTGACTCGAGGCCTCAGAAGCGATCCGGAAGACCGATCGGTCGGGCGCATGGTTTGCAGCACAGCGGCTGGAGTGAGGAATGTCGAAAGCCCCTGATGAAGTCGATGCTCTGCTCATCCGGATCCGCACCATGAAGTGGCAGGCCGTTACAGTGCTGTCGTCCTCGGGCCATGGCCTGACCCGGCAGGAAGCGGCGGCCCTCGTCGCGACCATGGACGGCATCGCGTCCGCGTTGGGCGACAACCCTGCGCCAGAGGCCATCAAGGCAGCCAAGGAGCGCCTCGACGCCTTGGCCAGGCTCCGCGACCACCCGCCTCTCGTGCGCGCCGCCGGCCGGTCGTAGTCTCGGCCCCGCGCTGAGCGCGGGGCGAGGCGTGACGTCCTCGGCGTCGGAGGCAGTCAGCAGCCCGAGCGGGTGGACGTGGCCTCGGGCCTCGGTGGTTGCTGCTGGCGGCGTCTCCCCGGCATCTGCTGGGCCGGGATCGTGTCGCCGTCGTCGCTGGAGAGCACCGCGAAGCAGCTCGTGACGGTGGTGCGTTCGCCATCGGCGCGCAGCAGGATGGCGTCGACGCGGTAGGCGCCGCCCGGGAGATCTCTCCAGGTGAACTGGTGCGTCGTGGCGGCGTCGACGCCGTCGAGCTGCACGTCGGAGCTGGCGAAGTAGTCCGCGCCCTCGACGACGATGCGCAGTTCGCGGTTGCGCGGATCCCGCGGGGCGCGCACGGTCGTCTGGACGTCGCGGCCGACGAAAAGGACGACGGGCCGTATCTTGACGGTCACCTTCGGGGGCTCGGGGTCCTCCCCCTTGGCCACGATCGGCATGAACAGGCAGAGTGCGACGGCGGTGACCCACGAGCGGTAGGGGGCGGAGCCGAAACGGTGCATGGCAGCCTCGCTGGGGCGACGGCGTGCAAGGGAAGCACCGAGCCGCGCGTTGCTAAGAATGCTCCTTCGCGAGATGGGAATCCACTCCATAAGCGCTCCCACCTCGGCGGCTCAGGTCGCGCGAGCGCCGGTACGGCGGGTAGGCCCATACGCGCTGGGGCGGGTAGATATGCGGCGGCGGCCTGTAAGCGAACGGGTCCCTGGGCTTGACAACCGCCTCGGCCGGGTCTAACGTCGCGGCACTCAATCGTGAACGTTCACGGTCACTCCAGTCGGACTGGCCATGGCGTCGATTCCCGGTGCCCGTGCGCTGCCCGCTGGTGGCAGTGCGGCGCCCGTTCTGACCTTCTGACCTTATGCGCACACTCTCGCGATGCACGGCTCCGTCCGCGATTGCCATCGTGGCGATCGGCGCGCTCATCGGCACGGCCTTCGTCAAGGTTGGGGCGTCGACCGCCGACGAGACCAACGACCTTCGTCCAGCGGCGGACCGCCTGGCGGCGCTGCCGGTGAGCGCCGTCACGATCGCGGACACGTTCTGGGCGCCGCGCATCGAGGTGAATCGCACCCGTACGCTCGACCACGTGCTCAAGGAGATCGAGGGCACCGGAGGGCTGCGCAACTTCGACCTCGCCGCCGGCAAGGCCACGGGCACGTTCGGCGGCCCGTTCTGGGCGGATTCGGACGTCTACAAGTGGATCGAGGGCGCGTCGTGGACGCTGGCCAAGCATCCCGATCCGGCGCTCGACGCGAAGCTCGATGGCATCATCGCCCGCATCGCCGCCGCGCAGCAGCCGGACGGGTACCTGCACACCTTCGTCCAGACCAGCGTGCCCGACCTGCGCTTCAAGAACTTCGCGTTCTTCCACGAGGACTTCTCGTCCGGGCACCTTTTCGAGGCGGCTGCGGCCCACTACCTCTCGACCGGCAAGAAGACGCTCCTCACCGTGGCGACGCGGCTGGCCGATCTCTTCGATCGCCAGTTCGGGCCGGGCAAGCAGGACTACATCCCGGGACACGAAGGCATCGAGCTGGCGCTCGTGAAGCTGTCGCGCGTCACCGGCGAGAAGCGCTACCTCGATCTGGCCAGGGCCATGCTGGATCGGCGCGGCCAGAAGCCGTCGATCTTCGAGGGGCAGTTCAAGCAGCTCGACGCCAACCGCACGGTCGATTTCCTCGGCAAGCCGCTGCGAATCGGCGAATGGTACGAGCGCTTTTACCTGAAGGATCCGAAAACGTTCGACACGCGCTACGCGCAGGACCACCTGCCGGTGCGCCAGCAGAAGGAAGCGGTCGGCCACGCCGTGCGGGCCATGTTCCTCTACTGCGCGATGGCCGACGTGGTCTACGAGACCAGCGACGCGGCAATGTGGGAGGCCTCGAAGGCGCTGCACGACAGCGTGACGCTGCACCGGATGTACGTCACCGGCGGGATCGGCCCGTCCGAGGCCAACGAGGGCTTCACCGCCGACTACGACCTGCCCAACGAGAACGCCTACCAGGAGACCTGCGCCTCCGCGGCAATGGTGCTGTGGAACCAGCGGATGTTCACTCTCACCGGTGACGCAAAGTACACCGACGTCATGGAGCAGTCGCTCTACAACGCGGTCGCCGCCGGCGTGTCGCTGACCGGTGATCTCTTCTGCTACGCCACGCCGCTGGCGAGCCGCGGCGAGTTCACGCGCTCGGCCTGGTTCGGCGTGCCGTGCTGTCCGACGACGATCTCCCGCTTCCTGCCGTCGCTCGGCCAATACGTCTACAGCCGATCGGCCGACGGGCTCTGGGTGAACCTGTTCATCGCCGGCGAGGCAACGACCGCGCTCGACGCCGGCAAGATCACGCTCCAGCAGGTCACCAACTATCCGTGGGACGGCGACGTGAAGATCACGGTACGCCCGGATGCCCCACGCGAGTTCACGCTGCACGTCCGGCTGCCGGGTTGGGCGTCGAAGCCGACCCTTCGCGTGAACGGCGCGAGCGTGTCGCCACCGGTCGTGCGCGGCTACGCCGCGATCCGTCGCCAGTGGAAGAGCGGGGACACCGTGGAGCTGTCGCTCCCGATGGAGGTGCAACGGCTCGCCGCGCACCCCAAGGTCCTGCCCGCCCAGGGCAAGATCGCCTTACGCCGCGGCCCGCTGTTCTACTCGTTCGAACAGGCCGACAACCCGGTCCCGCTCCACGACGTGGTCCTCCCGGCGGCCGCGACGATCCAGAGCCGCGTCGACCCCGCGCTCGCCGGTGGTGTCGTGAAGCTCACGACGGAAGGCCTCGTGCAGCCGTCCGCCACCTGGGATCGGCGCCTGTACCAGACCGCACCCACGGGACCGTCGAAGCGGGTGCCCCTCACGGCGGTTCCTTACGCGATCTGGGGCAACCGCGGCGCCGGCGAGATGATTGTCTGGATCGCATCGTCGCAGTAGCGGATCTATGCGAACCACTGACACGAGTCCGGCCCTGACCCGCCTGTTCGCCGAGCTGGTCGATGGCGTGAGCGCCTCGACGGGGGGCTTCGTCCTCAACACCGGTGACGTGGGCTTGTTGCGATCGCTCGACGGGATCTCGGCTGCAGAGGCGTCGCGCTCGGTCCACGAGGGAGCGACGATTGCCGCACATGTGCAACACCTGCGCTACGGGCTGTCGCTGATGAATCGGTGGGCGGAGAGCGGCGGCAATCCGTTCGCCGATGCGAAGTGGGATCAGGCATGGACCATCGTCGACGTCGACGCTGTCGCCTGGGACGAGATCCGCAGCGGGCTGCGTCACGAGGCGGATCGCTGGCGCCAGGTCTTGCAATCGCCGCGCGAGGTGACCGACGTGGAGCTTACCGGCCTGGTCGCGAGCGTCGCGCACCTCGCGTATCACCTCGGGGCCATCCGGCAGATCCACAAGGGCGCGCGTGGGCCACGCGAGGGCACGTTCAGCGCGTGAGTGGAATGCCGTCAGTCAGGCCCGCTGGTACATCTGCTCGAACCCCGCCTGGCTCACGGCATACGGATCGCCGCCATCTTCCTCGTTGAAGACCAGGTAGTCGCCGGCGGCGTAGTGGGTACGGCCTTCCTTGGTGGCGACGTCTCCCGCCGCGGCGGCCTGCTCGGCCCAGATTGGCGTGGTCTTCACGTAGGCGCCATCGCGGACGTGGCGATACGTTCGCGCGAACGTCGCGGCGTCCACCGTGTAGACGTCGCCGTCGTTGTCGACGACCCAGTCACCCGCCTTGCACCGCTGGATGTCGTTCCACTTCCGGTAGGTGAAACTGAACCCCTCGGTCTCGAGATCGAGCCGGACGGCCCGAACCGTCTGGTCGGCCCGCTTGACGTACTTCACTCGCTCAGCCATCACACCACCAAGACCTCCAGCCGATCGAGCAGCGCCCGCAGCGCCTCGTGCTCCGGGTGGCCCTGCGCCCGCTGCACCGCCAGGCGAAGGTCGATCAGCAGGCTGGCCACCTGCCAGAGGCCGGCGTCCTCCTCGACCTGCTCGGTCAGGGTCGTCGCGCGGGCGACGTCCCGGGCTCGAAACGCCGCCGCCAGCAGGGTTGGGCGCAGCCACGGATCCTGCTCACCCCGCGTCAGCCCGCGCCCGCACGCGGCCATCACGAACTGCTCGACGACCTGCGCGCGGGCTCCATCGTCCCCCGAGCCGCGCTCGACGAGCAACTGGGCGACGTTGGTGGCGCAGAAGTACTGGTTGTAGTCGAGCTCCATGCCTAGGCTGTAGTGCTCGATCGCCTTGTTGAGGTAGCGCCGTTCGTCAACGGACGCGATGGGCTTCGCGCCCGCGGTGCGTTCGGACTTGGCCGCCAGCCAGAGCCGCTTGTAGCGGCCGCCGATGAGGCCGTAGCGCTCCGGCGTGGCTCCGTGCGAGGCGATCAGCGTCTCGAGATGGCCGATGGCCTGCAGTGGCTGCCCGCCTTGGGCGAGCGCGAGCAGTCCCTGCTCCTGGACGAAGGGCAACGCGCGTACGCCTGGCGGCAGGCGGCCGATGAAGGCGGTGACCGACTCCCAGCCGACGTGGTCGCGCACCAGCACCAGCAGTTCGGTGGCAAGCTCCGGGATCACCGTCGCCGAGGCCGCAATGTCGATGAGGAGGGCGTCGACCATCGCACGGCGCTCCCCGCGAGGCGCCAGCCGCACCGCCCGCATCCGCGCCTGCAGCGCGCTCACCTGCTCCGCCTGCTCGCGGAGCGCGACGGTGGCGGCCTGGCTCCCCGAGGGCACCAGCTCGTACCAGGGTGTCTGCGAGTCGCGCAGCCGCGGCACTTCCCGCACCACCTTGGCCTGCAGCGCCGCGGCGTCGACGTCGGACACGGCTCCGTCGGTCAGGTCGTAGCGGACCGACCGAAACTGCTCGATGTCGAAGAGCTGCCGGGACCACGATGCGGCAAACGTGATGCAGCCGCTCCGGCAGGCCGCGTGGCGGAGCCCGACCTCGTAGTAGACGTTGCCGTTCGGGAGGGTCACGTCGGCCAGGACCAGGTGGGCGCACGCGAGCCGCTCCAGCATGTCCTTGACGATCACCGACCCGGCCTCGCCGTCGGCCCTGATCGGCAGGTAGCCGAGCGTCTCGAGCGCGGGCCGATAGGCGCGATCCCACAACGCGTCGCAATCGATCTCGGCCGGCGCGCCGGGCGGCAGGTCGCCCTCCACCTTGCGCCGGCGGAACGGCATCACCATGAAGCACACCGGCTTCGGCCCGACCCCGCTCATACGAAACGGCCAAAGTCGGCGACGTCGACCCGCGCCGCGACCGCCTGGCCGACGCGCACGAGGTCGGGCATCGCTTCGATGGAATCCAGCGTGCACACCGTCGCCGGATCGATGTCCCCACACCCGAGCGCGGCCAGGCCGCGCGGGGTGAGGTCCGCGTCGTAGCGGGCGTAGAGGAAACCGCGCCCGAGATCGGTCGTGAGCGGGATCCGCCCGCCCGCGGCATCGCGTGGGATAAGGTCGCCGACCTCGGTGTCGAGGCGCGGCCCGTGCACGCAGCGACCGATCGTGCGGCAGCTCAAGTCCTGGTCGAAGGCCGCCTGCGACATCAAGGCGTCGAGCGTCTGCTTGGCGGCGATCAGGACGTTCTGCTCGGCGTCCTCGGCGCAGGGCCCGAGCGACGGCGCCGACCCGGTGCCGACGGACACGACGAGGAGCTGGTCCTCCCCGCGTGCCCACCCGAGCCGGTATGCCGGCTCGATCGCCATGCGGTAGGCCAGGAAGGCCGGGTTGTTGTAGGCGGTGGTACCGCCGTCGACGAACACGAAGGCGTCCTCCGGCTTGGCCGGATCGAAGGCGATCACCTCCGGCTGGAAGTACGCCGGAGCCGCGGTGCTGGCGCGCACCAGCTGCCACAGCGGCGCGCGGAGGTTGCAGTCGGGCAGCGTGCAGTCGTTGTACAACGCGGACGGGTTGCTCGAGATGGGCCACGCCGAGTCGGTCGTGGCGTTCCGCATGACGATCAGCAGCAGGCACGACAGGTGCTGCGGCTCGAGCGTCGTCGTCTCGCCGAAGACCTCCTGCAGCTTTCGCTGCAGCGGCCCGTTGGCGTAGAACGAACGCCAGCGCGCCAGCAGTGGGCGCTTGGTGAACGCCTCCCGGCCGAAGGTCTCGTAGAATGTGATCAGCTCGTCGACCGACTTGCCGCGGGCCAGTCCGGCGGCGAGGATCGCGCCGGTGCTCGTGCCCGCGATCAGATCGAAGTACTGACAGAGACGGAAGGCCGGACGGGGCACGCCGAGCGCAGACGCCAGCTCCCCTTCGAGGCGAGCGAGGATCTGCAGGGTCAGCAGGCCGCGGATGCCGCCGCCGTCGAGGGTGAGAATCCGGCGCCGGCCGGGCGCCTCGTACCGCGCCCGCAACGGGCCCCACGCTGTCCAGTCGATGGTCATGATTCTTTGATAACGTCTACCGCCGGCCGGCCGTACAGTGGGCCGGCGACTGGCGACCGAGGAGATCGACGATGGTGAGATTGCTGCCGCTGTCCGTGTCCATCGTAGCGCTGTGCCTGTCGTCGAGCGTCACGCGCGCACAGGCGCCGGCCGCGCCCGCCGCCGGCGGACCACCAGCCACCGTGCCGATGATGTCGCCGCCGATGTATCTCGTCATCTACAAAACCGGCCCGGCCTGGAAGGCCGATGTGCCGGACAGCGAACAGCTGCGCGACCACGGCCGCCACATGTTCGGGCTGCACGTGAAGAAGGCGCTCATGATGGGCGGACCGTTCACCAACGGCACCGGCGGCGCCGCGGTGATCCACGCCGAGAGCCTCGCCGCGGCGCAGGCGCTCGTCGACGCAGACCCGGTGGTCGCGCGGAAGGTCTTCGTCGCCGAGGTCCATGCCTGGTCGCACGTCAACTGGGACGAGCTCGCCAAGCGGCTGCAACCGAAGCCGGCGCCCCAGCCGTAAGGGCAGCGCAGCCGGCTCGATGGCGGGCGGCTACGGCTTGGGCGGACGCGCCGGGTTGATCATGATGTGCGCGGTCGCCTTGCCCGGATACATCAGCCACGGGCCGCCCGGCACGGGCGTGAGCGACAGGCCGGTCGATTCCGGCGTGGCGTACGGGGTGTAGACCACCCAGCGCGTGTAGGCGTCGGCGACCGAGCCCGCCGCCGCGTCGAACGCCGTGCCGGAGACGACGCACAGCGCGCGTGGCTCCTTCGCCATCTTCAGCGTCCCGGCGGCGATCTCCTTGGCCCGGGCATCCTCGCGATCCGCCGGCTTCATGCCCTCGACCGCCATAGCCCGGCCGCGCGCCATGAACGGCTCGAGATCCTTGTGATAGCAGGCGACGCTGACGCCCTTTTCCTTGGGGTTGTCGGCCAAACAGATCTGGTCGTTGGTGCCTTCGCGCAGCGTGACCAGCGCGCCCTTCTCGTCGTAGCCGAGCACGGCGGCCGCGGCGCGACGATCAGCCGGCGCGGCGAGCACGGCTGCCGCGATCTGTTCGGCGGCAGGCGGTGGCGCTGCCGGGGCGGGCGCAGTCGCGGAGGCGGCGGCCGGAGCTTGGGCGAGGGTCGTGACGGCGATCAGCAGGGACAGCACGGGCACCATGGCGAGAGTCCTCCTTGAAGGGTTCGCCGGAGTCTATCCTCAGTCCTGCCGCAGCGCGACGTGGGACGGTCGCAGAGGTGCGCTATCGTGCGGCGATGTCCGACGACGCCCTGCTCCGTCATTTCCTCGCCGCGATCGCCTACCGCACCCAGAAGGCGCTGCGCGACGCGCCGCCGGCATTCGGCACGTTCAGCGCCGGCCACGCCGTGCGGACGCCGGCGGAACTGGTGCGGCACATGACCAGCGTCCTCGGCTACGCGCGGACCCACTTCGTCGGCGGACGCTACTGGCCGGAGCCACTGCCCGATCTGGCGGCGGAGGTGGAGCGGTTTCACGCGATAGTGGCCGCGCTCGCCGGCCACCTCGAGCGCGGCGATCCGCTCGAAGGCATCACGCCGGCGCAGCTCCTGCAGGGTCCCCTGTCCGACGCCATGACCCACGCCGGCCAGCTCGCGCTGCTGCGGCGGCTGGCCGGAGTGCCGGTGCCGCCGGAGAACTTCATCGCGGCAGAGGTGTCGAGCGCGCGGCTCGGCCCGGATCAGGCGGAGCCGCGCAGCCCGGATCAGGTGTGGCCGGAGGCGCCGCCCGGGTGGACGGCGCCTTCGACCGGGCATCGGCCTCGAGGCTGAGACCCGGGCTCGGCTACCGGGCCTGTCGCGGGTTGCACTGATCGGGCCCGGAGTCGCTCGCGCTCCAGTTGCAGGCGTCGCCGTCCTTCTTCCAGCGGCCCGACGCCGGCCGGCACTGGTCCGGGCCGTTGTCGTTGGCGTCCCAGCGGCAGGTGTCGCCGCTCTTCTTGAAGCGGCCCTTGGTGGCCGGCGTGCACTGGTTGGGCCCCGTGTCGTTGGCGTCCCACTCGCAATTCGCACCCTGCTTCTTGAAGCGGCCCTTCTGCTGTGCGCTACCGGCCGCGACCGCGACCGCCAGCAACAAGGTCGGAACGAGAATGCGACGCACCGATTGACGTGTCATGCCTGCCTCCTGAAAGTCGGGCCAGCCGCGGCCCGACGCATGATACGCCCTGCCCGCCAGCCGATCCCTTTCCCGCTGGCCATCGACCGTCCGACACGCCGCCGCCACGCCGCCATCGTCGCGCGTTTGCACACCCGTCGCGTCGCCGTGAAGCCGCCTCGTTACCCTGCGGGGGCGGGCTCCTCCGCCGCTTCCACGAGGACGCATCATGCGACGACGTCCGGCAGCACTCCACGTCTCGGTCTGGCTCCACGAGCGCCGCAGCCGCTGGCGCGCGTTTCGCTCGGCGGTCTCGCTGCACGCGCACACCAGCTATTCGCGGGAGGTGCTGGCGGATCTGCCGCGCTACTTGGTGCAGATCCCGTTCGTCGGCTCACGCGTCGAGCGCGAGCTGCGGAGCGACAGCGCGATCGACCTTTCGAAGGGCTGGTGGCATCCACCGGTGACGGCGCGAGAGGTCTTCCAATCCGAGTCGGCGCAGATCACCGATCGGCTCGAGCTCTCGCCACTGGTGTCGCTCTCCGATCACGACGACCTGCGCGCCGGCCTCGACGTGCAGCAGGTGCACGCCCCGTGGCGGGCGCCGATCTCGTTCGAGTGGACGGTGCCCTACGGCCCTGGTTACTTCCACCTCGGCGTCCACAACCTGCCGCCGGCCGACGCCGTCGACTGGTTCGCGCGGCTGTCGGCCTTCTCGGCTGCTCCCGATCCAGCGCGGCTGCCGGCACTCCTCGACGCCCTGCACGACTGCCGCGACGTGCTGATGGTCTTCAACCATCCGTGGTGGGACCTCGCCGACGTGGGCGCCAGAACGCACACCGCGATGCTGGACCACTTTCTGCGCGCGCACCGCACCCGGCTCCACGCGCTGGAGTTGAACGGATACCGCAGCCAGGCGGAGAACGATCGGGTGCGGGCGCTTGCCGCGGAGGTCGAGATGCCGGTCATCTCGGGCGGCGACCGCCACGGCTGCGCGCCGAACGCCTTGCTCAACGTGACGACCGCGACGACATTCGCCGAGTTCGTGGAGGAGATACGTGACGGCTGCAGCCGGGTGCTGATCATGCCGGAGTACCGCCAACACCTCCTGCTACGGACGCTGGCGTCGGCGTCGGACGTGATGCGCCACTACCCGTGGCGGCCCGAAGGCAAGCACTGGACCGATCGCGTCTCCTACGAAGCCGACGGCGTGAAGCCGCTGTCCCAAGTGTGGCCGGGCGGCGGCCCGTTCTGGGTGCGATCGTCGGTGCGGGTGCTGCACCTGCTGACCAACCCGCTGCTGCGACCCATGGTCGGCGCGGCGTTCCGAACCATGAACACCACCCTGGCCGACGAGGTCGCCAGGGCGTGACATGGCTCGACCTGGGCATCCTACTGATCGCCGCGTCACTCCTCGGACTCGAACGGGGCTGCTATGTCGCGGTGTGGCGGCAACCGGCCCGCTTCCGGGGGGCGGTGACCACCTGGCTAGGACCGGCGGCCAGCCCGGTCAACGTCCTCGCCAACCTGTTCGTCATCTTCAAGGCGCTGCAGGTGACGGTCTTCCTCGGCTGGTGCCTCTACTTCGGTGACGGACGACTGCTGACGGATCGACCCCTGCCGGCGCTGGCCGTCGGCACGACGCTGATCGTCGCCGGCCAGGCCCTCAACGCCGCCGTCTTCGCGCGGCTGGGCACCACCGGCGTGTTCTACGGCAACCGCTTCGGCCACCAGGTCCACTGGCGCTACGGCTTCCCGTTCTCCTGGTTCCGGCACCCACAGTACTTGGGCACAGTCGCCACGATCTGGGGCGTCTTCCTCGCGCTCCGCTTTCCCCACCCCGACTGGATCGTGTTGCCGGTGCTCGAGACCGCCTACTACGTCGCCGGCGCGTGGCTCGAGGACGACACGGCGCCGCCGGCGTCGGCGGACTGAGCTTGGACGTGACGGAGGAGCGGCTGCCCCATCTTCACGTGCGCACCTTCGCTGACGCCGGGCACCGGCGTCAACCCGGGCGGGGCGACCACGACGATCGTCGAGCCGTGATGGAAGTAGCCCAGCTCGTCGCCACGCCGGAACGACGCCTCGCAGGCGACGCGGCCGATCCGGTGCTCGCGGCCCAGGCGCGCGAAGTGCAGGTGCACGCTGCCCACGAGGATCGCGCCGACCGGCACCAGCACCAGCGAGGCCGGCACCCCGCGCATCGCGATCGGGATGATCACCCGCTCGTTGCGGCAGTACAGCCGCGGCACCCGGGCCAGCGCCGGCGGGTTGACGTTCCAGGCGTCGCCCGGCACGTGACACACCGCCGTCACGCGACCGTCATCGGGCGCGTGGAACCGGTGGTACATCGTCGACGTGAGCCGCAGGGTGACGTAGGAGCCGTCGCGGCAGCGCGCCACGAGGTCGGAATCCTGCAGCAGGTCGTCGAGCGTGTAGGTGAAACCTTTGGCCTGGACGAGCGTCGTCTCCGCGATGTGTCCGGCGGCGACGACGATGCCGTCACACGGACTGACGGCAATCCCCGGCGTGGCGTCGATCGGACGCGCACCGGGCTTCAGGGCGCGGGTGAAGCAGTCGTGAATGCTGCGGAAATCGGTGCGGTCCGCTTCGTCGAGCCGCAGTGCGTCGCCGGCCGCCGCCCGCCAGATGGCGAGCGACAGCCTGGCCACGAGCGGCTGCTCGACGCGGCTGAACCAGCCCATGACGCGGGTCGCGAGGCGCCGGGGAATGTGGTTCGTCACCAGATAGTTCACACCGTCGCGGCCGACGGTCGCGCGCATGAGGGCCCTCACCAATGCTGACCTCCGTCATTCAGCGCGTGCAGTTGTCGCGCGCGAAACATCGATCGCTGCACGGACACGCCCGGATCTCGAAGCGGCTCGCGCGTCTGGTGCCGTTCTACGAGTACGGGCCCGAACGCTTCTTCGCCGCCGACGGCGCACCGTTCGAGGTCGCGGAGCGGCGCCGGAGTGGCTTCGCGCGTCTCGCGCACACGCTGTCGACGCGCGCGCCGCGCACCCTGGCGGCGACGGAGGCGGCCGGCGCCATCTCGGATCTGCAGTTCACCGGACGCTACCGCGTGCCGTTCCAGTTCCGCCGGCTGGTCGGCGAGCAGCTGCGCGTCGGCAGCTTTCTCGAAGCCTCGGCCGGCAACCGCGTCCGCGACCTCGATGGCAACGTCGCCTTCGATCTGACCGGCTCCTACGGCGTCAACGTGTTCGGCTACGAGGTCTACAAGCGCTGCATCGAGGACGGCGTCGCCCGCGTCCGCGATCTCGGCCCGGTCCTCGGCGCCTATCATCCGGTCGTGCTCGACAACGTCGAGCGGCTCCGTCGCCTCTCGGGCCTCGACGACGTGTCGTTCCACATGTCCGGCACCGAAGCGGTGATGCAGGCGGTGCGGCTGGCCCGCTACCACACCGGGCGCTCGCATCTCGTGCAGTTCGCCGGCGCGTATCACGGCTGGTGGGATGGGGTGCAGGCCGGCGTGGGCAATCCGCGTCCGGTGCGCGACGTCTACACGCTCAAGGAGCTCGACGAGGCGACGCTGCGGGTGCTGCGCTCGCGGCGCGACATCGCCTGCGTGCTGGTCAACCCGCTGCAGGCGCTCCACCCCAACGCCAGCGCGCCCGGCGACGCCACGCTCCTGGCCAGCGATCGTCGCGCCGGGGTCGATCGCGAGGCCTACAGCCGCTGGCTGCGGGCGCTGCGCGAAATCTGCACGGCACGCGGCATCCCGCTGATCTTCGATGAGATCTTCGTCGGCTTCCGTCTGGCCCGCGGCGGCGCCCAGGAGTACTTCGGCGTCCGCGCCGACCTCGTGACCTACGGCAAGACCATCGCCGGAGGTCTGCCGATCGGCGTCGTCTGTGGACGGCGTGATCTGATGCGTCGTTTCCGCGAGGATCGGCCGACCGACATCTGCTTCGCGCGCGGCACGTTCAATTCGCACCCCTACGTGATGGGCGCGATGGACGCCTTCCTGACCCTGCTCGACGACCCCTCCGTCGCGGCAAGCTACGACCGCGTCAGCGAGATCTGGGACGGGCGCATCGCCCGCCTCAATGCCGCGCTGACCGCGGCGCGGCTGCCGGTCCGGCTCGCCAACCTGGTCTCGATTGCGACGGTCTGCTACGACACGCCCTCCCGCTACAACTGGATGTTCCAGTTCTACCTCCGGGCCGCCGGCCTGGCCTTGAGCTGGGTCGGCAGCGGACGCCTCGTCTTCAGCCACGACTACACCGACGCCGACGTCGCGGAGGTGTCGGCGCGGATCCTCGAGGCGGCGCAGGCGATGCACGACGACGGCTGGTGGTGGCACCAGCCGTCGCTCACCAACGCGGGGATCCGGCGGCAGGTGCTGTTCGAGATGCTGGCGGCCCGCCTGTTCGATCACGCCTGACGCCGACCAACCGCTGCAGGTCTAGAGCGCGCCGGCGCGCGTGCGCTCGTCGACACGCTGCTCCCAGAGCTCGCCGCGAAGCACCTGGCCAGGCGCGTGCCGATAGATCTTCACGTCGTGGAACGGATCGGTGAGGATCTTGACCGCCCACACCAGGCCGGTCTGCACGTTGCGGAGGAAGAACAGCTGGACCGAGCGGGCGATCACGGCCGCGAAGCCGAGCACCAGCCACACGCGCGACACGTTCTGGGCGAAGGCGTACCACCCGAGCGGACGATCGAGCGCCCCCCAGAGCGTCGGTTCGACCAGCAGCACCGCCGGTACCAGGGCCCAGATGGTCAGCAGGATCGTCTTGCGCCGCAGGTTGTAGCCGACCTTGATTTCTTCCTTGTGCTCGTGGGTCGCCTGGTTGACCTCGTCGTAGTCGTGCGGCTCGAACCAGAAGTGTCCGAGCTGACGTGACGGCATGGCGACGAGCCAGGCCAGCATCACGGCCGGGAACGGATCGACGAACAGCAGCACGTACGCAGCAATGAAGCTGAGCGCGCTCACCAGGTGTAGCGCCTGGTTGATCCGGTTGTGATGGTAGTAGCGGTGATCGTCCCAGCGCTGTTCGGCCAGGGCTTCGGTAAAGGTCATGCGCGGCTCCTCCTGGTCGAGGAGGATGCGTCCGCCGCGCGACAACCGTCAGGCGACCCGGCAAATTCGGGACGACGACGGCTCCTGAAACGGTGGCCGCGAGACGATGGGCGCGAGACGATGGCTCCCGGGGAGGGACAGCCGGAGGTAAACGATCACGACCCCTGCAAGCGCCGCAGCATCCTCCGCGGCAGAAGCGGCCTGCCACAGCGGGCAGGCCGTACGTCGAACCATGTTGCCCAGGGCGGCGGACACCCCCCTGATCCGAGTGACGAAGGCTGCCCTCCCCAGGCGAGCCGGGCTGATCGTGCGATCCGCCCGGCTCTCTATCAGCAAGCCGCGTGCCCGACGCACCCACACAGGATCGCCAGCAAATGCAGCGATGCGCAAGACGCGGACAGCCAGTTCTCCGGGATGTTGGATTGCGCTCATCGGTCGGACCGGATCAGCGCCCCTCGGCGCGGGCCTCGCGCATGAGCCCGGCGGCGCGCTCCGCCAGCGCGACGAAACCGGCGCGATCCTCGTGGGGATCCTCACCGACGAAGCTCTGCGCGCGTGCGATCAGCCGATCGATGTTGGCGGTGCCGGCGTGCCTGGATCGGGTCAGCAGCAGGCCCAGCTCGGCGACGGCCGACGCAAAGCCGAGATTGGCGCCGAGTGGCACCGCGTCCGCTCCGACGACGGCCTCGATGCGCTCGCTGGCGCCGCCGGCGGGCCGCTTGTAGCGGAGCGCCACCGTCATCAGCTCACGGTCGCGCCCTCCGGCGTCCGCGACCACGCGGCGCCGCTCGCGCGCGGGTGAGGACGCCGGCTGATACTTCAGCGGATCCACCGGACGGCCAGGCACGTGGCCGCCTACCGGGACGATCTCGTAAAGCGCCGTCACGGTGTGCCCCGCGCCCAGCTCGCCGGCATCCTTCGCGTCGTCGTTGAAGTCCTCGTCGTCGAGCCGGCGGTTCTCGTAGCCGACCAGCCGGTAGGCGGCGACCTGGCGCGGGTTGAATTCGACCTGGATCTTGACGTCCTTGGCCACCGTGACGAGCGTCGCGTCCATCTCGCGAACCAGGACCTTGCGCGCTTCCTCGAGCGAATCGAGATACGCGTAGTTGCCGTTGCCCTTGTCGGCCAGCGCCTCCATCGTCGAGTCCTGGAGGTTGCCGGTGCCGACGCCGAGCACGCTCAGGAAGACACCGCTCCTGCGCTCGCGCTCGATCAGGCGGACGAGCTGATCCTCACTGGTGACGCCGACGTTGAAGTCGCCGTCGGTCGCCAGGACGACGCGGTTCACGCCACCCGGCACGAACTGCTCACGGGCGACGCGGTAGGCCAGCTGGATGCCCTCGCCGCCGTTGGTGCTGCCACCGGCCTCGAGCCGATCGATGGCGGCGTGGATCGCCGCCTTGTCCGCGCCGGCGGTCGTCGGCAGTGCCAGGCCGCTGCGGCCGGCGTAGACCACCATCGCGATGCGGTCGGTATCGGCCAGGCGATCGGTCAGCAGGTGCAGGCTCTGGCGTACGAGCGGCAGCTTGTCGGGGCTGTTCATCGAGCCCGACACGTCGACGAGGAACACCAGGTTGCGCATAGCCCCGTGCTGAGACCCGGGCCGAGCCCCGGGCTGGTTGGCCGCACGGACGCCGACCAGGGCGAGCAGGTGCGCGTCGTTCCATGGGCACGGACCGACTTCGGTCGAGATCGCGACCGGGGCATCGCCGGTCGGCGGCGCGTAGTCGAAGCGGAAGTAATTGACGAGCTCCTCGATGCGGACGGCGCCCTCGGGCGGCAGCCGGCCCTCGCGCAGCATCCGCCGCACGTTGGCGTAGGAGGCCGTGTCGACATCGGTCGAGAACGTCGATCGCGGATGCGTGCTGACGCGATGGAAGCCGGTCTCCGGCAGGTGGCGGTAGGCCTCCCGATCGAATGTGGCATGCTCCGCGCGCGCACGCGGTCGGGTCACCCTCGACGCTGTGTACGCACGCGACGACGTCGACATCTGAAGCGTCGACACGCCGCTCGTGACCGTGACCGTTTCGGCGATCGCCCCGACCTCCAGGACGACGGCGATCGTCGTGGTATGCCCCGAAGCCACCGTCACGGTCGTCTGCTCACTCTTGAATCCCGCGAGCTCGACGCGGACCGTGTAGGTCCCCGGTTGCAGCCCGAGGACGTGAAAGACGCCCCGCTCGTTCGTGACGGCCGTCCTCTCGGGCGGGCGCGGGCCCGAGACCGTCACCGTCGCTCCTGGCAGGACAGCACCCGCCGAGTCCTTCACGGTGCCCGACAACGCCGCGCTGTCCTGCGCGGCAAACGGCCTGGCAGCAAGCAGGCCGACGCACACCAGTAGTCCCACGACGGCCTTGGCCGTCGTCACACGAGCCCCCATGGCAGCCTCCCTCGGCAATCCGGACGCATCGACGTGATGCGCTGCGCCCCAACAGAGCAAGGCTCGTGCCCCGGCAGCGCGCGCGATACGGTGCGGAGAAACGCGCTCGGCAGGGGCACGCGGACTCGTCGCCTTCGCGGGCTTGGATCGACCGCATCGGTGCGCGTGGATCGGCCGCGCGCTATGATCGTCGCCACATGCCAGCTGTGGGACTCTCGGCGGATCCCAGCGGTGCCGTGACGGCGCCGCTCCCGCCGCCCCTGAAGTGGGCCGGCGGCAAGCGCTGGCAGGTGCCGATCCTCGAGCCCCTCTGGCAGCCGCACGCCCACCGCCGGCTGGTGGAGCCGTTCTGCGGCGGGCTGGCGGTGGCGCTCGGCCTGCGCCCGGCGCGCGCGCTCCTGAACGACGTCAACCCGCACGTCATCGCGTTCTATTGCTGGCTGCAGCGGGGCCTGCGCATCGACCTGCCGCTCGAGAACGACGAGTCGCTCTACTACGCCCATCGCGAGCGCTACAACACGCTGCTGCAGGACGGCGACGGCGACAGCGCCGAAGCCGCCGGGCTCTTCTACTTCCTCAACCGCACCGGCTACAACGGCCTGTGCCGCTTCAATCGCGCCGGCAGGTTCAACGTGCCGTTCGGGACCTACAAGCGGATCCGATATGTGCGCGATTTCGCCGCGTATCGCGAGGTGCTGTCGGCGTGGACCTTCACGCACGGCGACATTGAATCGATCCCATTCGACGACGCCGACTTCGTCTATGCCGACCCGCCCTACGACGTGCCGTTCACGCAGTACGCTCGCGGCGGTTTTTCGTGGGAGGACCAGGTCCGCGCCGCGACGCGGCTGGCGGCGCACCGCGGGCCGGTCGTGCTCGTGAATCAGGCGACGCCGCGGGTCGAGGAGCTCTACACGCGCCTCGGCTTCGGGCTGCAGTTCCTCGACGCGCCGCGGCGGATCTCGTGCACGGGCGATCGGACGCGCGCCCGCGAGGTGCTGGCGACGCGGAATCTCTGACCGGGACGCAGGACGCCTGAGCGGTGCGGGTGTCCCGTCCGTGCTCGCTAGTCCCCTGGAAACGTGATAACTAGCACAATTCCCGGGCGGGGCATCCCGCCTGGCGGCGTTGCTCGTCGCTGACAAATCCCCGATTTGCACGCTCCTCGCGCCTGGCCAGCCGGGCGCCGCGCTCCGGGACTTGTCCCAGCTATCACGTTTCCAGGGGACTAGCCTAGCAGCCCGTGGTGGAAGTGGCGCGAGGCACCGAGACGGGCGAGGCGCCCGGCGATCCAGGCGGCGGTGGACAAGGACATCCCGGCGCCGCTGCCCTAGCAGCCCGTGGTGGGGGGGGGGGGGGGTGGGGGGGGGGGGGCGGGCGCGGGGGGGGGGGGGGGGGGGGGGGGGG
>JANOIR010000274.1:0-1594 GCA_031407765.1 Vicinamibacteraceae bacterium
CCGCGCCCGCCGGCGGGTGTCTGGCGATCCCTCGCCGGGGGCGACCAGCCGCCCGAACAGGAGGCGCGCATGCCGCTGGGCGTCGATGTCGAGCGACTCGAAGAGCTCGTCGGCACGACGGCCGATCGCCCCGGGCACGCCGCCGAGCTCGGCGAAGACCTCGTCGGAGATCCGGTCGTCATCGCGGCGCTCGTAGAGTTCGGCGAGCGCGAACTGCAGCAATGGTAGGGCCGCCGGTTCGGCGGCGACGTCGGCTGTCATCGTCGCCACCGCGGCCTCGGCTATTGACACGCCGACTGCCGCTGCCGGAGCGACGATGGCCTCGCGCAGTTGTGCCGCGGTCATCGCCGCCACGGCAAAATCCGCCGCCGCCACCAATGCGCCGATCCCTGGATGTTGCAACGGCCGGTCGAAGAGATCAGCGCGGATCGTCACCACGACCCGCACGGCGACGTCGCTCTCGGTGGCCCTCACAAGAAGGGCGAGAAATCGTTCGCGCTCGTCGACCTCGGCCAAGGACCAGCACTCCTCAAACTGGTCGACGACGACGACGAGCTCGGCGGAGTTCGACTCGGCGACCTGCCCCAGCGCTTGGGTGAGGTCGTCGAGATCGGAGGACAGCACGGCCACTTCGCGCAGCGCATCGCGCAACGCAGCCAGCGGCCGCTCACCGGGCACCATCGTCGCCACCACGCGCCTTCCGCGAGTACGCAGGCGGGGGAGCAGTCCGGCGCGCACCAGCGAGCTCTTGCCCGATCCCGACGGGCCGACGACGGCGACGAAGCGGTGGCCTCCGACAAGGTCGGCGAGTCGCTCGGCAATTTCATCGCGGCCGAAGAACTCAGATGCGTCGGACTCCTCGAAAGCCCGCAACCCCTTGTACGGGTTCACGGCCGCAGCCGCGGCCAGCCTCATCTCCTTGACGGCGCGCTGGCGGATCGGCTCGGGCGTGAGCTGTCCGCAGCCCAACGGGGTGAGCACGCCAGCGGGACGGCCGACAGCTGATCGCCATGCCAAGATGAGCGCAGCCATCGAATCGAACCTCCGAGGCGGGTCGGTGGCCGTTGCCCGGCCGATCACCGCGTCGAGTTCCTCGGAGACATCGTCGCGCAGGCCCACCAGGCTCGGCGCCCTCATCGGGCGGTAAAGGTCGAGTGGCGGGGCTCCGCCGAGGAGCTCCCACAGCAGCATCCCGACCGCGTAGATGTCCGTCGCCGGACCAGGCCCGGCCGCAGACGGACCCGCCGCGCAGTCGAACGTGCCAGCGATGCCGAAATCGGCCAGATAGGCATTGGCGTCGTCGTCGAACAAGATGTTGCGCGCAGCCACGTCGCCATGAGCCACGCCGGCTTGATGCGCCGCAACCAGCGCGCCACCGACCTCCTCGACGAGGCGGCTGACGCGCTCGAGTGACCAGGGTCCGTCGATGATCAACGACGTCGCTGCACTCCCGCCGCGCAGCAGCCGGAATACGAGATATGCCCCGCCAGGCTCGCGCCAGTAGTCGTAGAGGGGGACGATGTGCGGGTGCTCGAGGCGGGCGACCAGCCGCGCCTCGACTTCGAAGCGGCGGACGAACTCCGGCCGGTCGGCC
>JANOIR010000288.1:0-3706 GCA_031407765.1 Vicinamibacteraceae bacterium
GGGTCGCGGTCATGGCGAAGGTCGTCATCGGGCAGGCGGGCAACTCCCACGGCTGAAGCCGCACCGCTGTCGATGCGCCCTGCGGCCCAACCGTCAGCCACATGGCATCCCGGTGCTTCATGGCGCCGGCGGCGCGGTAGAGAATCTGGAGCCGAGCCTTGCCGTCGACGAGCGTCTCGAGTCCGCAGCAGCCGCACGCGCCGCCGTCCATCGCGAAGGCCTTCTCCGGCGCGAACCGTCCGCCATCGTCCGCCGACGTCGCGACGTAGATGCGCCGGTTGGGCTCGCCCTCTTCGAGGCCCGCGGCGTGCCACACGATATGCACCCGGCCGTTGCGATCGGCCGCGACCGCGCCGCCGCCGTCCAGATGTTTCGTCTGCGTCCCGATGGGCCGCTGAGGCTCGAACGTGCGTCCGCCCGGCGCCAGGCGCGCGTACCACATCGGTGTCAGCTTCGCGCCGTCGCGCTCGATCGCCCGCGATCCGTTCCAACCGACATGAATCCAGCCGTTTCGGCCGAGCGCGATCTGACCACCGCGCACCGAGCCGGCGGCGATGGCGGTGCCGGCCTCGCTGTTGACGCGCAGCGGGGCCGAGAACTCCGCGTCGCGGGCCCGGCGGCGGACGTAGAACAGGTCGCCGCTGCCGGCTTCTCCCTTGAAGTAGAGCAGATGGATCGTGCCGGCGGCGTCGATGACGGCTTGCGGCTGGATGCCGCCATTCGGCGTCGCGACGAGTTCGACGCGGTTGTCAGGCAGCGTTGTCTGCAGCCCCGCGAGCGAGATGGCCGTCGCGACGACGAGCGCGAGGTGGATGCGCACTTATCGGGTCCTGCCGGAGAGTGGCGCGGCCGCCGTCCGAACGATCGACCCGCCCTCGCGATCGATCCAGGCGAACACCAGTTCGTTCCCGTGCAGGGCCATGCGCGGGTAGCCGCTCGAGCGGCTGTTGGCGAGATTGGCGATCGTGACCGGCGCCGAGGCGGAGCCGTCGCTCTGCACACGTTTGACGCGGAACTCGGCGCGACTGCCGGTCAGGTCGATATATCCCGCTGCCGCGCTGCCGTCCTGGAGCAGTTCGATATCGACCCGGCCGAGCGTGCCTTCCTGATCGAGGCGGACCGGCGTGCCGAAGGTGCGACCGGCATCGCTCGAGAAGGCGGCGAACGACTTCGGCTTGCCGTCCTTGGCCTGGAACCACGCGGCCGCGACCTGTCGCCCACGCGCGCTCAGCGACGGGCCATTGACCGGGCAGGCGGGGAAGACCCAGCCCTCTTCAGCGATGGCTTTCGGTTCCGTCCACTTGCCCTTTTCCAGTCGCGTCACGACGAGGTCGCGCACTTCTGTCGCCGATCGATCGCGGTAGGCGACGATCGGTCCGTCCGAGGTCACCGCCACCGCGGTGGGGCAGCACTCGCAGACGCGAAGGTCGAGCGCCGCGTCCCCGGTCCGCTTCCAGTTGCGATCGAAGGCGGCGAACCGGAGCGACATGTCGCCCGAGCCGTGCTCACCGCCGGCTCCTCCGTGGCCGCCCTTCATGTTGCGGCCGTCCAGCCAGACGGCGCCGAGGCCGGATCCGGGCAGTTGAAAGAGCGAGGCGAACCCGTGCTCGGTCTGCGTGCCGTCGTCGTGAGGCGTGAAGGACGGCGACCAGGTCTTTCCGTCATCGCGGGAGTGGGAGAGCCGAACGTCGTAGGCGTAGGTGCCGGTGCCGCTCTTCTGCAGCCAGTGCGCCGCGAGCGTGCCGTCGGCGAGGCGTGCGACCGAGGGAACGTCCGCCCAGTTGACGAACCAATCGGTTCCGGAGGCGACGGTACGAGCCGCCGACCAGCCGTTCGGGGTGCGCTCGGAGAAACGGAGCGTGGCGGTTGCGCCGGCCGTTTCAATCCAACTGAGCAACACGCCGCGACCCGAGACGGAGAGCTGCGGCTGCGCGCTGCCGGCGGCCGCGGGCGACACCAGCGGCTCCACGCGGAGCGGCCATGACGTCGCGCCCTGCGGCTGTGTGCCTGTGGTCCGCGCCACAAGTGCGGTCAGCCCGATCACCACGGCGAGCCATCTCTTCATGGGTCGAATGATAACTGAGTTTGCGCGCCGGTGCGGCGTCCGCATCAGGGGTGGCGTTCAGGGTGCGCTGGCCAGCGGGAGGGTGACAGTCACGATTGTGCCACCGCTCGCCGGGCTCTCGATGGTGATCTCGCCGCCGTGCGCCTCCACCGTTCGTTTGGCCAGCGCCAGACCCAGACCGGTCCCCCCGCCCGAGCGTCCTGCTTCGCCGCGAAACCGACGCTCGAAGACGCGCGGCAGCGCCTCGGCGGCGATCCCCGGTCCGCTGTCGGCAATCGTGATTGTCGCGTGCCGGCCTGCCCGCTGGAGCGCGAAACTTGCGCGGCCGCCCACAGGGGTGTACTGCACGGCGTTCTCGCCCAGGTTGAGCAGCAGTTGTCGCAGGCGGATCCGGTTGCCCCACACCTCCACGCCGTCCTCGGCGGATATCGCGCACGTCATGTCGCGCTCCCCGGCCAGCACGCCGACCAGGTCAACGGCTTCGGTGAAGACGGCCGTCAGGTCGACGCGTTCCCGGGCCGGGCCGCTCGTTTCGACGTCGGTGAGGCTGAACTCCCTGACGTCGCGGATGGTGGCCGCGAGCGCATCGATTTCATCCGTCAGCTCTCTCAGGTTCTGCTCGTATTCCTCCGGCGTCCGGCGCGCCGACAGGGTCACGTCCACGCCGCTTTTCATGATCGTCAGCGGTGTCTGCATCTGGTGCGAGACGTCGGCGCTGAATTCGCGCAGCGACGCGAAAGCGCGATGCAGCCGGTCCAATAGCTGATTGATCGATGCGCTCAGCCGGCTGATCTCGGCGTCGGCCGTGCCGGCGCTGACGCGCCGGGAGAGGTTCGTCGCCTGAATCGACTCCAGCGTGGCGGCGATGCCGTCGATCGGCGCCAGCGCCCGTTTGGCGACAAAGAGTCCGCCGAAGCTGGTGAGGAACGCGACCACCGGAATGAGCGAGAGCGACGCGAGCAGCACGACACGCAGCAACAGATCGACGTCGCCAAGCCGGCGCCCGAGCTGCAGGTAGGTGCCGGTGGGACGCGAGAGCGGCAGGCAGATGAAGCGCACTGGCGCGCCCCGCTCGAGTCGCACGGTGAAGAACTCCGCCGTCGTCGAACCCCGCATCGCCGCGTGCTGGAGCGCCGTGTGCTCCCCGATGTCCGGTTCGCTCGACCCGAGGCGGGACGAGCGAAAGACGGTCGCGCCGGTCGAATCACGCACCATCAGCAGCGGTCCCACCCGTTGCGACGCGTCCAGCGAGGCCAGGACGGCGAGCGGCGCGGGTGCGCCGTCGAGGGCCTGCGTCAGCCTGGCGGCGTCGTCCAGCAGTTCGTGATCGTGGTGCGCGTACAACGTCCTCGCCAGCCACGCATAGAGGAGGACGGCGAACAGAATCAACGCGCCGGTGACGATGGCGATATACCAGACGGTGAGTCGTGCCCGCAGCGTCCTCATCGTTCCGGTACTCTCAGCACGTAGCCGATGCCCCGGATCGCATGAATGAGTCTGGGCGAGCCCCCGTCCTCCAATTTGCGCCTGAGATGATTCACGTAGACGTCGATCAGGTTCGTCAACCGGTCCCAGGTGAAGTCCCAGACGTGCTCGGCGATCATCGCGCGGGTCAGCACCTCGCCGGAGTGGCGCAGGAAG
>JANOIR010000294.1:0-7986 GCA_031407765.1 Vicinamibacteraceae bacterium
CGAGCACCACGCTGGCCATGGGATCAGCATGGGCCGTGGCGCCTGTAAAGGGACCAAGGTCCGCCTGAAAAGTCCCTGAAGAGCGGATTTCCGGCCAAAAAGCCGGGCGCGGGCACCAGCCGGCGGGTGGGCGCGAGCTCAGGGCGCGTCGGTGACGAAGCGGTAGCCGACCCAGGGCTCGCTGAGGAGGAACTTCGGGTTCGACGGGTCGGGTTCGAGCTTGCGCCGGAGCTGGGCCACCAGGGTCCACAAGTGTTCGGGCTGCTCGACGGCGTTGGGCCCCCAGATCGCCTTGAGGATGGTGCGATGCGTCAGCACGCGATCGTGGTTGCGCACCAGGAGCGACAGCAGCTCGAATTCCTTCGGCGTGAGGCGCAGCTCGACGCCCGCCCGGAGGACGCGGTGTCGCGCGTAGTCGATCGTGATGTCGCCGACGATGAAAGGGGTTGCGCCGTCGGCCTCGCCGGCGCTGCGGCGTCGCAAGGCGACGCGAATCCTCGCCAGGAGCTCGTCCGGGCCGAACGGCTTGGTGACGTAGTCGTCCGCCCCGAGGTCGAGCGCGTGAACCTTGTCGGCCTCGGCGCCGCGGGCCGACAGCACCAGGATCGGAACCGGCGATGTCGATCGGATGCGCCGGCACACCTCGGTGCCCTCCAGATCCGGGAGCCCGAGGTCGAGCACGACCAGATCAGGCACGCGCTCGGCGAATGCCTGGAGCGCCTGGGCGGCGTTGGCGGCAATCTCCACGTCGTAGCCCTGGCTGCGCAGCAGCGGCCCGACCGCGCGTTGAATGGCCGTCTCGTCGTCGACCAGCAGGATGCGAGCCGGCGCGTTCATGAGACGCCCGAGGCCTGCGCAGCGCCCGACCGCACCTCGGCGGGCACGACGATCGTGAAGCGGGCCCCGCCGTCCGCGGCGTTCTCGGCCCAGATCCGCCCGCCGGCCACGGCCAGCAGGCCGCGGACGATGCCGAGCCCCATGCCGGTGCCGGACGCGCGCGCCTTCGCCGTGACTCCGCGGTAGAAGCGCTCGAACACGTGCGGCAGATCCTCGGCAGGAATGCCTGGTCCGTGATCGCGCACCTCGAGGCTCAGCCCCTCGGTGCCGATGCGCGCGCGCACGTCGATGGTCGAGCCTGCAGGCGTGTACTGCGCCGCGTTCTCCAGGACATGGGCCAGCGCCGCTGCGATGAGGCGTGGATCGACCCGGACCGGCTCGTCCGGCTCCAGGCTCACCGCCAGCGTGTGCCCCTTCACGATGTGCTCGACCTGACTGCGCGCGGCCGTGACGATCTCGGAGGGGTGCGTCCAGCGCAGGCTGGTCTCGACGGCGCCGGCATCGATCCGGGCCATCTCCAGGATGTTCTCGAAAAGCCGGGTCAGGCGCTCGACCTCCAGCAGGATGACGTCGCGCTGCTCCGATCGCTCGGCCGGCGAGAGCGCCGGAGCATCCAGGTTGGTCGCGGCTACCCGGATTGCGGTCAGCGGCGTGCGCAGATCGTGGCTGATCGAGGCGAGGAGCGCGGTCTTGAGCTGCTCGCTCTGCCGCGTCATCTCGCCAGCCTGGCGCTCGGCCAGCAACTGAGCCCGCTCGATCGCGATGGCGGCCAGGCCGGCCAGCGTGTCGAGCGTGCCGGCTTCGACCGGCCGGCCAGCCGCCGCCAGAATGCCAATGGGCTTGGTGCCGACGCGCAGCGGGACGAGGCGGACGTCATGGCCATCGACGTCAGCGGTGCGGTGGCCGGCATACGTCCGCGTCCGCGCATCGAAATCGATCGAGGCCCGGGCCGAGGCGAAGGCGTTGTCCAGATCCCGGCGATCCACCTGCAGCGACGGCGTCCCCGCCTCGAAGACGTCCCAGGTCGCGTCCCGCGGCACGGCGATCGCCACGAACTCCAGATCGAAGCGCCGGCTGATGGCGCGCGCCAGCACCGACAACGCGTCGCTGCTGTCGGTGATCAACAGCACGTCGCGGCTCAGATCGAACAGGCGCGCCAGTTCGTCGCGTCGGCCGAGGGCTTCGTCGGCGCGGCTCCGGGCCTGGGCGGAGAGATGGCTGGCGACCAGGCTGACCGCGAGGAAGGCGAACAGGGCCACCCAATTCTGCGGGTCGGCGACGGTGAACGTGCCGACCGGTGGCACGAAGAAGAAGTTGAGGGCGAGCATCGCGACCACCGACGTGGCGACCGCGATCCGGAGGCTCGACGTCGCCGCCACGACGAGCACGACCATCAGGTAGCTGGTCGCGACCGTCGCCGCGTTCGTCACCCCCAGCCAATACGTCCAGGCCAGGGTGAAGACCCCGAGGGCGGCTACCCCGGCGGTGAAGCGCCAGGTCTCGGCACGGATGGACGGCTGCACGCCGCCCATCATAGCGACAGACTCGTGCTCGGCCTCGGCACCTACACCTTCGTCTACACGAAGGGGGCGTCCTACCTGGCAGGGACGGCATGACCTGAGCGGCCTGCTCAGGTCATGCCCCCGGGTGGTCGTGGCTCACTGGCGCGGCTTGCGCGCGGGCGGCACGGGAGCGAGCGACGCACATCTGGGATCGAAGTTGCAGCCGACGAGCTGCAGCACATTGCCCGTGGTCGGGTTCACTTCGAGAATGAATCCGACCCCGGGTGCGTAGAACTTGTGATGGGACGAGCCGGGCTCGATCGGGGTCGTCTCGGCCGTCACCCAGCAGTCATGGTTGGCACAGAACAGATCCACGAGCGGTCGCGGGACGAATCGGTCGAGGGCCTTGTCGGCGCCATAGCCATAGTTCGTGGAGAGATAGGCGACGGCGTCCTCGGCGTTGCCGGGTGAGAACTCCTGCCGGTGTACGTCACCGACGTTGGGCGATCCGAGGATGTACGTGCCCGAGGGATCGCGATCACGGCCCGTCTTCCACTGCCCGTGGGTGTCGAGCAGCTCCGGCCGGACCGGATTGTCACCGTGGAACGTCTCGTAGTTCTGGACCATCTCGCCGCAGAAGTCCACCGACCCGTTCTTGCGCTGACCGTACCAGTCGTCGGTCTCCTCGACGAGCTCACCGTTGTTGTAGCGAAAATCCTTGAGCACGATGCAGGTCACGCCTTCGATGAGCTTGGTCTCGTTGATGGCCTCGATGGTGTTGGTCTCGTCGCCACCGGCGTAGTCCCAGCGATGGCCGATCGTCAGGGGGAAATAGGGATTGGTGGTCGCCAGGTTCGTGTAGTCGCTCTCGAAGTCGGCCGGATCGAACGAGGGATTGTAGCGGGCCTGTCCGAGCGCATCGCAGAGATGCAGGCGCGCGCGGCGCTGCGCGCGACACAGCTGGTTGGCCTCGACGCGGGCCCGATTCGCTTCTGAGAAGCACTTCGCCCGCTCGTCCTTGTCGGTGACGTTGATGCACTTGGTCCTGGCGATGAGGAACGCGTCCATCGTCTGGTGCTGACACGCCGCGAACTGCGTCTCGGCGGTCGCCGCACAGTAGCGCCCACGGCTCTCGACGTCGGAGCCGCCACCACCCCTGGCCTCATCGTCATCCGACGCTTGCGCTCGCGCATCCTGGCCTCGTGACTCGAGTGTGCGCTGAGCGAGGGCCGGGCTCGCAGCGAGCAGCCAGGCGGCCGCGACTCCGATCAGCGTGCGCCGGAGATGCACGCTGAAGTTGCCGATCGACGCGCGCTGACTGGCGTCATACAGATGTTTCGTCATGTTGCTGGCCTCCTACCGTGGCGGGCGCTGCCACAACTCTTAGAGGGCCGGCATCACGACGATCCTTTCCATGCGCTCGGGACTCCGAGAGGAGCCTACTTCGCCGTCCATTCCTGCAGGCCAGCCGAGAACGTCGGCTGCATCGTCACCTCGATCCGCAAGGCACCGGTGGTGACTGTCGTGAACGACACGCGGTTGAAACGATCGCGAACGACGCCGTAGGCCTCGACGGCCTCCACCGGCTTCCACGCCGCGCCGTCCTTGTAGAGGATCCGCCAAGCGGCGGGCACCCGCACGCCGCCGTGGCCGGTGTCGTCGAACCAGTAGACCGACGACTCCGAGATCGTCGCCGGCGTGGCGAACGTCATCTCGACCCACTCGGTGGTGCTGCCGCGGGTCGGCCACCAGTCGAAGTACGAGGCCGGATCGTCGGACGAGGCGGGCGCCTCGCCGTCGTTGATCGGACGCGGACTCTTGCCGCGCCGCCCGGTCGGCACCGACGCCGTGATCGTGGCGGTCGTCGCGAGCGTGGGATACGGCGTCGGATGCGCGCCGGTGTCCGTGCGCGGCAGCCACACGATCATCTCGCCAGGACCGCGGTTGGCCCACGTCGCGTAGGGAATCGCGATGAGCGGCAGGTCGGCCGAGGTGACACCGCCGCGGCTGTCTGCTGCGAGGGCGCGCGCGCGTCCCCGCAGCACCGTCACGCCATTCAGCAGCGTGGGCATGAACTCCGACGTCAGCGAGCTCGCGTCCGGCAGCACCAAGTTGCGGACGCGGCCGCCGGGGTGATCGGGCCACTCGGCGGCATAGACGATTGGCCCGCGCT
Source organism: Vicinamibacteraceae bacterium (assembly GCA_031407765.1). GTDB lineage: Bacteria > Acidobacteriota > Vicinamibacteria > Vicinamibacterales > Vicinamibacteraceae > JBDSLU01. Next base: position 4,513 of record JANOIR010000294.1, read on the forward strand.
GCAGCGCCACTCGCCCGGCGTCATCCGCGACCTTCTCGTGCGCGACGACGCGCCGGACGGGCATCGGCAGATCGAGCTCGATGACGTCGCCGCGCTTCCACGCGCGGGAGAGCCGGACGTAGCCCTTGTCGAGCGTGAGCGGCGCGACCGTGCCGTTGACGCGGACGGTAGCCGGCGGTGCCTTGTCGGCGAACCGGTAGAGATCGCCCGGCACCGGCTCCTCGCGCGCCCAGCCAGGAATGCGCAGGTTGATCGCGAAGGTCGCCGCCGCCTCCGGCGCGACGGTGATCTTCACCGCACCGTCCCACGGGTAACGGGTCGCTTGTGTCAACCGGACCTTGTGCGTGCGGTCGAGGGTGATGTCCGCCGTGCTCTGGACATAGAGGTTGACGTAGACGGCATCGGACGTCTTCGCGTAGACGTAGCCGGGTACCGACGGCAGGAAGCGCGAGATGTTCGACGGGCAGCAGGCCACGCCGAACCACGGGCTGCGCTGGTGCTGGCCGCGCGACTCGAGCGGGTTCGGATAGAAGAACGTCTTGCCGTCGAGGGCGACGCCCGAGATCAGCCCGTTGAACAGCGTCCGCTCCATCACGTCGATGTACTTGGCGTCGCCGTGGAGCAGGAACAGCCGGTGATTCCAGTAGTCCATGCCGACCGAGGCGCAGGTCTCGTTGTAGGCGGTCAGGTTGGGCAGCTGGTAGTGGCTGCCGAACGCCTCGCCGACGCCGGAGGCGCCGATGCCGCCGGTGATGTACAGCTTCTTGCTGACGGTGTTGCTCCAGATCGTGTCGATCGCCTTCACGTAGGTGGGATCGCCGGTGAGCGCGGCGACGTCGGCCATGCCCGAATACATGTACATCGCACGCACCGCGTGGCCGACCGGCTCGGTCTGGTCGACGACGCGCTGCTGCGCCTGGTTGTAGTCGAGGCCGCGTGGATTGGCGCGCTCGCCTGGCGGCAGCGGCGCGGGTCCGCGCTCGTCGAGCATGAACTTGGCCAAGGCGACGTAGTCCTGGTTGCCCGTCACCCGAGCCATTTTCACGAGGCCCATCTCGGTGATCTGATGACCGGGCCAGATCGATCGCTTGCCGGGTCCGAACGTGCGCACCAGCAGGTCGGCGGCCTTCACCGCGACGTTCAGGAGGGACTTCTTGCCGGTGGCGAGGTAGTGCGCCGTCGCCGCTTCGAAGAGGTGGCCGAGGTTGTAGAGCTCGTGGCTGTCGTCGCGCTCGAGCACCCAGCGCTCCGGGCCCGCCCAGGCGTGCGGCTGCTTCGGGTCGATGGTGCGCGTGGTGTAGAGATAGCCGTCCGGTTCCTGCGCGGCTGCGATCTTCTCGATCACGCCGTCGACGTAGGCATCGAGTTTCGGATCCGGATGGACGCGCAAGGCGTACGACGCGCCTTCGATCACCTTGTAGACGTCGGTGTCGTCGAAGGGATAGCCGGGCGGCTTGCGGTTCGCCGGCTCCTCGCCGCGCAGCACCTGCGCCGCCCGCACGAACAGATCGACCCGGTTGGTGCGCTCACATTGGTCGAACGCCACCGGGATCGTGGCGGTGCGGTTCACCTCGATCCGCGGCGCCCAGAACGGGTCCGAGAGCGTGACGTCGGTGAACGGCACCGGCTGGACCGGATAGTCGCGCGCCGTCGCCGCAGCCGGCGCCGCAACCGGCGCCGAGGTCGGCGCCTGTCCTCGGCCGCCGGCCTGGAAGATCGGGACGGCGAGCAGCGGCACGGCCAGGAGCGCTGACGCGAAAGCGCGGACGATCGATGGGGATGGCACGGCAGCAGTACTACTCTCATCCGCGCCGGCGATCCAGGGCTGTGCGCCCGGCGGGCTATTGCAGCCAGGCGAGGAGGGCCCGCTGGTCGAGGCCCTCGAGCAGCTTCCTGTTGGCCGTGCAGCCGCCCTGGTTGGCGGCCGGCTGCCGCGACTCGAGACATCGATCGAAATGACCGATGACGAGCAGCTGCGGCGCAGACCGCGGCAGAGCCGGGTTGAACAGCTTCCAGTTCGGCCGGACGACGGGGGCGCAGGCCGCGGCCAGGTCGCGCGTGAAGCGGGCCGGCCCGGCGGTGTTCCCCGCCACTTAGCAGGCAGGCGCGGCGCGATCGGCGGCGGGCAGGGCGTCGAGGGCGGCCGTGACCGCGGCGAGCTCGCGCTCGACGGCGACCATCGCCTTCGTCGTCTCGCTGGCCGGGCCGATCATCTTGGCGAGACCGGCCTCGATCTGCTGGTCGGCCTTGATCATCTTGTCGACATAGGCCGGATCCTTGACCATCGGCGCCAGCCGCTTGAATTCAGCGACACGCTGGCCGCGCTTCGCCGGATCCCTGGCATCGTCGTACTGCTTCTGCACCCGCGCCACCACCTCCCTGCTCGTGACGAGCCGCGCCGACACGGCCTTGGCGAGCAGCTGCAGGCTCTCCCCGAGCGAGACGGGCACCGACAGCGGGGCGGGGTTCTTCTTCATCACGAGCGCGCTGCCATGGCGTGGCATCCCGTAGACGGCCGCCTGCGGCCTGGCCAGCAGTGTGATGTCGGTCTCGAGATCGTCGAACTCCGGGACGCCGCCGCCTTCGAACAAGATCGGGAGCGCCAGCTGGTTGACGAAGAACAGCACCTGCGCCGTCTCGCCGGTGTCGTCACGCTTCGTCTTGCCGCCCGCATCCCATTCGTGGACGGCGTAGGCGCCGAAGTTCAGCGTCGCGGGGAGGGGCAGCGCGGCGGCCGCCGGCTGTCCCGGCCGGTGCGACTCGATATCGAGGGACCCGACGGTCTCGACGCTGAAGCCCATCGGAGCGGCGAAGCCGGGCGCCTGTCGCAGGATGCCGTTGAGCGCAACGAGTTGCGCCTCGAGCGCCTTGACCTCCGTCAGCTTGGCGGCAGAGGCGCGACGGCTCCCGTCGTACGCCTCGAATCTCCACGGTTTCCATCGGCCTGGGGCGTCTGGCAGATACCGCACCTGCCCGGCAAGGGCGCCGGCGCCGGATGCGGCCAGGAGTACGAGAACAGCGAGCGACGGCTTGAGCATCTGACCAGCAGCGATGCTATTTCGCCGCCTTCACGATCGGCGTGTTGAAGGTCAGGTCGTACTCCATGTCGCGCTCGCCCTGATAGAGATGCACCTTCTTGACGCCGCCACTCGTCACCGTCCCGGCAATGCTGGTCGGCGACTTCGGACCGGCCTTGAGCACGCCGTTCGCGTCGTCGGTATAGGTGGACGCGCCGGTGACGTTGGCGAGGAACACGGGGCCCAGCTTGCCGCTGACCTTGATCGTGAAGTGGACGCGGGCCGCGACGCCGCCGCTGTTGAGCACGGCGTCCTGCGGGTCGGCGCTCTTCGCCGCGGCGGCGCAGTCGATCTTCGCGTCGGTCATCACGACAAGCACGTCGCCGTTCTTCATGCCGATCGCGCACGAGGACTTCACCGTCAGCTTGGCTGGCGTCTCGAAGCGGAAGGTGCCCTG
>JANOIR010000335.1:0-4507 GCA_031407765.1 Vicinamibacteraceae bacterium
GTCGGCTTCGCGACCTCGACGGCCCAGCTCGCGTTGAGCGGGCGCAGCGCCTCGTATGCCTCGACGATCGGCGACACGGCGCGCATCACCAGGCGCGGGAGAAGCGATTGCCGGCCTTGCCGGTCACCTCTCGCAGCGAACCGCTCACGCCGGCGTCGTGTTCGATCTTGCGCCCAAACAGCCAGAGCAGGTCGGAGAGCCGGTTGACGTAGGCCAGCATCGACGGCTGCACGCCGGCTCCGGATTCCTGCAGGCGCACCAGCGCGCGTTCGGCCCGCCGGCAGATCGTGCGCGCGACGTCGTACGCCGCGGCGGCGCAGTGCTCGCCTGGGATCGACCAGTCGGCGAGCATGCCCTTGATCGCCTCGATGCGGTGCACCTCCGCAGTCAGCCGATCGATCAGCTCGGGTGCGATGACGATCTGCGGCTTGGGGCTTTCAGGCGGCGTCGCGAGCGACGATCCGATTCTGAAGAGATCCTGCTGGACCGCCTTGGTGAAGGCCGTTATCTCGGCGTCCTCGCAGATGGAGCGGGCGAAGCCCAGCGACGAGCTGAGCTCGTCGATGGTGCCGTAGGTCTCGACCCGCCATGAGCCCTTGGACACGCGGACGCCACCGGCCAGGCTCGTCTCGCCGGCGTCGCCGCGCATCGTGCTGATGCTTCTCATACAGTCTCCTCGGTAGTGGAATCGAGCGCCCGCACACACGCGGCGAGCGAGCGAAAGGTGTTCCCGCTCTGGTCGGTCGCATCGCTCGACAGATGCCAGCCCGCCTCGCCGACCGCGACCACGAGCGTCTCGGGCGCCGTGGCGTCGGCGACGATCGCATAGCCCTCGCGCTCGAGCACGGCCCGCGCCATGACGGCCAGCAGGCCGTCGCCGTGCACCGCGGCGGTGCCGCGCTCACCGGTCAGCCAGCGGAAGTTGCGATCCTCGACGTGAAAGCGGACCTGCCGGCCCTCGAAGGTGCGCGCCACCGCTCCCGAGAGCATCACGTCCTCGGGCGCGCCCGCGATCAGCTCACCGCCAGGTTCAACCAGCCATATGACGTCGGCGGAGCGCAGCGCGAGCTCCAGATCGTGGGTCGAGATCACGGCGGCGAGCGCCCGCTCGCGAGTCAGCCGCCGGAGGAGCGCGAAGAGCTCGACCCTCGAAGGCACGTCGAGAAACGCAGTCGGCTCGTCGAGAAGGAGCAGGAGCGGCTCCTGGGCGAGGGCGCGGGCCACCATCACGCGCTGGCGCTCGCCGTCAGACAACTGACTTACGTCACGCTCGGCGAGGTGCCGGGCACCGACGGCGTCGATCGCCTGGTCGATGACCGCCCGGTCGTTGGCGTCGAGCCGCCCCAGCCACCCTGAGTGTGGATACCGGCCGAGCGCGACGACGCGCCAGACCGATAGAGCCTCGACCCCGATCCGGTCGGTCAGGACGACACCGACGCGCCGGGCCAGCGCGGATGCCGAGAGCGCGTCGAGCGGCTCGCCGCCGAGGGCGACCTCGCCCCACAGCGGCGGCTGCATCCGGGCCAGGGTTCGCAGCAGCGTCGACTTGCCGATCCCGTTGGGACCGAGCAGACAGATCAACTCGCCAGGATGCACCGACACGTTGACGCGTTCGAGGACCGCGCGCCGGGTGCCGCGGCGTCGATAGCCGACGGCCAGGTCCCGCGCCTGCAGGGCCGCTACTGCCGCGCTGCTGCTCATCGTGCGAACGCCCCCTTCCGACCGCGCAGCAGGACCATGACCACGACCGGGGCGCCGATCAGCGAGGTGACGGCATTGAGCGGCAGCACGCCGCTCGCGCCGGGCAGGAGCGACACGATTTGCGCCGCCAACGCCACCGTGCCCCCCATCAGCACGACCGCCGGGACGAGCACGCGATGGTCCGCGGTGCCGAGCAACCCGCGACACAGATGCGGCACGGCGATACCGACGAAGGCGATGGGACCGCAGAACGCGGTGACGACGGCCCCGAGGACCGACGCGCCGAGCATCGTCAGGTGGCGCGCCCGCCTGACCGCGACGCCCATCGAGCGGGCGTAGTCGTCGCCGAGCAGCAGTGCGTTGAGCGGCTTGGTCATCGCGGCGGCAAGGAGCACGCCTGTGATGGTCAGCGGCGCGAAGAGCCAGAGCCGCCGCCACGTAACGCCCGAGAACGACCCGAAGCTCCACTGGGCCCACTGCTGCAGGCGTTCGGGCTGGCTGGCGCCAACGAGCACGGTCACCACGGCGGACACCGCGTAGCCGAACATCAGCCCGAGCACGAGCACCGTCGGCGGGCTCGACACGCGCGCGGACACCGCCAGCACGACGGCGAAGACCGCCGCGGCGCCGGCGATCGCGGCGGCCGTGATCAAGGCGTCGCCGCGCAGGCCGGTGGTCGCGCCGAACGCGACGGCCGGGCCCAGACCTGAGCCGAGCACGACGAGGGCGACACCGAGGCTGGCCCCCGACGAGATGCCGAGGGCGAACGGATCGGCCAACGGGTTCCGGAACAGCGTCTGCATTTGCAGGCCCGCAATCCCGAGCGCCGCGCCCGCCAGGAGCGCGGTGATTGAGCGCGGCAGCCGCACCTGGGCGACGATGATGCCGGTCACGTCCGCGTCCGCAGCGGATCCCGTGATCAGCTGTCCGAGCACATCGACGACACGGCTCACCGGCACGTGTGTCGACCCCAGCGCGAGCGACACCAGGAAGGCCAGGACCACGCCGCCCAGCAGACCGACGAGCACGGACGCTTCGCGCGCGCCCGAGGCCGGTGTGGCGCCGCCGGTGCGCGGGGCAACCGCGGTTACGGGCTCGATGGAGGCGTTCACTGACGTCGCCCCGGCACCGGCATGTACCACTCGAAGGTGTGCTCCTGGAGCAGACCTGGGTGGAAGATCTTGACGAGGTCGGCCAGCACCAGATCAGGATGCGAGACGCTGCGCGACCAGTAATCGTTGGCACCAGTGGCCGAGATCCGGCGCTCGTAGACCCAGACCTGGCGTTGCCGACAGGCCTTGAACAGGCCGTAGCGCGGCTCGTCCTCGAGCATCCCCTCGAGGTCGGGCCAGCCGCCGCCGTTGATCCAGCGGTCGGCGTTCGACGCGCGACGTACCTGGGCCTCGAGGTCGATTGTGCGCGACCCGACCGCTGTGTCGTCGGCCCAGACGTACCGTCCACCGGCGTCGCGAATCAACGCGGCGACGTAGGAGCGCCCGCCGGCGATGACGAAGTTCCCGGATGTTCCCCGCCCGGTCATGACCAGTGGCTTGCGGCCGTCGGGAACCGCCATGGCGCGCGCGCTGAGCGCGCGGTAGCGCGCCTTCATGTCGCCATGGAGCCGCTGCGCGGCCCGTTCCTCGTTGAGGAACAGCGCCAGGTACTTGAGCCACTCGGCGCGGGCCAGCGCCGTCGGCTCGAGCCATTCGGTGTTGGCCACGACTGGGATGCCGGCGCCACGCACCGCGGTCAGCGACGCACCCGGCGTCCCGCCGGCCATGAAAAGACCTGGACGCTGCGAGACGATCAGCTCTGCATCGACGACCGACACCGGCGCGAATTCGCGGAGCTTGCCGGTGCGGGCGCGAGCCAGGATGGCGTCGCCGGTCAGGTCCTGGAGCCGCGCCACGCCGGTCAGGACATCGAGACGTCCAAGATCGATCAGCAGTGGCAGGTGCGTCGTCGAGGCCGAGTAGAACGATGTCACCGGGACCGTGGCGACGGTCGCACCGGCCAGGGCTCCGATCAGCGCCGGCGGCGGCGTTCCGCACTGCACCAGCACGTAGGTCTCAGCCGGATCGCCGGTCGGGGTCTCGCGGACCGTCACCACCTTGTAGGAGCGGTGATAGGACACCGTGAAGTTGGCGGCGTCCTCGGGCGATACCTTGTCCGGAAAGTAGTCGGCGGTCGCGTCGAACGCCCGGACACAGCCGCGCGTGACGTTCGCACGGGGCGCTTCCGCGAGGGGAGCCGCCGCTATCGCCGAGCCCAGGAGCAGCGTCGCGCCGGTGAACCGCCACATACGACCCGAGCCCATCGCGAAGCCTCCGCGCGCACGCAGCGACCGAGAGACGACAAAGGGATGCGTGGGACAGACGGCGTGACGCCGCACGTTCCAGTGCACACCTTCCGTCGTCGCAGAAGGTCGACCGCAAGAACGCCTGGGTAGGTCTCCTGGCTCGGAAGTCGCGAATCGACCGATGTCGATTCGCGGGCGGCTTCACCTTCCCCGACCGTCAGGTCGAGTGGTCATCGAAGCCGCGCGCCTTCACTCACAGTGGCGGGACCGCGCCGGAATCACACCGGTCTTCCCCGTTATGCCCTCGTGGGCACCCAAGCGGGACCGCATGCTACCACGGCGCCCGTCAGCTGGCGCGACAGGCGCCTTGAACCCTGGCCAGCCTCGCCGCTCGAGGAAAGAGCACGTTGTTCTCGAGATGCACGTGCAGGTGCATGTCGGTCTCCAACTGGGCGAGTCCGTAGAACAGGCCGCGAAAGGTCGGGCAGGCCCATTCCGGGGGCGCGT
>JANOIR010000417.1:0-1863 GCA_031407765.1 Vicinamibacteraceae bacterium
CGATCGCGACGAGCCGCCGCCGTTTGTGACGCCGATGCTGCGAGCCCTCTGGCTTGGCCTGCGCGGCGAATGGGACGCCGCGCACGAACTCGCGCAGGCGCAGGACGACGCGCAAGGCGCCTGGGTCCACGCCTGGCTGCATCGCATCGAAGGGGACCTTGGAAACGCCGACTACTGGTACCGGCGAGCGCAGCGGCCCTCGCGCCGAGACGACACGCGCGACGAAGGGCTCGAGATCGCGACCGCGTTGATCCGATCGATCGCCGGCGGGTGAGCGCGCGGCAATCGCTGCGACCTGCCGTTCATCCTTGAATTGCACAGTTGACTGGCGCTGAGGTCGCGCGCTGCGCGGGCACCTCAGGACCCGAGACGGCAGGCCGGCGCGAAGGGCCGGTCGCCGCCGACATGGCGGCGCCATTCCTCGGCCGTCAAGGTGCGGCCCGCGAGCGCGCACACCGCCCGCACCCAGTCGCGGCGGTCGGTGCCGAAGGCGAAGTGACCGTCCGCCTTCGCATCGGTGCCGGCAAGCCAGCCTGCGCCGCCGGGCGATGCGCCGATCAGGCGGGTGCCGGGTGGCAGCGCAAGGGCCGCGTCCAGCGGCTCGGTGGCCGCCAGATCCCAGAACAGCAGCCGCCCGCCGACCTGCACGGCAAGCTCCGAACTGTCGCCCGCGAACACCGGGCCGGCGCCGATGCGTTCGCCGGGGTCGGCCGGCAGGTCCGCACCGTCCACCACAGGCTGGCGATCGGCGCCGCGCAGCAGCGTCAGACGCGGCACTTGTGCCGATGACAGGCGGCTGAAATCGGTGTCGAACGGCGACGGCTTCGAGGCCACGGTTCCGGGCCAGCCGATCCAGCGCCCGTCCGGGCTGCGCACCTCGCCCGGCACGAGCGGTTGCGACGGCTCGCGCGTGGGGCCCGCGCCCGCCTGGCGCTGCCAGCGGCCACGGTCGACCGGCAGCGTCACGAACAGCCGGCCGTCCGCGCCGGCCGAAACGAGCGTGCGCTGGTCTGCCGCGAACGCCAGGGCGCGCACCGGCGCAGCGTGTCGCAGCAGCAGTTGCCGCGGCCATGCGTCCGTGCCCTCGCGCCACGACCACAGCAGCACAGCGCCGCTGCCGTGCCCGGTGGCGACAAACCGGCCGTCCGGCGTGACCGCCATTGCCTCGAGGGCGCCCTGTTCGGGCGCTTCCTGGCTGGCGATGCGCTTGCCGTCCCGCGTGTCGAACACCTCGATGCGCCCGCCGCGCGAGGCGGCGAACAGCCGCCGACCGCTGCCGTCGAACGCGAGCGCGTTGACCGTGCCGCTCGGCATGGCGTCGAGCTTGGGCGCCGAGGCGCCGGGGGCGACGGCAACGGCCTGTAGGAAACCGCGGTCGCCGCCTGCCGCCACCCAACGGCCGTCGGGGCTGAACGCGACCGAGACGAGGTCGGGCGCCGAACGGAGCAGACGGGAACTGCCGTTGGTGAGGTCGTGCCAACGCAACGATCCGCTTGTCGATGCCGACACCAGGGCTTTGCCGTCCGGGCTGAACGCCAGGCCGAGCACGAACATCACTGTCGTCTCGCCGATCTTGTCGCCGTCGGGGATCGAGCGCGTCGATGCACCGGTGTGAAGGGTGATCTCGCGGCTCGATCCCGCACGGGCCCAGGTGCGGCCATCCGGCGCGAAAGCGATGGCGTGGACGGCGGTGTACAGGCTCAAGCCGCTGGAAGGCGGCACGACGCTGGCCAGCGCCGGCTTGCCGGTCTCGCCCTGCAGCACGGCGCCGCGCACGTCCGACAGCACCAGCGCATCGCCGTTCGGTTGCACGGCCAGAGCTTGGATGGCCGCCGTGTGTTCGTGGATGCGTACGAGCGGCAG
>JANOIR010000421.1:0-2381 GCA_031407765.1 Vicinamibacteraceae bacterium
TCGTTCGTGCCGTTGATCGTCACCACCAGGCTGCCCGCGGTGCTCGCGAGGCCGTCGCTGGCCGCGTAGCCGAACACGTCGGTCACGCTCTGGCCCGCGCGCAAGCTCTGCACCGCGGCCGAACCGTTGGCCAGCGTGTAGCTATACGCGCCGTCCGCCGCCAGGCTCAGCGAGCCGTAGTTTCCGACGAAATTTCCCGGGCTTGCGGAAAGCACGCTGCCTGCATCGATATCGGAATCGTTCGCAAGCACGTTGCCGCTCGCGGTCAGCGTGGTGTCTTCCTTCACGCTTGCCAAGTCGTTCGCCGCGACTGGTGCGTCATTCGCGCCGGCTATGCTCACGGTCAACGTCGAAGGCGTGCTGACAATGCCGTCGCTGGCAGCGTAGCCGAAGGCGTCGGTCACCGTCTGTCCGGCCGCGAGCGCCTGTACCGCCACCGACGCATTGGCAAGGGCGTAGGTGTAGCTGCCGTTCGCCGAGAGCGTCAGCATGCCATAGCTGCCGGTGAAAGTTCCAGGGCTTGCTACGCTCAGGGAAGTATTCAGATCGACGTCGGAATCGTTCCCCAGCACGTTGCCGCTGGCCGCCAGCGCGGCGTCTTCCTGCACGCTCGCTGTGTCGCTCGCCGTGGCCGGCGCGTCATTGGCGCCGGTAATGGACACCGCGAGAGTGCCCGGCGTGCTGGTGATGCCGTCGCTCGCGAGGTACACGAAGCTGTCGGCAACTACCTCGCCCGCGTGCAGGCCCTGCACCGCCACCGAGGCGTTGTCGAGCGTGTACGTGTAATCCCCGTTCGCGGACAGATTGAGATTGCCGTAGATGCCGGCGTTCGCCACCGTCAACGTGGTGCCGCCATCGACGTCGTTGTCGTTCGCGAGCAGGTTGCCGCTCGCCGTGAGCACGCCGTCTTCCTGCACGTTCGCGCCGTCGTCCTGCGTCACCGGCGCGTCATTCGCGCCGGAGATGGTCACCGTCAACGCCGCGGTCGAACTTGCGATACCGTCCGTGGCGTCGTAGGAGAAGACATCCTGGACCGACTGCCCGGCGGCCAGCGATTGCACTGCCGCATTGTCGAGCGCATAGCTGTAGCTGCCGTCCGCCGACAGCGTCAGCGTGCCGAAGTTGCCCGTGTAGGATCCGGCACTGGTAACCAGCAAGGACGATCCCGCATCGACATCGGTGTCGTTCGTGAGCACATTTCCGGTCGCAAGCAGCGTGCCATCTTCCTGCACGCTGGCCGTATCGTCCGCGGCCACCGGCGCGTCGTTCTTTCCAGTTATCCCAACCGAGAGGCTGGCAAGCGATTCGGCCAGGCCGTCGGTCGCCGCATAGCCGAACACGTCCGAGACCTGCTGCCCGGCGGCCAGCGATTGCGCCGCCGTGTTGTCGAGCTCGTAGCTGTAGCTGCCGTCGGCCGCCAGGGTAAGCGTTCCGTAGCTGCCGACGTAGGTCCCCGGATTGGCAACGCCCAGGACGTCCGTGGCATCGACGTCGGAATCGTTAGCCAATACGTTGCCGCTCGCCACAAGCGTGCCGTCTTCCTGCACGCTGGCCACGTCGTTCGCGGCAACCGGCCCGTCGTTCGCGCCCTGGATCGTGATGGCGATGGCACCGAAGACCGGCGCCTGGGGCAACTCGGGAAAGGTCGCCTCGTAGCCATCGCTCACGCCGTAAAGGAACACTTCCTGGCGGGACTCGCCTGCGGCGAGCGATTGCGCCGCAGCGTTGTTCAGCGCATAGCTGTAGGCACCGTCGGCCTGCAGCGTCAGCGTACCGAGGCCGCCGAATAGCGCGCTGTAGCTCCCGGGGTTGGTCACGGTGAGCACCGTGCCGGCATCCACGTCGGAATCGTTCGCCAGAACATTGCCGGAGGCGACCAGCGCACCATCTTCCTGCACGCTCGCCGCGTCGCCAGCAACCACCGGCGCGTCGTTCATTCCTGATACTTCCATGACCAGACTGGCGGAAGAACTGACCAGACCATCGGTCGTGGCATAACCGAACACATCCGAGACCTGCTGCCCCCCGGCCAGCGACTGCGCCGACGCGTTGTCCAGCGCGTAGCTGTAGCTGCCGTCGGACGCCAGTATCAGCGTGCCGTAGCTTCCAATGAAGGTTCCAGGATTTGTGACGCTCAAAATTGCATTCGAATCAACATCAGAGTCATTCCCCAGCACGTTGCCGGAGGCGACCAGCGTGCCGTCTTCCTGCACGGCCGCCGCGTCGTTCGCCGCGACCGGCGCGTCGTTCACGCCTGCCAGCGTCACGGTGACGATGCGTTGCGCGAGGCCGCCGTGGCCGTCGTCGACCAGCACTTCATAAGACTGCTCGCGCGTTTCGCCTTCGCCCATCGAGTCGAGCGCGCCGTTGTCCACCGAGAA
>JANOIR010000444.1:0-3202 GCA_031407765.1 Vicinamibacteraceae bacterium
GGTCCAGGTGGTGCTGCCGGCGAAGCTGGGCTCGGTCCGGTGCCCGGTCGACATCGCCAGCAGGTCGCGGATCCGCATGCCCTTCTGGAAGTCGTTGCCCGCCGCTGGCGTCACGTCGGGAAAGTACTTCAGCACCGGATCGTCGACGCTCAGCTTGCCTTCGGCCAGGGCCAGGCCGACCGCCGTCGACGTGAAGCTCTTGGTCAGCGAGAACATCTGGTGCGGCGTGTCGGCGGCGAACGGCGCCCCCCAGCCTTCGGCGATCACCTGGCCGTGCCGCACGACGATGATGCTGTTCATCGTGTCGACGTTGGCGTCGAGCGCCTCGATGAACGCCAGCATCGCCTGCGACGACACGCCCTGCGATTCTGGCGTGGCGCGCGGGAGCTTGTTCGCGACCGGTGGCAGCGGCGCCAGGCCCGGGGCGGATGGTTGGGCGGCGACCGGGACCGCGAGGGGGGCCACGACGACGGTCAAGGCGGCCAGGCCGGCGAGTGCGGCAACGGCGCGGACCCGGGCCGACAGGGAGCCGGGCTGGGCCCGACGGGACACGAATGGCATCGAGTGGAAGCTCCTTGGAAGCAGGATGCGGGCATTATCCGGTATTTGCCGGCGTCCGCGCCCGGCCCCAGCCTGCGACCTGCCGGCGCCTACCGGAGCCCTCGATCGCGCGGCGGCCACGCCGGCACCCGGAGAAATTGACTTAGTCATATGACTTAGTCAACGATCGGACGACATGCGCAAGTCCATTGTCGTCAATGTTCACGAAGCCAAGACCCATCTCTCCCGGCTGCTCGATCGGGTCGCCAAGGGCGAGGACGTCGTCATCGCGAAGGCCGGCACGCCAGTCGCGCGGCTCGTGCGCCTGCGTCCCGCGGCTCTCCGTCCGCTTGGCGTCGACGCCGGCAAGGTGATCGTGGCGGCCGACTTCGACGCGCCGCTGCCCGACGACGTCCTGGAGAGCTTCGAGCGATGAGGCTGTTGCTCGACACCAGCTGCTGGCTGTGGATGACAGCGGCGCCCGATCGCCTGTCCGAGGCCACCCGTGGCCTGCTCGTGGACGACCGCACCGAGCTCTATCTGTCGGCCGCGAGCGTGTGGGAAATCGCCATCAAGCACGGGCTTGGCAAGCTGCAACTACCCGAACCTCTCGAACGGTATCTGCCGTCACGCCTGTCAGCGTTCCAGACGTCGCCCTTACCCGTGGAGCATGAGCACGCCGCTCGCGTCGCCTCGCTGCCGCCGCACCACCGTGATCCGTTCGATCGCCTGCTCATCGCGCAGGCGCAGATCGAGAAGCTGGCCATCCTCACGACCGACCGGATGTTCGAGCGCTACGACGTGCGGATCGTGCCGGCCTGAACTCGAGTCCGCACGAGGCGCGATGGGGCGCGATCTACTGCGACGACGACTGCCGCGGCGATCCGACGCCGAGGGAGCTGTGGCCGGGCGCGGTCCGCGCGCGCACGAGCGTGTTCGGCCGCTTCACCCGCACCTCGATGGCGCGCGGTCTGATCGGACCCCCGCTCGCCGCACGGTAGGCCATCACGTAGTAGCTCCGGCGATCCGCGTCCACGCGCGCGAGCGCGCTTCTGAGGTCGTTGGTGTCGGAGACATAGAGCCCGCCGGTCAGCTCCGCGAGGGGGCGCAGGCCCCGCGATGGATCCATCTCGGAGATGCGCGCCGGCGCCAGCCGGGTCGGACTGCTGACGCTCGACAGCTCGGCGGCGGTGAGGCGCCGCTTGGCCGGACTGGGCGGTCCGCCGACGCGGAGGCCGGCGGCGTCGATGGTGTAGAAGCTGACGTGCGCCGGCGCCGCCGCATCGGCAATGAGCTCGAGGCGAGGGATCACGTCCGGCGTCGCCAGACCCTCCGAGAACAGCACGATCGCCCGGCGTCCTACGTAGGCATCGAGTACCTCGACGAGGCCGCGGAACGCCGTGCCCTCCTGCACGGCTTCATACGGGCGCATCCCCCGGACCCAGAGCCCCGGATCGCCGATGGGGCCCGGCATGAGTGATGAGCCGGGGTCCTCGGCCGACCCCCGCCGGTACGCGTCCGTGCGGAAATCCGGCGGCGTGATCGACGCGCTGCGGATCGCGCGGTGCAGCACGTCGCGATCGCCGGTGAAGGCGGCCAGCTCCCGCAGTTCCTTGTCGAAGACGTAGATGCCGCAGTAGTCGCCCGGCGCCAGGCGATCGACGAGGGCGTGCGCGGCCCGGGTCGCCCGCTCGCGCGGCTCGGTGGTGAGCTGGTGGAACACGATCGCGAAGATCGACTGCGGCGGCCCCTCGGGTGCGCCGACGAACGCCGGCCCGGTCGTCCGCGGGCTGACGGCGGCCATGCTCGCACTCCCGGCGTTGCTGCGATCGAACCAGACCAACGGCTGGACGATGCCGTCCTCGAGCACCTCGACATCGGCGGCCTCGAGATCGGTGACAGGCCGGCCGGCGGCGTCGCGCACCACGACGTCCAGGTAGACGACCGTCGTCTCGGCGCGGAAGCGGACCTGCGCCGCTGCCGATCCCGTATTCGTGATCACCAGCAGCGTAGCGGCAACAGCGGCGGCGAGCTTGCTCACGTCGGCTCCTTCCAAGGGGAAGACAGGGCATGATAGCTGCTCCGGCGGACGCTGCGGCAGCCTTCGATCAGCGTCACCACACGCCGGGCTGCGACGTAGACAGACATAGCCGTTCTCGTGACCCCCGAAGAGGAGCTCTACGCCGGTACGCTCATGGAGCGCGCTCAAGGCGGCGATCAGCCGGCCTACGACGAGCTGCTGCGGCTGGCGGCCCGCGACGCGCGGGGGTTCGTCGCCCGCCGCGTCGGCCGGGTCGACTGGGTCGAGGACGTCGTGCAGGAGGCGCTGATCACGGTCCACAAGGCCCGCCACACCTACGATCCGGCGCGCCCGTTCAGGCCGTGGTTCTATGCCATCGTGCACAGCCGGATGATCGACGCGCTGCGCTCGCGGAAGCGGGTCGGATCGCGTGAGGTCGTGGACGACGCGGCCGTCGCGGAGCAGCCGGCCCCGCGTCCGGCCGCCGCCGAGGCCGACGTGAAGGAGACGCTGGCCAGGGCCGTGGCCGGCCTGCCGCGCGTGCAGCGCGAGGTCGTCTCGCTGCTGAAGTACGAGGACCTGTCGGTGCGCGACGTCGCCCGGCGGATGGGGATGAGCGAGGCGGCGGTGAAGGCCTCGGCG
>JANOIR010000449.1:0-14582 GCA_031407765.1 Vicinamibacteraceae bacterium
CGCCGAGGCCGGGCCGCGGGCGCGGCGGATCGCGGTGACGAGCGCGGTGAGCGGCGCCGGCAGCTCGGCGAGCGGCACCTCGCGATCCGCGGTGCCGGCGAGGGAAGCGCCGAACAGCGCGGTGACGCCGCCAGGCCGGAAGCGCACGCCGACCGTGGCGACACGCGGCGGCGCCTCGACGATCCAGGGGCGGGACAGAGTGCCGGCGAGGAATGCGGCCGGTTGCCGCACGCGCCGCCCGTCGATCCGCCGGGCGTAGCGATCGCCGCGGTGGACGATCAGCTCGGGGCAGCCGTCGGGGATCAGGCGATCGGGCGGGCGTCCGGCGCGTGCCACCCGATCGGTGACGCTCCACACGCACTCGATGGCGGGCGCGAGCGCCGCGGGCGCGGGCCGTTCGACGTAATGAAGGGCCACGTTCAGGCTGGGCCGACTCGAGTGCCCGAGTCAATACGACGCGGCCACGGAAGCGTCGGACTCGCGTTTCCAGAGCAGCACCGCCAACCAGACCACGAACACCTGCACCGGGAGCGGCAGCTCGCCTGGGAGCGTCGCCGTGGCCCGACGCGTCCACATGCCGCCGGGCGTGATGTCGCCGGCCTCGCGCCCATTCGTGAGCAGCGTCATCGCACGGCCCCAGGCCGAGCGTGGCTGCAGGGTCCAGGTGCGGCCGGCGTGCACCACGTCGAATCGCCGGCGCAGGATGCTCGGCTTGGTCGCCGTGGCCACGGTGACGCCGTCGGCGGTGCTTAGGCGGAAGTCGCTCGACACCAGGCCTTCGCGGACCACGGCGTAGGTTCCGCCATCGACCACCAGCTCGCCGCGATCGCGCCACGAGGAAATGTCGAGCGACGCGACGGTGCGGTCGCCGCGCACGATCGTGAACTCCCAGGAGAACCAACCGGTGGGTTCGAGTTGGAGCATGTCCCTCTCCTGACCGGACCTACGAGCGCCAACGCCGCCAGGTTCAACCAGCGACGCCTCCGCCATCCTATCGATCTTTCACGCCGTGCAGGCCTCTTGCTTTCACGAGGTGCGGGCCTCTTGGTTCGATTCGGGCCCCGTTGGCGTTCCTTCAGCGGATACTCATCCACACCGGAGGCGTCATGCAACAGGAGCGGAGCAGGTCACACGATGAGATCGCGGCCAGGGCTTTTCTCTACGAAGGGGCCACGCTCCAGGGCATGTCTGCGACCGACCCCCGGATCGGCGCCGAGGTCGCCCGACTCGAGAAGCAGGTGGCGCGCGAAGGGCAACCCGACTTGGCCCGCGAGCTGCACGGGCGGCGATGCGAGGCCGACGAGCGGCGAGCCCTTCAGATCCTGAGCGCGCGCGGCGGCGACCCGAAGGAGCTGCTCGGGCTGGCGAAGCGGGTGGCCGGCGAAAAGGAGCTTGGGCTGGCCAGGCGGCTGCTGAAGCGCGCCCGCGCGGAGGTGCAGCGAAGCGAGCACCCCAAGCTGTATTTCGAGATCTTCCAGAAGAGCGCCCTCTACACCTACAAGGACCCCGATCTGCCGCTCGACTGGCGGCTCGAGCACGCACTCGACATCCTGGGCAAGGTCGAGGACCTGAAGACGACGACCAACGCCGAGACCCTCGGCCTCGTCGGCGCCATCTACAAGCGCAAGTGGGAAGTCGACCCGGTCCGCGCGCACCTCGAGCAGGCGCTGTTCTTCTACCGCCGCGGCTATGCGACGTCCGCGCCGGCATCAGCATGCGGCGATCCGCTCGGCCACCTCGAGCGCAACCCGACGTGCAGGTTCGACGCGACCATCGATCGCGGCTACACCGGCATCAACGCCGCCTTCGTGCTCGACCTGCTGGCCAGCCAGGAGGAAGAGGAAGCGTCGCGCGCCGGGACCCACTCGGAGGCGGCCCGCCGGCGCCGTGCCAGCGCGCAGGCGATCCGACAGGAGATCCTGCGATCGGTGCCGCCACTGCTCGACGTGATCGACAACAAAGGCGTCAGGCCCCACGCCTGGCTGCAGGAGGAGTGGTGGTTCTACGCGACCATCGCCGAAGCCTATTTCGGCCTCGGTCACCTCGACCCGCAGAACTTCGCGCACGCCGTCGATTGGCTGGTGACCAGGCCCGAACGCGCTGGCCTCGAGCGCCGCCTGGGCGCCGTCCCACGCGGCGGGTTCGACGTTCCCGAGTGGGAGTACGAGAGCACGGCCCGGCAGCTGGCGCGGCTGGCCATGCTGCAGGGCACGCCGGACCAGTCCGTCGACGACTTCCAGACGTCGCCGGCTGGCCAGGCCCTGAAGGCGATCCTGCGAAACGACGACGAGGCGGTTCGCAGCGCGTGTCGTGGCAAGTTCGGCGTGGCGCTCTCCGGCGGCGGTTTCCGGGCGGCGCTGTTCCACATCGGCGTCCTCGCCAGCCTGGCCGAGCACGGCGTGCTGTCCCAGATCGAAGTGCTCTCGTGCGTCTCCGGTGGCTCGATCATCGGCGCGCACTACTACCTCGAGCTCCGGCGCCTGCTGCAGACGAGCACCGATGGGGCGATCAGGCCTGCGGACTACGTCGAGATTGTCGCGCGCATCGAACGCCGCTTCCTCAAGGGGGTGCAGCGCAACATCCGGATGCGCGTGCTCGCGGAGCTGACCACCAACCTCAAGATGATCTTCCAGCCGTCCTACTCGCGGACGATGCGGGTGGGCGAGCTCTACGAACGCGAGCTGTTCAGCCAGGTGGACGATGGCGGGTACGTCGGCTGGAAATGGCTGCCCGACTGGCTTGTCGAGAACGCGAGGTGGCCGCTGAGCGAGCCGCGCCGGCGGCGCAAGCGCTGGCTGAACGAGCTCTTCATTCATCCGAAAGTCGGCGACGGCGACGGCGCGTTCGACACGCGCTTCTCGCCGCGCAGCCACAACTGGCGGCGCATCAACAAAGTCCCGACCCTGATCCTGAATGCCACGTCGCTCAACAGCGGCCACTGCTGGCAGTTCACGGCCTCGTTCATGGGCGAGCCGCCCGGCCGGATCAACACCGCGATCGACGCCAACGATCGCCTGCGCCGGATGTACTATCGCGACGCTCCGACGCAGCACCAGCGGGTCCGCCTCGGACACGCGGTAGCCGCGTCATCGTGCGTGCCGGGCCTCTTCGAACCGCTGATCCTCGACCAGCTGTATCCGGATTACAGCGTCCGCCTCGTCGACGGCGGCGTCTGCGACAACCAGGGCAGCTCGAGCCTGCTCGAGCAGGACTGCACCGTCCTGATCGTGAGCGACGCCAGCGGCCAGATGGACAACCAGCTGGTACCGCCCAGCGGCGTGATCGGCGTCCCGCTGCGCGCCAACGACATTCTCCAGGCGAGGGTGCGCGAAGCGCAGTACATCGAGACGGCCACGCGTCGGCGCTCGCAGCTGCTGCGGGGGCTGCTGTTCCTCCACCTCAAGCAGGATCTCGCCGCCCGCTCGGTGCCGTGGCGCGAGATCCCGCCGAACCGCGAGCTATCGGACTTCGCGCCGGCATCGCCTGCCGAGGCCAACCAGACCAGCTACGACGTCGACGGCCCGCTCCAGCGGAAGCTCGCAGCGATTCGAACCGACCTCGACTCGTTCACTGAGGTCGAAGCCTGCGCGTTGATGCTGAGCGGCTACCGCATGACCAACGCGCAGCTCGTGGCCGCCAAGCCGTCGGTGCCGGGATTCGCCGCCATCGTTGCGGAGCCCGCCGAACCGTGGCGGTTCAGGCAACTCGACGATGCGCTGCAGCCGCGAGGGGTCGGGCCGGACAGCGACGCCCGCCGCAGGCGGGTGGCCAGGATCCTCGACGCCGGCGCCGCCAGGGCGTTCAAGGTGTGGGTGCTCTCGCGGCTGCTCGTCGTCGTGAAGTGGTTGCTGGCCGCGGCCCTGGTCGGCGCCGCGGCGTGGTCGCTTTACGTCTTCCGTGAGAAGGAGATCCTGTCGAGCCTGGTGCCAGGGTCGGTGTCAAAGACGACCTTCGGCGCGCTCGGTTTCACGGTCGTGGGATCCGTCTTGACCGCGCTGCTCGCCTTCGTGCTCAATCGCGTCCTGGGGGAGCGCTTCGGCAGCGGCGTGATGAAGGCGATCCAGTGGCGGTCGACGCTGCGCTCCGTGCTGATCGGTGCAGCGATGGCGGCCGGCGGCTTTCTCGTCGCCCGGGTGCACCTGCACATCTTCGACCGCTGGTTCCTGCGCATCGGCCGCATCGACAAGCTGCCGCCGCGATCGACCGGCGACGCCTCGCGGTGACTAGTGCGCCAGGACGGGCTGCTAGGGTCAGGGCGCCGGCACCAGCCGGATGATCCGGCCGGGTGCGGCGAACACGACCAGGAGCGTGCCGTCCGGTGCGTTGACGACGTGGCGGATCCGGCCGAAGCCGCGAAGCAGCGTCTCCTGGTGCGTCACCTTGCCGTTGGCGACCTCGAGCCGGACCAGCTGCTGGCCGGCCAGCGCGGCGGCGAAGAGGTTCCCCTTCCACTGCGGGAACGTGTTGCCGCGATAGAAGCTGATGCCGCTGACGGCAATCGACGGTGTCCAGTGCAGGACGGGATTGACCATGCCGGGCGCCTCAGTGACCGACGTTGGCGTCATCGGCGTACCGTCGTAGTCCATGCCATGGGTCGCAACCGGCCAGCCGTAGTTCTTGCCCTTCTCGATCAGGTTGAGCTCGTCACCGCCGCGCGGACCGTGCTCGCTGGCCCACAGCGCGCCGCTCGCCGGGTCGACGTCGAGACCCTGCGGGTTGCGGTGGCCGTAGCTCCAGATCGTCTTCACCGCGCCCGGCGTATCGACGAACGGGTTGTCCTTCGGGGCCGTGCCGTCGTCCTTGACGCGATGGATCTTGCCGTACGGGCTCTTCAGGTCCTGCGGTGTGTCGAGGTGGCCGCGATCGCCAATCGAGTAGTAGAGGAACTTGTCCTTGTCGAAGAAGAACCGCGCGCCGAAGTGGGTGTTGTCCGGCCAGTAGAGATCCTGCGAGGCCTTGAACAGCGTCTGCTGCTCGACCAGTGCGCCGTCCTTGATCTTGGCGCGGACGATGCGCGTGGTCGAGGCGCCCTCGGCGGTGCCGCCAGTCTCGCTGAAGGCGAGGTAGATCCAGCCGTTCTTGGCGAAGTCCGGGTGGAGCGCGACATCCATCAGGCCGCCGTCCTGTTTGACCCAGATGGGCGGCAGCCCGGCGATCGGCGGCCCAGCCACGCCGTTCCGGACGATCCGGAGCCGGCCTTCCCGTTCCGGCACCAGCAATCCGCCGTCGGGCATGACCGCGGCAGCCCACGGGCTGTCCAGCCCTTCGACGACCGTCTCGATCCGGAACCGGTGACGCTCGGAGGTCACCGCCCCGGCCGGCAGCGGCGGCGGCGCCGTCCGGGGGAGCACGCCGGAGGCGGCGCGCTCGCGCAGCTCGCGGATGTAGATGACCATCGCGCGGATGTCCTGGTCGTTCAGTGTCGCGCCGAAGGGCGGCATCGGCGTGCCCGGCCAGCCGTTCTTGATGCTGGCGGCGATCTCGGCGTCGCCGCCGCCGTGCGCCCACGTGTCGTCGAGCAGGCTCGGCGCCGAACCGCCGCTGCCGTTGGCGCCGTGACAGCTGGCGCACACCTGGTTGAAGGTGGCGACGATGCCGCGCGGCGGCTGCGCTGCTTGGGCCGGCAGCCCAGGGGCTGCCAGGAGACGAGGCGCGGCCACCACCCCGGCCAGGAGGGAGGCGGCAAGCGCCAGACCGGCGAACCTTCGAGACATGACGACTAGGGTACTTCGGATCAGGCTAAACCGACGCCGCATCGGGATGCTTGTAGGGGGCGCGGTAGGGACGCGCCAGGAGCTTGTTGGCCTCGGCATCACCGACGATCTGGCCCTTGGCGTGATCCCACGTCAGCGAGCGTCCGAGCTTCTGCGACATGTTGGCGAGGATACAGGCAGTCGCCGAGATGTAGCCTTCCTCGATGTCCGAGACCGGCTTGTCGCGAGTCTGGATGCACGTCAGCAGGTTTTTCATGTGGCCGCGGATGGCCGGCGCGACATGCTTCTCGAGGTCCTTCTCGACCTTGTCGATCGGGTATTCCTCGAGCTCCATCTTCACGTCTTCGTGGATCGGTTCGCCCTTGGTCGGGATGAAGTCGTAGGAGTTGACGCTCGCCTTGAGCGTCCCCTGATCACCGTAGATCGTCGCGCCCCACGGGTACTTCGGATCGGGCGGCGCGCCGTAGCTCCGGTGGGTCCAGATGACCGGCAGATCGCCGAAGTCGAAGGTCGCCGTCTGCGTGTCGGTGATGTTGGCGCGGCTCGTCTTGTCGATCAGGATGCCGCCCGACGAGGCGATCCGGTTCGGCATGCCGAGGTCGAGCATCCAGCGCACCATGTCGAGCATGTGCACGCACATGTCGCCGACGATGCCGTTGCCGTATTCCATGTAGGCGCGCCACCGGCGCGGGTGGACCAGCGCGTTGTAGGGCCGCATCGGCGCCGGCCCCGTCCACAGCTCGTAGTCGAGGTTGGCCGGCGGCGTCGAATCGGGCGGGTTCTCGCGGGCCCGCATCTGGTAGTAGCAGTAAATCTCCACCAGCCCGACCTTGCCCAGCTTGCCCTCGCGGACGATGCGATCGCGGGCCGTGATCAGGTGCGGCGTGCTGCGGCGCTGCATGCCGACCTGAACGACGCGCTTGTACTTCCGCGCCGCCGCCAGCATGGCCTGGCCTTCGCGCACGTCGACGCTGATCGGCTTCTGCACGTAGATGTCGCAGCCGGCCTTGGCGGCCGCGATCATCGGCAGCGCGTGCCAGTGATCGGGCGTCGCGATGAGCGCGATGTCGACGTCCTTCTGATCGAGGAGCTCCTGGTAATGCTTGAAGGTGCGCGGCCGCTTCTTCGAGACCTGCCGCTCGGCACACATGTCGGCGCACTCGTTCAGCAGGTTCGAGTCGGCGTCGCAGAGCGAGACGACCTCCACCGGCGCGACCTGCAGCAGCCGGAACAGGTCGGACTTGCCGTACCAGCCGGTGCCGATCAGCGCCACGCGCTTCTTGACGTCGGCGAATTGCTGCGCGTAGGCGGGCATCGCGGAGAACGCGAGCGCGGCCCCCGTGGTCTTGAGGAAATCGCGTCGAAGCATGGCTCCCTTTCCGTGTTTCGGTGACGCTAGCCTCAGCCGCCCCGGATTGCAAGTCCTGCACGTTGCTCGGAGCGTGCTCCGAGCACGCTCCGAGCACGATCGCCACAACCGCGACGCGAACTAAATCAGTTGGCGGAAATTCGGTACAGGCTCTTGGCGCCGCGCAGATACAGCTCGCCATCCACGAGGGCCGGTGACGTGTCGGTGGCGTCGTCGAGGACGTTGGTCGCCAGCACCTTGAGGCTCGGCCCGGCGTCGAGCACCGCCGTTTTCCCGTCGCGCCCGACGACGTAGACGCGGCCGTCTGCGGCGACCGGCGAGGCGTAGACGTTGGGGACGTCGGCCAGCCGCTCGGTGAAGCGCACCGCGCCGGTCTTCGCGTCGAGGTTGGTGAGGATGCCGGAGTTGACCTTCAGGAAGTACACTGATCCGCGGTAGAGCAGCGGCGACGGCACGTACGGCGTGTCCTTGCTGTAGGTCCAGACCTGGGCCGGCGTGCCATCGACGTCGCCCTTGGCGTCGGCGATGCGGATCGCCCGGGCCATGCTGCCGCGGAAGCCGCCCATGGCGATCACGAGGCCGTCGCCGAACACCGGGGACGGGATGGCGTTCACCGTGGTACCCCCGGTCTGCCAGATCACGGCGCCCGTCGCGAGGTCGTAGCCAGCCACTTTGTTGGTGCCCGACAGCACCACCTGCGGCTTGCCGCCCTCGGCGACGACCAGCGGCGTCGACCAGGTCGTGGGCTCGTCGCGCGGCGTGCGCCATTTTTCTTTGCCGGTCGCGGCGTCGAGCCCGATGACGAAGTCGGCGCCCTCGTGGTCCCACGGCACGACCAGGGTGCCGGCGTGGACGGCGACCGAGCTGCCTTCGCCGAACCCGTTGCGGGTCTGCATCTGCCCGAGCGCCTTCTCCCACAGGACCTTGCCGGCGAAATCCACGGCGTAGAGCCCGCGCGAACCGAACCACGCGTACAGGCGCGTGCCGTCGGTCACCGCCGATCCGCCGGCAAACGTGCCGTCTGGATGGTGGCCCTCATGCGGCTTCTCCTCCCGCAGCACCCGGCTCCACTTCTCCTTGCCGTCGGCCCGGTTCAGGGCCATCAGCGTGAACTTCAGCGCGCCGCCATCTCCGGGCACGGCGGTGGTCACGTAGAGGGTGTCGCGCCACACGATCGGGCTGCTCTTGCCCTGGCCGGGCAGCGCCACCTTCCAGCGGATGTTCTTGGTCTCGCTCCATTCGAGCGGCGGCTTGGCGCCGGGGCCCTCGCCGGTGCCGAGCGGACCGCGCCAGGTCGGCCATGCCTGCGCGGCCCCCTGCACTGCTGCCCCCGGCACCGCCGCCGCGGTCAGCCACGACGCCTGTGCGTCGAGCCCCGTCTCGCCCCTCGACAGCAGGGCCGTGGCCATCGCCGTGACGACGGCCACGCCCACGCCAACGCTTCGCCTGTTCGGTCTTTTCGATCGCGGCATCCTCGAACTCCTTGGAATCTCAGCTGGGCGCGATATGATGCGCCCGCCCCGATGCGGATACTGCCCCTGGTGGGGTTCCGTTTAACCGCCACGACGCTGGAGGCTCCGGCCGTGCGTGTTCTGTCGTCTCGTTCGAGCCTCGCCGGCACGGCGGTCGCGGGCGCGGCCCTGCTCTGGGTCGCGGCCGCCGCCGGCCAGACGCCTGCGCCCGTCCAGACGCCCGGCCAGACACCCGCCCAGACGCCCGCCCAGACACCCGGCCAGACGCCAGGGGCCGCACCCGCGCCTGGGCCTCCGCCCGGTACCGACGCCTACACACTGGGGCCCGATTCGCAGCCGCAGCCGGGCGTGCCGCGTGGCAAAGTCGAGGGGCCGCTCATCTGGAAGAGCACGGTGTTCCCGAACACCGTCCGCGAGTACTGGATCTACGTCCCGGCGCAGTACGACGCCTCGGTGCCGGCGGCGGTCATGGTCTTCCAGGACGGCCACAAGTACGTGAACGTCGAGCAGGAGTACCGCGCGCCGGTCGTGATGGACAACCTGATCCATCGCAAGGAGATGCCGGTCACAATCGGTCTCTTCGTCAATCCGGGGCATGACAGCGAGACGTTTCCCGACAACCGCTTCCGCGCCCGCAACCGCTCCGTCGAATACGACACGCCCAACGGCGACTACGCGCGCATGCTCATCGACGAGCTGCTGCCCGAGCTGGCCAAGCGCTACGCGCTCACGACCGACCCGGAGCGGCGGGCGCTGGCCGGCGCCAGCTCCGGCGGCATCTGCGCCTTCACCGCCGCGTGGGAGCGCCCGGACGTCTTCCGCAAGGTGGTCAGCCACATTGGCAGTTTCACCAACATCCGCGGCGGCTACCACTACCCGTTCCTGCTGCGGCGGACGGACAAGAAGCCGCTGCGCGTCTTCCTGCAGGACGGGGCCAACGATCTCGACAACCAGTTCGGCAACTGGCCGCTCGCCAACCAGGCGATGGCCGCGGCGCTGAAGTTCAAGAGCTACGACTATCGGTTCGAGTTCGGCGACGGCGCCCAT
The DNA here is from genome assembly GCA_031407765.1 of Vicinamibacteraceae bacterium. GTDB lineage: Bacteria > Acidobacteriota > Vicinamibacteria > Vicinamibacterales > Vicinamibacteraceae > JBDSLU01. The sequence goes on from JANOIR010000449.1 coordinate 9,603, forward strand.
ACACACAAGCACGGGGGATCGATCCTGCCCGACACCCTGCGCTGGCTGTGGCGCGACGTCCGCTAGTCCCATCCCGGAGCATCCGTCATGACCTGGTACTACGCAGTCGGTAACGAACGACAGGGCCCCGTCGACGACGCCACGCTGGATCGGCTGATCGCCACCGGCGTCGTGACGACGGACACGCTGGTGTGGCGCGCGGGCATGGCCGACTGGCAGCCGCTGGCGCAGGCTCGCCCGCCGGCCGCTCCGGCGCCGCCGCCAGCTCCCCCGCCACCCGCCGCGATCACGCCGCCGACACCTGCCGTTACTCCGTCGACGCAGCCGCGCTTCGGGACGCCGACGCCGATCGTGCCGACGCCAACCCCGACTCCGACGTCGGGCGCGGGGGCCTATGGTGGCGCGAGCGGCTACGGCGCGCCGGGCGGCTACGGCGCCGCCGGCTGGAGCCAGGCTGGCAGCACGGAGCCCGAAACCGCCGATCAGATCTACGCGCGCGTCGTCGGCGAGCATCGGACGTTCGCGATCGGCGACGTCATCGGCCGCGCCTGGGAGGTGGTCTCCGGCAACTTCGGTCTGGTCATCGGCGCAACTGCGATCTGGATCCTGTGCAACGTCGCCGGAGCCATCCCGTGCCTCGGCTTCCTCATCAGCCTCGCGGTCACCCCGATCTTGCAGGCGGGCATCTACCGCCTGGTGCTGAAGCTGCATCGCGGTGAACCCGCGGAGTTCGGCGACGCATTCTCGGCGTTCTCGACGTCATATCTGGCGCTGTTCCTGTACACGATCGTGCAGGGGATCCTCATCGGCATCACGGTCGTGCCTGGCTACGCGCTCATCATCGTCGGCAGCATGATCGCCGAGCGCAACGAAGCCGTGGGTCTGCTGCTCACGCTCGTCGGCTTCCTCATCGCGATGCCGGCCGCGATCTACCTGGGCGTGTCGTGGGTCTTCGCCTCGCCGCTCATCGTCGACAAGGGCCTCGACTTCTGGCTGGCGATGGAACTGAGCCGCAAGGTGGTCGCCAAGCAGTTCTTCTCGGTGTTCGGCCTGCTCATCCTCTGCGCGTTGATCGTCTTCGCCGGGGTCCTCGCGCTCTGTCTCGGGATCTTCGTCGCCGCACCGCTCGCCCTAGCCTCGGTCGCCGTAGCCTATGACGCCGTGTTCGGCCGCCGATGACTTGGCACTACATCGTCGGGGGCGTGCAGCACGGCCCGATCGACGACGCCCAGCTCGATCGCCTGGCCGCGACGGGTGTCGTCACGGGCGAGACGCTCGTCTGGCATGCGGGCCTCGACGGCTGGCGACCGCTGCGCGAGGCACGCACGAGCGCGCTCGTGGCGGCAGCCGCTGTGCAGCAGCCAGGGACCGCCGCGCCGGCGCTCGCGCCCACTCGGCCCCGTCCTGATGTCGACGCCGAGTTCACGCGCGTCGCCGGGCGTCCCCTCAGCCCCATATCGGCCATCTCGCGCGGCATGAGCCTCGTCTTCGCGCGCCCCGGCCCCACGATCGGCATCAGCGCCCTGATCATGGTCATGATGATGGGAGCGGGCTTCGTCCCCTGTATCGGCAGCATCGTGCAGCTCGCCGTGATGGGCCCGCTGACCGCGGCCTGGTACGGCTATTTTCTGCGGCACATCCGCGGTCAGCCGGCGACGATGGAGGACGTGTTCGCGGTCTTCTCGTCCCCCGACCTCATGCACATGATCGCCGTTCACGTAATCGTGACGGTGATCAGCATGCTCCTGGTGCTGCCGTTCATCGCGCTCATCTTCTTCGTGACGATCGGCACGGCCGCCGCCACCGCCGCTGCCGCGAATGGCGACGCGGCGCTGATGTCGATGGGCCCGCTGGCCTTCCTCCCGGTCCTCGCGTTGCTGCCCGTCGTGGCCGTGATGCTCTACCTGAACATGGCCTTCATGTTCGCACCGGCGCTGATCCTCGATCGCGGCCACGCGTTCTGGCCGGCGATGCGGCTCAGCCTGCGCGTCGTCAACCGGCAGCTGCTGCCGATGCTCGGGCTCGTGCTGCTGTCCTGGCTCATCGGGCTGGCCGGCATCCTCGCGCTCTGCCTCGGCATCTTCCTCGCCGTGCCGATCATCGTGGCGTCGTACGCGTACGCCTACGAGGATCTCTTCGGCGAGCCCGTGACCGTCTGAGTTGGACGCCAACCCGTGCCTATACTGGCGACATGGCCCGAGGCTGGGAGAGCAAGTCGGTCGAGGAGCAGCAGGACGCCGCGGCGCGCGAGCGTGCGACGCGGCAGGCGCCGGCCCTGACCCCGGCCGAGCAGGCCAGAGCCCAGGAGCGTGAGGGCCTGCGCCTGGCCCGGGCCCGGACGCTCGCCACGCTGCAGGGCGCCTGCAATCCGCGGCATCGCGCGATGCTCGAGGAGACGCTCGCCCACCTCGACGCGCAGTTGGCAGCGCTGGATGGCGATCGTTCGGTAGGGTGAGACGCCGCTCGGCGGTGCGAGCATTCCTTCCGCGCTCAAATTCCGCAGGCCGGCAAGTCGCGCTCCGGCGCGGCGCGGTGGAGACGAGCAACGTCGCACTTTCGTGCGACGTGACGTCAGTGGCCTGCGCGCGTCTTGCGTGACGCAGCTCGCCTGCGGCGAGGCTGCGCTGAAACGGCCTGCTCCATATTCGCGCCGAAGGAACGCCCGCACCGCTTCCGCCCGGCGTCCTGCGCGGCTCGATCGGTGGCAACTGTAAGACAAAGCGTCGATGCGAGACTCGCTACGGAACGCGCCGCCGCGGATCCAACGCGGCGCTGCAAAGCGGAAGATTCGAGAGCCGCCGAAATCGCCGCGACGTTGCTCGTCTCCACCGCGCCGCGCCGGAGCACGGGCTCGCCCGCCTCCGCCAAGGCTACGGCGCGCCAAGCCACTGCGTAACCCGTTGCGGGTGCACCGTGGATAGGGCGTCAGGCGTGTCGGGGCGCCGCCGGCGATCCTTGCGTGACGCCGTACGCACGAACGCCCTGACCGCCGCGAGGCTGCCAGGGCGTCCGCGTCCCGAACGGGCTAGTGGGCTAGTTCGCCGAGCCGCCAGCCGGCGCCGGCACGAGGCGCGCGATGCGATCGGGCTGGTTGAAGGCGATGTAGACGTAGCCGTCCGGCCCGACGACCATGTCGCGGAGGCGGCCGACGTCCTTGAACAGCACTTCCTGGTGCGTGACCTTCTCGCCGGTCAGCTCGAGCCGGCGCAGCTCCTGGAACGCCAGCGACGCCAGCAGGATCTGCCCCTTCCACTGCGGGAACTTGTCGCCGCGGTAGAAGGCCACCGACGACACCGCAATCGACGGCGTCCAGTAGTTCAAGGGCTGGTCCATGCCGTCCTTGGCGGTGATCGCGTCACCCATCGGCGTCCCGTTGTAGTTCATGCCGTAAGTGATGACCGGCCAGCCGTAGTTGTGCCCGGCGCGGATGATGTTCAGCTCGTCGCCGCCGCGCGGGCCGTGCTCGACTTCCCAGACCTGGCCGGTCGCGGCGTTCAGCGTCAGCCCCTGCGGGTTGCGGTTGCCGTAGGTGTAGATCGACGGCAACGCGGGCGGCTTGCCGACGAACGGGTTGTCCTTCGGGATGGTGCCGTCCTCGTTGATGCGGTGCACCTTGCCGTTCGGCTTGGAGAGATCCTGCGCGTCCGGCCCCTGGCCGCGCTCGCCGATGCTGAAGTAGATGTGGCCCTTGCCGTCGAACACGAAGCGCGAGCCGAAGTGGTTCGGGCCCTTGGTGTAGAGCTCGGCCGGCGCCTTGAAGATGTCCTGCTGCTCGACGAACGCGTTGCCTTTGAGCTTGCCGCGCACGACCTTGGTCATCGCGCTGCCGTCGGCGCCCGGATCGCTGAACGACAAGTAGATCCAGCCGTTCTTCGCGTAGGCCGGATGGACGCCGACGTCGAGCAGGCCGCCCTGCCCCTTGTCGATCACGGCCGGAATCCCGGTGACGGGCTCGGCCGCGAGCTGCCCCTTCTCGATGATGCGCAGCTTGCCGCCCTTCTCGGTGACGAGGATGCGGCCACCGGGGAGGAAGTCCAGGCCCCAGGGGGTGGTCACGCCCTCGGCCACGGTCTCGAGCCGGAAGGTCGCCTTCTCACTCTTCACCACCACGTTGGCGGTGGGCTTGTTGAAGGTGGTCTTCTCGCGCTTGGCGCGTGCGCCCTGCTCGCGGATGTAGATCACCATCGCCCGCACTTCCTGCGGCGACAGCACGGCCTCGAACGGCGGCATGCCGCCGGGGTTGCCCTTCTGGATCATCCGGGCGAGATCGGCGTCGGCGCTGCCGAACTGCCAGACATCGTCCACCAGGCTGCCGAACTGCGCGCCTTCGAGCTTGGGCCCGTGGCAGGTCGCGCACAGCTCGCCATAGAGCTTGCCGATCTCGCGCTCGGGCGGTGGCGGCTGCTGCGCCGCGAGGAAGGCCCCGAAGGCCACGACGCCAGCGCCGAGGACGGAGGTGAAACGATGAACGTTCGTCATGAATCCCGAAGCGTAGCACACGACTTTCGCCACGGCCCGCCGCAGGCCGCGTCGTCGTTGCGGACGCCCAAACTGGCGCTACGACGTCGCTCGTCTGTCCGTTTCCGCACAGGCGGAAGCGCCCCCGAACAGTGCGCAACGGCGTCGCGGGGCGATGGCCGGCCAAATCGCGGCGAGCCGAGCGTGGCACGCCGTTGGCAGATGCCGAACCATGTCGCACCTGCTTGCCGACCTTCGCCTCGCGGCTCGGAGCCTCGCGCGCGCGCCGCTCTTCAGCCTCGTCGCCATCGCCTCGATCGCCCTGGGGATCGGCGCCAACACCGCGGTTTTCACGCTGCTCGACCAGGTCGCCCTCCGCCCGTTACCGGTGTCGCGCCCCGATGAGCTCGTGCAGATCCATGCGCGCGGGGAGGAGAACCACGGCGGCGGCATGGGCAACGGCACGGAGCTGTCGTGGCCGATGTTCCGCGATTTCCGCGAGCGCGCGTCGGGCTTCGCCGG
>JANOIR010000450.1:0-20237 GCA_031407765.1 Vicinamibacteraceae bacterium
CACCGCCCTCTCCGAGATCAACGTCGTGCCGATGGTCGACGTGATGCTCGTGCTGCTGATCATCTTCATGGTCGCCGCGCCGATGATGCAGCAGGGCCTGAACGTGAACCTGCCGCAGTCGCGTCGCGCGCCGCCGATGCCTCCGCAGAGCCAGCCGATTTACGTGACCGTTCCCACGGCCTTCGCGAAGAACCAACTCGTGCAGATGCAGCTTGGAACCGGAAGCAACAAGCCCGAGAACATCCGCCTTGCCGTCCTGGCGGAGCGAATTCGCCAGCTCGTACAACAGCGCGAGGACAAGCAGGTGTTCCTGAGCAGCGACGGTCAGGTGACCATGCAGCAGATCATGGACGTCATGGATCGCCTCAAGGACGGCGGCGTCGAGAAGGTCGGCATCGTCACCCGGCCGCCGACGGATCGGCGGTGAGCCTGCAGCCATGGCGATGACGTCCGATCTCGTCTCGAGCACCATCGTCGCGCGGGCCCGCGAGCCGGAAGGCTTGCGTACGACGATGATGGTGTCGGCGGCGGCGCACGTCGGCGCGATCGTCGCGCTCGTGATCGTGCCATGGCTCCTCGGCCCGGAGAAACGGCCGGAGTCGGTGATGGAAGTGAGCCTCTCCGCCGCGCCCGGCGTCGACACCGGCGGCATGAGAGCGCTCGCCGATAAGGCGGTACAGCGAGCCGAACCGAAGCCGGAATTGCCCAAGCCCGAGCCACCGCGCCCGCCCGCGCCCAATAAACCCGAGATGGTGGAACAGGTCGCCAAGCCGGCGCCGCCGAAGCCGACGGTTCGCCAGCCGGCGGCGACCACGCGCCCAGCCCCGCCGACGACCGGCGCGGAAGTGCGGCCCGGCCAGGCTCGCGCCGAGACGGGTACGCAGTCGACGGAAGGCGGACTGTCCACGGGAGGCGGTGGCACCGGGGGACAGGCGACCAACGTCAACTTCTGCGATCCCGCCTACCTCGGGCAGATGGTGTCGATCATCTATCGCAACTGGAACCGCCAGCAGGCGATGACCGGCAGTCCGATCATCCGCTTCGTCATCCAGCGAGACGGCACGATCACCGACATCACGCTGAAGCAGCCGAGCGGCTTGTTCGCGCTCGACCTCCACGCCAAGCGCGCCGTCGAGCTGACCAAGGCCATTCCGCCTCTGCCAGGGTGCTATCCGCATCCGTCCTTCGCGATGAACCTGACATTCGAGTACATTCGCTGACGATGACGAACCGATCTTCTCTTACGCCGGCCGTCAGCCTGTGTGCCGCGGTGGCGCTTGGCCTGATCATCCTCGCGGCGTCGCCGGCCGGCCAGCAGCAGCCGCCCCCGACCCAGCCGCAGGAATTCTCCGGCAAGATCAGCGGCAACACCGGCGGCAGCCCACGCCTGGCCGTGCCCGACTTCCTGGCGGGCACTCCCGACGCCGAGACCAAGGCGATCGCGGCCACGGTGGGCCAGGTGTTGTGGAACGACCTCGACTTCGAGCGCGAGTTCAACATGATCCCGCGCGACACCTACGCGTCGATCCCGGTGCCGGCGTCGCTCGAGGCCGTGCCGTTCGATCGCTGGCAAGAGCTCGGCGCCGACGGCCTGGTGATCGGCACGGTGCGCAAGACGGGCACCGTGGTGACGGTGCAGGTGCGGCTGTTCAACGTCGCCGGCCGGACCGCCGCCTTCTCGAAGGAGTACAGCGGCACGGCCGCCAACCCCCGGGTGTTCGCCCACACCATCGCCGACGAGATCCACAAGCTGCAGCGCAACCTGACCGGCGTCGCGCGGACCAAGCTGACGTTCTCGTCCGATCGCGACGGCGAGCGGATGAGGGGCACCGTCTACAGCCGGGGCGTCAAAGAGATCTATATCGCCGACTACGACGGTGCCAGCCCCCGCCGCATCACGGTGAATCGTTCCCTGAACATCAATCCGGTGTGGTCGAGCGACGGCAAGGCGATCGCGTACACCTCGTACCGACGCAATAACTTTCCCGACATTTTCATCCAGCGGATTTACGAAGGGACACCGCCGGAGTCGCCGGCGCACGGCACCGACCGCATCCACAACCTGCTGCCGGCGTGGTCGCCGGACGGGACGAAGCTGGCGTTCATGAGCTTCCGCGACGGCAACGCGGAAATCTACGTGATGGACACCAACGGCGGCAACCTGCGCCGCCTCACGCGCCACCCCGGCATCGACTCGACTCCGACCTGGTCGCCGGCCGGCAACTCGATCGCCTTCACCTCGGACCGCTCCGGCTCACCGCAGATCTACATCGTCGACGCCGACGGGCTCAACCAGCCGCGGCGCATCACGACCCAGGAGAGCTGGGCCGACCGCGCGACGTGGTCACCGGCGCCGTTCAACGAGATCGCCTATGCGGCACGGTCAGGGCCTGGCTTCGACATCAAGATCTACGACGTCGCCGCCGGCACGACGAAACAGGTGACGAGCGGTGAGGGATCGAACGAGAGCCCCGCGTTCTCGCCGACCGGCCGCCACCTCGCCTTCACCTCGACGCGCGCCGGCAACGAGCAGATCTTCGTCGTCGCCCGCGACGGCAACGGCCTGCGCCAGATCACGCGCGAAGGCCGGAATTTCACCCCGAACTGGTCGCGCTAGCCGCACCGATACGGAGACGCAGACGCCCATGCCACGCTATCGCCTCACCGCCCTGTTCCTCGCGATCGCTCTCGCCGCCGGCGGCGCCGGGAGCGCCTGTAAGGGAAAACGCCCGCCCGTCGCCCGTCCAACCCAGCCACCGCCCGACATGGACCCGACCTCGGGTCGCCCGCCGGCCCCGCCCGAGCCGATCGCCGAGGCGCCGCCGGTGACGGTGCCGCCCGAGCCGTCGGTGTCGAGCGCCGACATGGGCTCGCTCGACGACATCAACAAGAAGGGCATCCTCGCACCGGTGTTCTTCGAGTTCGACAGCGCCGAGATGAGCTCGGACGGCCAGGCCCTACTGGCCAAGAACGCCGAGACCATGAAGCAGTACCCGACCTGGGTCGTCTCGATCGAGGGGCACTGCGATGAGCGCGGCACTGCTGAATACAACCTGGCTCTCGGCGAGCGCCGGGCCCTGTCGGTGCGGCAGTACCTGGTCTCGCTCGGCATCGCCGCCGAGCGGCTGCGCACGGTGAGCTACGGCAAGGAATTCCCGTTCGATCCCGGCCACGGCGAGTCGTCGTGGGCGCGCAACCGCCGCGCCAACTTCGTCGTCACCGCTAAATAGACTGTCCGGACCGCCCAGACACGAGGTCAGTAATGCGAGTCGGATCCTTCTTCGCCCGCCACCGCCTGGCGCCCATCGTCGCGGGCGTCGGACTGGTCCTCGCGGCCGCCGCACCGGCGGCCGCGGCCAACAAAGAACACCAGCAGATGATGGCGGAGATCCGGATGCTGCAGGAGCAGAACCTCCAGCTGCAGCAGTCGATCGGCACGCTCGTCGACGCGCTGAAGACGGTGACGACCAAGATCGACGAGCAATCGGCGACCAGCCGCAAGGTCGCCGCCGATTCGCGCTTGCTGATCGACGGGCTCACCGGCGAGCTGCGGATCGTGCGCGAGAAGATCGACGACACCCACGTGCGCCTCGGCTCGCTGGCGCAGGAAGTCGACGCGCTGCGCAGCTCGATCCCGCAGATGCCGCAGCCGGGCGCCGCGGTCGATCCGTCGCAGACCTCCGCCGCTCCGACGGGCTCCCCCACTGGCTCCACGGCGGCGCCAGGCGCGGGCAGCACGACGCCGGCGCCGACCAGCCCCGGACCGGCGCCGAATCCCGCGGCCGGGATGTCCCCCGCGCGGCTGTGGGATATGGCGTTCTCGGACTACGCGGCGGGCCAGTGGCCGCTCGCCATCCAGGGGTTCGAGACCTACCTGCGTGCGTTCCCCCGCTCGGAACAGTCGGACGACGCGCAGTTCTACATCGGCGAGTCGTATCAGCTGGACGGCAAGATGCGCGAGGCGCTGGCGGCCTATGAGCGTGTGGTCGCGGACTTTCCGCAGAGCAACCGCACGGCGGACGCGTACTACAAGCGTGGCGTCATCTACAACACGCTGAACCAGCCGGACAAAGCGAAGGAAATGTTCGAGACGACGATCAAGCTGTTCCCGAACTCGGAATCGAGCCGTCTCGCCAAGCAGCTGCTGGACAGCGGCCGCCGGCGCTGAGCCGCGGCCGGCCCGGAAGGTGCGGCCGCGCCCAGGAGCGCGGCCGCAGCTCTACTCGGAACGGCACACTCAGAACGGCACGTCGTCGTCCGGGGCTTCGTGCTGCGGACCGCCGGCGCCGGCGGCGCCGCCACCCTGGTAGCCGCCGTCGTCGTCATCCCGCTCGCGACCGCCTCCGCCGCCCGAGCCGCCGCCTTCTTTCCGGCCGAGCAGCTCGATCCGATCCGAGATGATCTCGGTCGAGTACTTCTTCTGGCCGTCCTTGTCGTCCCAGCTGCGGGTCTGCAGCCGGCCCTCGACGTAGACCTTCTGGCCCTTCTTCAGGTACTCGTGCACCGTGCTGCGACTCTTCTGCGTGTCGCGGAACATCTTCACGCGGTGCCACTCGACCTGGTCGGTCCACTGGTTGGTTTCTTTGTCCCGCTTCCGCTCGGTCGTCGCGACGCTGAAGCTGATCACCTCGAGCCCGCCCGGCGTCGCCCGCAGCTCGGCATCCCGTCCGAGATTGCCGACCAGAATCACCTTGTTGACACTTCCGCTCGCCATCCTGTCAGTCCTTTCGCGCGCGTCCCCTCACCCGACAAACGCCGAAGTGTAGCAGGTCTGACCGCAGCGCCGATCCCCGGCAGAATTTGCCACCTTCAGGCTTCGATCGGCGCTCCTCAGGACGCGGGCCGTTATTCAATGGGCTGGGGGTAGGACGCCCGAGAGCAGTGCGAGTATTCCTTCGGCGCTCGCCCATCTGGCGCGAACGCCTGGATCACCCCGCGTTCGCCTGGCATGGGTTCCGCAGGCCGGCAAGCCGTGCTCTCGGCCGCAGTCAGCGCGACAAGCAGGCGCGCGCAGCCTCGCGCGCGCCCACGTCTATGAGCCTCCGCACGTCTTGCGTGACTGCCGCTGCGTTGGCCTGCTCCATACGAGCGCCGAAGGAACACCCGCACCGCCAACGCCGTGGCGTCCCCCACTGCGAGGATTCACCATCAGGTGTCCGAAAACGTCGCTCATCAAGTCTCGCGGCGGGATCCGGCGCGCGGCATTGGGAGTTTGCATCGGTCACGCAGTCTGGCCTTTGGGGGCAGCAGGGCCGAAGCAGCAGTGGCCATGCCGAAGCGGGTCGATCGGTCTTGCCAGTTGCCGACCATCTGCGCCGTCGCGGCTGCGACGCGCTCGTAGTGGAGACGCCGCGGCGTCCGCGGTGCGGGCGTTCCTTCGGCGCGAATATGGAGCAGGCCGTCACGGCGCAGCTCGCGATCCCCGCTGCGTCTCGCAAGACGTGCGGAGGCTCACAATCGTGAGGTCGCGCGATGCTGCGCGACCTTGCTTATCGCGCTGACTGCGGCCGGAGCACGTCTTGCCGGCCTGCGGAACCCATGCGGGAAGAGCGCGCGGCGAGATGGCGCTCGCCCAGATGGGTGAGCGCAGAAGGAATGCCCGCACCGCTCAGGGCGTCTCCCCCACTACCCGCTACCGATCTACGGCGCTGACGTCCCGGTCCGCCCGTACCGATCTTCCAGGCGGACCACGTCGTCGAGCTCAGGCGTCGACACCTCGAAGATGTCGCAGTCCTCGAGCGCGGTCATGCGGTGAACGGTGGGCGGGGTCACGTGGACGCGGTCGCCGGGACGCATCTCGCGCTTCACGAGCTGGTCACCCTCGCCGATCTCGAACAGCATCAGGCCGGCGTGCAGGAAGATCGTCTCGTCCTTCTTGACGTGGTATTGAAGGCTGAGCGCGTGGCCCTTGTTCACGTGAATCAGCTTGCCGACGTAGCGATCGGTCTTGGCCCAGTGCAGTTCGTAACCCCAGGGCTTGTCGACCCGGGTTGGATTGGCGATATCGGCCACGACGGTTTCTCCTCTGTCGTCACGCGGGCCCGATGCCCGCGCGTGCGGCGCCCGGTCAACGGGCGGCGCGGATCTCCATGATGTCGCGAATCGCGTCCGCGAGGCGGCGCTCGGTCTGGTCGTCGGGCCGGAACGCCTCGCGGGCCAGCCGCCGCGCGTCACGCAGCGCGATGCCGCTGGCGAGCTGACGGGCCACGCCGCGCGCCCCCGGCGCGACGCTGAACTCGCGCAACCCGAGGCCGATCAGCACGGCGAGCGCCCGCGGCTCGGCCGCCATCTCGCCGCAGACCGACACCCGCGCCTGCGTGCGCAGACCGGCGCGGGCGACGAAGCGGAGCAGCCGCAGCATCGACGGGTGCAGCGGATCGTAGAAGCGCGCCGCCCAGGCGTCGTCGCGGCCGACGGCCAACGTCAGCGCGGCGAGGTCGTTGGTGCCGACGCTCAGGAAGTCGGCTTCGCGCGCCAGCCGATCCGCGGTCAGCGCGGCGGACGGCACTTCGACCATCGCCCCGACCGGCACCGCCGGCACCTCGACCCCGGCGTGGCGCAGCGTCTCCGCCGCACGCGCGATGGCGGCGCGGGCGAAGCGCAGATCGCCGACGTCGGTGACGAACGGCAGCAGGATGCGGAGCCGGCCGGCGCTCGCGACGGCGAGCAGCGCGCGGATCTGCTCCTCGAACTGCGCGTACCGGGCCGGGTCGACCTGCAGCATGCGCAGCCCGAGATGGCGGCCGCCCGGCTCGGGCTCGGCGTCGAAGGTCCGGATGGTGACTTCGCCCGGCGTCGCCTCCAGGATGCGGCGATAGACGGCGCTCTGCGTGGCCTCGTCCGGCGCGCGCCCGTCCGGCGACAGCAGGCTCTCCGAGCGGAACAGGCCGATGTGGCCGGCACCGCTGGCCAGCACGTCGTCGAGCTCGCTCGGCCGCTCGAGGTTGGCGTCGAGTCGGATGTCGGCACCGTCGAGGGTCCGGATCGGGCCGGCATCGGCGCCGGCGGCGGGCCGCTCCCAGCGCACCCCGGGCGCCGCCGCGGCGATGCGGCGCCGCCAGTCGGCCCGTGTGGGCGCGTCGCCGTTGACGAGACATTCGCCGGTGGCACCGTCGAGGTCGATCGAGGCGCCGGGCGGAATCGCGGTCGTCGCCCGTGCTACGCCGACGACGGCCGGCACCCCCAGCGAGCGGGCCAGGATCGCGGTGTGGGACGCCCAGCTGCCGCCTTCGGTGACGAATCCGACGGCACGCGACCAGTCGACCTGGGCGACGGTGGACGGCGACAGCTCGTCGGCGACGAGAAGCACGGCCTCGGCGCCGTCGGGCACGACGACGCCGCGCGATTCCCAGCGCAGGTTGCCGACCAGGCGCTCGACGACGTCGCGGACGTCGCCGTGGCGCTCGCGGAGGTAGGGATCACCGGCGGCGCCGATCACCGCGACCAGCTCGTCGGCGGCGGCGCGGAGCGCCCACTCGGCGTTGCGCCGCTCGTCGCGCACGAACGTCGTGGCGCGGCCGACCAGCATCGCATCGTCGATCATCAGGAGCTGCGCTTCGAACAGCGACGCGGCGCCCTGACCGGCGACCCCGGCGAGCTTGGCGCGGATCCCCTCGAGCTGGCGGCGGGAGCGCCCCTGCGCTTCGGTGAGGCGCGACAGCTCGGCCCGGACCCGATCGGCGGCGACGAGGTAGCGCACGTCGCGACGGCGGGTCCGGACGACGAACGCGCGGCCCTCGGCGATGCCGGGAGCGACGCCGATGCCGGTTACGAGGAACATGCGGGATCTTCGTCGAAGCCGCGCTCGACCAGCGCGGAGAGCGCGCCGACCGCGGCGTCCTCGTCCAGCCCGTCGGCGCTGATGGTGATGGAGGTCCCGTGCGCCGCGGCGAGCAGCAGCAGCCCCATGATGCTCTTGCCGTCGATCGTCCGACCGGCGCGATCCACCCGCACCTGCGCCCCGAAGGTGCCGGCGAGCCGGACGAATCGCGCCGCGGCGCGGGCGTGCATCCCGAGCGTGTTGCCGATCAGGACGGCGCGGCTGGTCATGCCGGCTCTCCCGGCGGTGCTGGCACCGCCGGGGAGGCAGTGTCCTTGGCCGGTGCGGCGCGCATCAGATCGGAGGCGACCCAAATCGCGTTGCGGCCGCTTTCGCGCGTCTGCTGCGCTGCGTGCAGCAGGCTCTCGGCCTTCCGCAGGCCGGCGAGCTTGAGCAGCATCGGCAGGTTGACGCCGGTGATCACCTCGACGTGCTGTTCGGCCAGGAAAGGCAGGCCGAGATTGGCGGGGGTGCCGCCGAACATGTCGGTGAGGACGATGACGCCGGCCGGCCGCGCCACGCGCTCGATGGCGGCGGCGATGGCCTCGCGCGCGGTCTCGACGTCATCGTGCCAGCCGATCGACACGGCGACGAAGCCGGACAGCTCGCCGACGATCATCTCGGCCGCGTTCACCAGCTCGGTTGCCAGCTGGCCGTGCGTGACCACGACCACGCCGACGAGTGGCACGCGCGGCATGTCGACGACGGTGGGCGGATCGTCCGGACGGGTCTCAGGCATTGGCGACGTCCCGGTGTCTCACGCGCAGGCGCACGCCGGTCAGCCCGCGGAGTGCCTTGGCCAGCGCCTCGGCCATCGCGACCGATCGATGCCGGCCGCCGGTGCAGCCGATGGCCACGGTCAGATAGCTCTTACCCTCACGCGCGTAGCGGGGAATCAGGAACTGCAGCAGGTCGGTGACCTTGGCGAGGAAGGTACCGGTGTCCTCGAAGCGCTCGAGGAACTGCACGATCGGCCGGTCGCGGCCGGTGCGCTCGCGCAGCCGCGCGACGAAGTGCGGATTGGGCAGGAAGCGCACGTCGAAGACGAGGTCGGCGTCGAGCGGCAGCCCGTACTTGAAGCCGAAGCTGAGAAACGTGACGGCGAGCGCGCCGGAGCGCGCCGCGCTACCGAGCGAGCGCGCCATGAAGGCCTCGCGCAGCTCGTGCACGTTCATCGCCGAGGTGTCGATGATTTCGTCGGCGATGCGCCGGATCGGCGCGAGCTGGGCCCGCTCCTCGCGCACGCCTTCGAGCGCGGATCGATGGCGCGCCAGCGGGTGCGGCCGGCGCGTCTCGCTGTAGCGACGCACCAGCGCCGCTTCGCTGGCTTCGAGGAAGATCAGCGTCGGGTTCAGCCCGGGCAAGGCGCGCAACGTCTCGAACACGCGCGGAAACTGCTCGAGCAGCGAGCCCTCGCGGACGTCGATGACGACCGCCGCCTTCTCGATCTCGGTGTCCGAACGCATCGTCAACTCGGCGAACGTCGGCAGCAGCGTGATTGGCAGGTTGTCGACGCAGAAATAGGCGAGGTCCTCGAGCGCGCGCATCGCCTGCGACTTGCCGGCGCCAGACAAGCCGGTCAGGACGATGAAGCGATGCGTCGCCGAAGCCTTGCGCGCGGCCTGCCGCTTGGCCGTCGGCGCCGGGCGCTTGCCCGTCGCCGCGGGTTGCTTGGCCGGCCGCGCGGGCTGTTTGGCCGGCAGCGCGGGCCGTTTGCCCGGCAGCGCGGGCTGTTTGGCCGTCCGGGCGGCGGGTTTCGCCGGCTTGCGCGTTCGCCGGGTCATGCCGCCTCCTCCGGATCCTCTCCCGCGGCGGGGTCGAGCGCCAGGGCCTGGTCGAGCCGGGCCGCCAGGCGCCGCGCCGCGTGCTCGCCGCGGGCGCGCAGCAGGTGATTGCGAACCGCGACCTCGACCAGGATGGCCAGGTTGCGACCGGGCGCGACCGGCATGCAGACCGAGGCGATCGACACCCCGAGGATGTCCTCGAAGGTCTCGTCGAGGCCGAGCCGCTCGTACTCGCGGGCCGGGTCCCAGCGTTCCAGCTTGACCACCAGCTCGACCCGCTTCGAGATCCGCGTCGCGGTCACGCCGAACAGATCGCGGACGTTGATCAGGCCGATGCCGCGCAGCTCCATGTGGTGGCGCGTCAGCGGCGGACAGGTGCCTATGACGATCGTGCCGCCGCGACGGCGCACGTCGACGACGTCGTCCGAGACGAGGCGATGGCCGAGTCGAATCAGCTCCAGCGCGCACTCGCTCTTGCCGATGCCGCTCTCCCCCACCATCAGGATCCCGAGGCCGAGGACGTCGACGAGGACACCGTGCCTCGATGTCCGCGGCGCCAGCTGGTCGTCGAGCAGCGCGCCGAGCTTGGCGAAGGCGACCGGCGTGGAGAGCGCGGTCCGCAACAGCGGCAGACGGGCGGCATCGGCGGCGGCGACGAGCCCGTCCGGAGGCTCGAGCCGCTTGGTCATCACGACGCAGGCGCTGCCGTGGCTGAAGACCCTGGCGATGGTCGCCTCCCGGGTCGCGGCGTCCAGGCGCGTGGCCAGGAAACGGACCTCGCTCTGCCCCAACACGAGCAGTCGGCCGGCCTGCAGCGAGGCGTCGAAGCCGGCCAGTGCCAGCCCCGCCTTCTGCGGGTAGGGGTTGTCGAGCGTGCGATCGAGACCGTCGCGGCCGGCGAGGACCTCGAGCTCGACACCAGCGGCGATCGATGCCCGGACGAGGGCATCGACGGTCACGCGCGCAGTCTCGTCGGCCATGCGGAAGTCGCGGAGGCCCTAGCTCTCGGGATCAATGAGCCCGAGGCGTCCGTCGGGCCGCTCGAAGAGCAGCGCCAGACGCTCGGTCTCGATCGACCAGAAGAGGAGGAACGGCTCGGAGGCGGCGCGGAAGCGCACGACGGCGTCGTCGAGGTCCATCGGCTTCACCGCGTAGCGGGTCTTGCGCACGCCAGCGACGCGGGTGACCCGGAGCGGCTCGCGACCGCGGGCGGCATCGGCTGCGGCCGCCGCGGCCGGCACCGCGACGCCATTGGCCACGCGAACCGCGCCCTCGCCTGCCCGAATCTCACGGCGATCGCCGTTGCGGCGCTTGCGCGTCGTCCACTTCCCCTTCAGCTTGTGCGCCTGGTGGCCGACCTTGTCGGCGGCTTCGCCGACGGCGACCGACCACGTCGCGCCGCCGCCGATCGCCTGCAGCGTATGGTCGCCGCGGGCGTGGACGATCAGCTCGGCCTGATGCACGTGGCGCTCCTTCGAGAGCACGACCTGGGCCGAGACGAGTGTGTCGTTGAACACCCGCTCGAGGCGCTCCAGGCGGCGCATCACGAGCTGGCGGAGGGTCGGCGGCACGTCGATCTGACGGCCGGTGAGGGACAGTCGCATGTGTGCGTCCTCGTAGCTGATGGCGGGCTAGTAGAGCACTTTGCGCTGGTTCGAGGTCGGGATGCGCAGCTCCTCGCGGTATTTGGCGATGGTGCGGCGGGCCAGGACCAGTCCTTCTTTCTGCAGGATGCTCACGATCTTCGAGTCGCTCAGCGGGCGTTTGGCGTCCTCGACTTCGATGATCTTCTTGATTCGCTGCTTGATCGTGACCGACGAAACGTTCTCCCCATACGAGCTGCTGATGCCGCTGTGGAAGAAGTACTTCATCTCGAACACGCCCTGCGGCGTGTGCATGTACTTGTTGTTCACCACGCGGCTGACGGTGGACTCGTGCATGCCGATGTCATTGGCGACGTCGCGCAGGACCAGCGGCTTGAGGTGTTCGATGCCGTGGTCGAGGAACTCGGTCTGGAAGGCGACGATGCTGCGGGCGACCTTGTAGATGGTCTTCTGCCGCTGGTCGACCGACTTCAGGAGCCACAGCGCCGAGCGGAACTTGTCCTTCACGTAGGCGCGGGTCTCGTCGTTGGTCTCGCCCACACCCTTGTCGATCAGGCGCTTGTAGATCGGATTGATGCGCAGCTGCGGCAGCCCGTCGTCGTTCATCAGCACCTCGTAGTGATCCTCGACCTTCACGATGAAGATGTCGGGGGTCACGTACTGCGAGGGCGACGGGTTGAGGCGGCCGCCCGGCTTCGGATCGAGGTTGCGGATGATGTCGACGTGCGGCTTCAGCTCCTCGATGCTCATGCCGAGGCGCCGGGCGATCTCAGGGACCTGGTGGTTCTGCAGCAGCCGCAGGTGCTCGGTGACGATGCGTTCCGCGGGCGTGTCGGCGAAGCCGAGATGGCGGAGCTGCAGCGTGAGGCATTCCTGCAAGTCACGCGCCGCCACGCCGACGGGATCGAAGTGCTGCATCGTCGACAGCACCTTCTCGACGTCGGACGGCTTCCAGTCGCCCATGTTGGCGATCTCGTCCACCGACGCCATCAGGTAGCCGTCGTCGCCCAGGTTGCCGATGATGGCCTCCCCGATCTCGCGGGTGGTCTCATCGTCGGTCGACATCGTCAGCTGCCACTCCAGGTGCTCGGTAAGCGAGTGCTGGGTGGACAGCGTGTTTTCGATCGGGGGCAGTTCCTTGACCTCGACCGGGGCGCGGTTGCCGCGCGAGCCGTCGTCGAGATAGTCCCCGAAGAAGTAGGCGTAATCCTTGTCGTCCCAGCTCTCAGGGCCCTGCGTCGGCTTGGGGGGCTCGCCGGCGCCGTCCTCGCGCTCGGTCTGGGCGATCTGGTCGTTGGCGCGGATATCGTCCGAGGGCGTCTCTTCGAGCATCGGATTCTCAACCACTTCCTGGTTGAGCATCTCCGCCAGCTCCAGCGTGGACATCGGCAGCAGCTTGATGGCCTGCTGCAACGATGGCGTCAGAATGAGCTTCTGAACGAGTTTGGTGTGCAGCCGCTGCTGGATTGCCATAGCCCTGATGCACGAACGGCACCACGCGTGCCGCCCGTGTCAGTACCCTAATCCAATCTGAAATCGGCACCAAGATAAATCCGCTTCACCTCCTGGTCGGCAGCCAGCTCCACGGGTGTTCCGCTGCGGAAAATTGCGCCGTCGTGGACGATGTGCGCGCGGTCGGTGATCGCGAGCGTTTCGCGGACGTTGTGATCCGTGATCAGGACGCCGATGCCGCGGGCCTTGAGGTGGAAGATGATCTTCTGGATGTCGGTGACGACGATCGGGTCGATGCCGGCGAACGGCTCGTCGAGCAGGATGAACTGCGGCGCGATCACCAGCGCGCGCGTGATCTCGACGCGCCGGCGCTCGCCGCCGGAGAGCGTGTAGGCCTTCGACTTGGCCAGGTGCGTGAGCCCGAGCTCGGCGAGCAGATCGCGCAGCCGCCGGAACCGCGTCGCGCGATCGATGTCGAGCGTCTCGAGGATGGCGAGGATGTTGTCCTCGACCGACAGCCCGCGGAAGATCGACGGCTCCTGCGGCAGGTAGGCGATCCCCTTGCGGGCGCGCACGTACATCGGGTCGTGCGTGACGTCGGCGCCGTCGAGCTCGACGCGGCCGGCGTCGGGTGAGGTCAGGCCGACGACCATGTAGAACGTCGTGGTCTTGCCGGCGCCGTTCGGGCCGAGCAGCCCGACCACCTCGCCGGAGCTGACCTCGAGGCTGACGCCGCGCACCACCGTGCGGCCGTTGTACGACTTCGTGAGCGCGTGCGTGCGCAGGACGGACATCGGGGACTCTGACGGGCTAGGGCGTGGGATCCTGGCACGTGGTGCCGGTCTGGGTGAGCGTGCGGCTGTTGTTGTCGCTGTCGACGACGACGCTGTCGGTCGACGTGAAGAACGTCAGCGTGCGGCCGGTGGTCTCGCGGCACTGCGTCGGCGCCAGCCGCTCGACGACGGTGGCGCGCGGCCCGCTCAGCACGTAGCGCTCGTCTTCGGCGAAGTAGGTCAGGCGGACGCCGTTGCCCCAGCGTGGTCCGCCGCCCGGACGGGCCTTCAGCTGGAAGCGCACCGCGTCGAAGGCTTCGAGGCGCGACAAGCCGCGGCCCGACTCGTCGAAGTAGAGCTCGAGTCGCTCGCCGCGCAGGTCGCCCTGCTCGCCGACCATGCGCGCGGTGCCGGTGTAGCGGGCGCGCCGCTCGGCGTCGTCGTAGACCAGCTCGTTGGCGGTGGCAATCGTGTTGCTGACGATGACGCCGGGCTTGCCCTCGGCGCCGGCCGCTTCGGTCTTGACCGCGGGTGTGGCCGCCTTCGCTCCGGTCGCGGGCGTGGTCGGTGGTGTGGCCGAGGGCGTTGCCGCAGGGGCGGTGGCCGCCGGCGGCGTCGGCGTTGATGGAGGGGTCGTCGCCGCCGGTCCGGCCGCCGCCGCGGCCTTGGCCGCCGCCTCCGACTTGGAGCTGCTCTTGGCCTCGACCCGCATCACCGAGCGCACCGCGTCCTTGGCGGTCAGGTTGCCGGTCGCCTCGTCGAGCGTGATGGTCTTGGCGCGGATCGACGTCGCCCCCTGCCACAGCTGGGCGTCGCCCGTGTACTCGGCGTGACCGGTCTGCTGGTTGTAGGTCATCTGCGCCGAGGTCACGTTGATCGGTTGATCGGCGGTCAGCATCGACGGCCGCTTGACGGCCTTGCCCGCGCTCGCCGGTCCGCCCCCCGGCTTCAGCACGCTCTTCACCTTGGTCTCCGCCACCATCCGCGTGCCGTCGAGGGTCCACTCGAGGGCGCCCGCTTCGATGTTGATGCGCTCGTCGCTGACCTGGACGAACCCGGCGGCGCCGGCCGGCGACGACAGCGCGATGTTGCCCTGCGCGACGTCGTAGATCATCGTCGGGCCCTGCGCGGTGCGGGTGCCGTCCTTGATCGACACACCCTCGGTGAAGGTGGCGCGATCGATCGTGCCGAGGCCGGACTGCAGCTTGGTCTCGAGGTGCGGCGCGCGCACGACGCGCTCGACCGCCGGCTTGTCCTTCGCGGCCGGCACCGTCTCGCGGAACTCGACGTCGCCCGAGAAGCGCGCGGTGCGCAGACCCGGAACGCCCGGCTCGCCGTCGGCGTCGAGCGAGCGCGAGCGGATCCGCCGCGTCGGCGCCCCGGGACTCGCCGGCGGGAGATCGAGCTGGACTTCGTCCTGCGCCGTCAGCCCCTGCACCGACTGGCCGTCGGGGGCGATCTCGACGTCGAGCGCCGCGCCGGTGAGCTGCTGCGCCGGGGCGTTGGGGCCGCCGGCGACACGCAGCACGGCGTTGCCGAGCAGGGTCGCCTGCTGCAGCGTCTCGCCATCGTCGGCGACGCCGAGATTCATGTCGCGCGATTGCATCGCCTCGAGACCGTTGGCACCCGCGCCGACGCCGGAGACCTGCGACGAGCCGCGCAGCTCGATCTGATCGACCACGTCGGCCGCGGCCTCGAGCGTGACCAGGGCGCCCTCGGCCGACATCACCTGGGTGCCCCGCCGCATCTTCACGCCGCGCTCGAAGCGCAGGTAGCGATCGCGTTTCGCGTAGCCGGCGGCACCGGCGGTGACGTCGGCGCCGCCCGCCCCTTTGTCATCTGGCGCGACGGTGATGTGGGCCTGGTCCAGCATCCACAGCACGTCGCGGAGGCGATCGTAGCTGGCGCCGACGCTCGACCCGGTCATGCGCGCGCGGCTGAAGCGCACCGGGCCCGGCGCCCGGGTCACGCCATCGCTCTCCGTGTAGGTAGCCGTTTCGGTCTCGACCTTGAGGCCGTCGCTGGTCGTAATGACGACGTTGCCGCGCAGGTCGATCTGCGTGTTGTTGGCCGCGCTTTCCGCCTCGTTGGCGAGGACTTCGAAGTCGCGGCCGGCACGGCCCATCACCTTGATGTGCGCCTTGGTGAACTTCGACTGGCCGGAGGTGTAGTTGATCAACTCCTCGTAGGCGATCGAGATGTCCTGGGCGGCCCCCTTGATCAGGAAGGTCTGGCCCTTCGTGCTCCGGGCCAGCACGTCCTTGCCGATCGTCGCCGAGGGTGGCGTGGTCCGCTGCGGCTTGCGAATCGACACCCCCACCCAGATGGCAAAGGCCAGGGCGAACAGGCCGAGTGCGGGCCTGAGAATCCGTTGCCAACGCATGCCAGTGTTTATCTGCGACGCCGCATCCAGCGGCGTCGCTGGCGGCCGTTGGACTCGCGCTGCTGTTCAGCCGGGCCCGGCAGCGCGGCCGTTCGCGCTGCCAGCCGGTTCGGGCAGGGCGTCACGACGCGGACTCGACCGCGGCGGCCGCCAGAGGCACGATCGAGGTGCCTGGCTGCAAGTCGGCCACGTGCAATTCTACCGTGCTTTCGCCGCGCCACGTGTTGCGGTCGATCGAGTAGGCCAGGGCCAGCGCCTGGCGATGCTCGGTGATGAACGCCGCCCGCTCGGCGCTGCGCCAAGCCATGGCCCGGAACACCCGGCCCCCCTGTTTCACGTGCAGGCTCAGGTGTCGATCCTTCAGCACGTGCGGGCCGCTGACCACCTCGACATCGCGCGCCTCGAACACCGGCCGCGGGTTGGCCAGGCCGAACGGGGCCAGTGCCTCCACCCCGGCAACGACTTCCGCGACCAGCGCCGGCAGGGACAGCACCGCGTCCAGGCGCAGGCGCGGCACCAGGTCATCCGGCTCCAAACGGGCGTTGGCAATGCCGGTGACGCGGGTCCGGAAGTCGGCCAGCCGGCCACGGTCGAGCGACAGGCCGGCCGCCTGGCGGTGTCCGCCGTAGCGGCCGAGCAGGTCGGCGCAGCCTTCGAGGGCACCCAGCATGTCGAACGCCGAGATGCTCCGGCACGAGCCCTGGACGTCGTCGCCGTCGATCGACAGCACGATGGCCGGTTTGTGGAAGTGGTCGACGAGCTTCGAGGCGACGATGCCGATCACGCCGCGATGCCAGCCCTCCCCCGCCACGACGATGACGTTGTGGGCGCCGACGTCGGGATCGGTCTCGACCAGCTTGCGGGCCTCGGCGACGATCGACGCCTCTTCCTCCTGGCGCTTCGTGTTCTCGACGTTGAGCTGTTCAGCGAGCGCGCGTGCCTCGTCCCAGGCGCCCTCGTCAGAGGCGAGCAGCAGCCGTGCCGCGATGTCGGGCGAGGCCATCCGGCCGGCGGCGTTGATGCGCGGCGCCAGCAGGAACCCGATGTGGAAGCTGTCGAGGGCCTTCCCGGTGAGCCCGGATCCGTCGAGGAGCGCCCGCAGCCCGACCGTGTGCCGATCCTTGGACAGGCGCTCGAGGCCCAGGCGCGCGATGACGCGATTCTCGCCGACCAGCGGCACGACGTCGGCGATGGTTCCGATCGCGGCAATCTTGAGGAACGACGGCAGCCACTTCTCGCGCCCGCTCTTCAGGCACAGGCCGTGGACGATCTTGAGGGCCACGCCGACGCCGGCCAGGTGCTTGTCGGGATAGGCGCAGTCGCGGCGCTTGGGGTTGATCACGGCGAGGGCGCGCGGCAGCGTCGCCTCGGGCTCGTGGTGGTCGCTGATGATCAGGTCGATCCCCAGCTCGCGGGCGCGATCGGCGGCGACGCCGCTGCGGATGCCACAGTCGACCGAGACGATGACGCGGGCGCCGGCGGCGTGCAGGCGATCGACGTTGGCTGGCTGCAGACCGTAGCCGTCGCGCAGCCGCTCGGGCAGGAAGTGCGTGACGTCGCCGCCGAGCAGTTCCAGCATCCGGCGCAGGATCACCGTCGAGGTGACGCCGTCGACGTCGTAATCGCCGTGGATGGCGATGCGCTCCTTGCGCGCGACCGCGGCGAGCAGGCGATCGACCGCCGGGGCGAGGTCGGTCAGGAGGAAGGGATCGTGGAGGTGATCGACCGACGGTGCCAGGAAGCGCGCCGCGGCTTCGGGCGTGTCGATGCCGCGCTGGCACAGGAGACGGGCGACGACCGGCGGCACGGCGAGCGCCGCCGCGAGACCGGCGATGTGCGCCTCGCGGTCGCAGGGCTCCACGGCTGCTCGCGCGGCGGGCTCCGCCCAGCGGGCCGGTTCCCAGCGTCGGGGTCGTACGGACATTAGTGTCTGACTCGGAACACTTAACGCTCCTGCCGCGCGGGTGCGGGGACGGGGCGGGCCGTAGGCGGAACCGGCGGCGCTGCGGCCGTATCGACGATGCCGTCGCCGATCCCGCCGAGCCGCCGGAAGCGGTCGTAACGGGTCTGCAGGCGGGTCGCGGTGTCGAGCGCCGCGACCTCCGCCAGCGCCGCCCGGACGGCCTCGTCGACCGCCCGCGCCGCCTCGTCGGGATTCTGGTGCGCGCCGCCGAGCGGCTCCGGCACCACGCCGTCGACGACCTTGCGGGCGATCAGATCGGGCGCGGTGATCTTCAGCGCCTCGGCCGCCTCCACCTTCCGGCTGGAGTCGCGCCAGAGGATGGCGGCGCAGCCTCCGGGCGGAATCACGCTGTAGACGGCGAACTGTTGGATCAGCACACGATCGCCGATGGCCAGGCCGAGGGCGCCGCCGCTGCCGCCTTCGCCGGTGATGATGACGATGATCGGCACGCTCAGGATCGCCATCTCGCGCAGGTTCAGGGCGATGGCTTCGGCGATGCCGCGCTCCTCGGACTCGACGCCCGGGTAGGCCGCCGGCGTGTCGACGAAGACGATGATCGGACGGCCGAACTTGTCGGCCATCTGCATCGCACGCAGCGCCTTGCGGTAGCCCTCCGGGCGGGCATAGCCGAAGTTGCGCTGCACCTTCTGCTTCATGTCGCGGCCCTTCTGGTGGCCGCAGACCATGACCGGCGTGCCGTGGTAGCGCGCGAAGCCGCAGACGATGGCGCCGTCATCGGCAAAACGCCGATCGCCGTGGAGCTCGACGAACTCGGTGAACAGCCGCTCCACGTAGTCGAGCAGATACGGCCGCTCGGGATGGCGCGCCACCAGTACGCGCTGCCACGGCGTCAGGCGCTGGTAGATCTCGCCCCGGATCTGATCGATGCGGCGGCGCAGGCCTTCGATCTCGCCGTCGCGGACGTCGGTCTGCGGCAGCATCCCGAGCGCCTCGATCTCCTTGTTCAGGATCGCGATCGGCTCTTCGAATTCGAGGGTTTCTGGCATCGTCTCTCCGCGCTACCGCAGCACCACCGATCCTTGCCCGCAGATGCGCTCGACGGCGAGCACCAGGTCGTCGGACGGCCGGACCCTCAACTGCGGCACCTCGGCCTTGACCAGCAGCGACCCGGCCGCCTCGCGCCGGACCCGCAGCTCGAACTGGACGCGCTTGTCGCCGCGATGGCGCAGGAAGACGTCGGCCAGCGCCCGGAAGGTGTCGTGGCCGTGCGGCGGCGCCTGCATCGAGACGCACACTTCCTTGACGAACCGCTCGGTCACCGTCTTGAGGTCCTTGACCTCCGTGGCCCGCATCTTCGCCCGCTCCTCGTCGACCTCAACGCGGCCACTGACCACCACCATGCGGTCGTTCTCGATGAACGACGCGAACTGCTTGTACGGCTCGGGATAGACCACGACTTCGACGCTGCCGGTCTGGTCCTCGAGCATGAAGACCGCCATGCGATCGCCCTTGCGCGTCTTGACGATGCGGCAGCCCGAGACGATGCCAGCCATGGTGCCGTCGGCCCCGCTCTGGATGGTCGGCAGCGTGGCGCTCGTGTGGGCGCCGGCCGCCTTGAGGGCCTCGGCATGGCGCTCGAGCGGGTGACCGCTCAAGTAGAGACCGAGCGCTTCTTTCTCGCCGCGCAGCATCTCCTCTTCCGACCACGGCGGTGCGGCTGCCAGCGCCGGCAGGACATCGTCGGCGTCCCCGGCGTCGCCGCCGAAGAGGCGCGACTGGCCCTGCTCGCGGTCGACCTGGCGGCGGCTGCCCTGGTCGAGCGCGCGATCGATCGCCGCGTAGAGCCGGGCCCGGCGCGCTGTGGTGGGCTGCGTGGCCCAGTTCACGTCCGAGGCATGGAGCGAATCGAGCGCCCCGGCCTTGACCAGGCTCTCGACGACGCGCTTGTTCACCAGGCGCAGGTCGACGAACTCGCAGAAGGACTCGAGCGCGCGGATCGCCCCGTTGGCCTTGCGCGACGCCAGCATCGACAGGATGGCGCCCTCGCCGACGTTCTTGATCGCGGCGAGGCCGAAGCGGACGCCGCGACCCCCGGTGAGACCAGCAACGCCTTCCACCGTGAACTGGAGATCGCTGACGTTGACGTCCGGCGCGAGCACCGTGACGCCCATGTCGCGGCACTCGGCCAGGTAGAAAGCCAGCTTGTCGGTGTTCTGCGACTCGATGGTCAGCAGCGCCGCCATGAAGTGGTGCGGGTGGTTGGCCTTCAGGTAGGCGGTCTGGTAGGCCAGCAGCGCATAGGTCGTCGAGTGCGACTTGTTGAAGCCGTAGCCGGCGAAGTACTCCATCAGATCGAAGATCTTGGTGGCCTTCTTCGCCTGCAGCCCGAGCTCGACCGAGCCGTTCTCGAAGCGCTCGCGCATCTTGGCCATGACCTTGGGGTCCTTCTTGCCCATGGCCTTGCGCAGCAGATCGGCTTCGCCCATCGAGAAGCCGGC
>JANOIR010000479.1:0-12218 GCA_031407765.1 Vicinamibacteraceae bacterium
CTACGAGATGCCGGTGCAGTACCCGAGCGGCATCACGGCCGAGCACAAAGCGGTGCGCGAGCGCGCCGGGTTGTTCGACGTGTCGCACATGGGGGAGTTCCTGGTGAAGGGACCGGGGGCGATCGACTTCGTCAACCGTGTCACCACCAACAATGCCGCCGCGCTGGAAGTCGGGCAGGTGCAGTACTCGGCGCTGCTGAACGATCGCGGCACCTTCGTCGACGATTGTCTGGTTTACCGGTTTGCCGACCAGGTGATGATGGTCGTGAACGCGTCGAATGCGGCCAGGGACTTGGCGCACATCTCGCCCGAAGCGTCAGGCTTTGATTGCGCCATAACCGACGCGAGCGACGAGACGGCGCTCCTCGCCCTGCAGGGTCCCATGGCGCAGCAGATCCTGCAGCCGTTCACCGAAGTGGATCTCGAGCCCATGAAGTACTACCACTTCGCCACCGGGTCGGTGGCCGGCGTGCCTAACGTGGTGCTGTCGCGCACCGGCTACACGGGCGAAGACGGGTTCGAGCTGTACTTCCCGAACGCACACGCCACGACGATCTGGAAGGCGTTGACGGCCGACGGCCGAGTGACGCCGGCCGGCCTGGGCGCGCGCGACTCGCTGCGTCTCGAGATGGGCATGGCGCTCTACGGCAACGACATCGACGACACCGTCACGCCGCTCGAGGCCAACCTCGGCTGGCTGGTGAAGCTCAAGAAGGGCGATTTCGTGGGGAAGGCGGCGCTCGAGGCGCAGAAGGCGGCGGGCGTCACGAGGCGCATCGTCGGCTTCGAGATGGTCGATCGCGGCATCGCCCGCGCCGGCTGCCCGGTCATCATCGACGGCGTCGAGGCCGGCAAGGTCACGAGCGGCACGCAGACGCCGTTCCTCAAGAAGGCCATTGGCCTGGCCTACGTGCCGGCCGCGGCCTCGCAGCCTGGCCAGGCCCTCGAGATCGACATTCGTGGACGGCGTGTCGCGGCCAAGGTCGTGCCGCTGCCGTTCTACAAGCGCATGACGTAGGAGACCCAGATGTATCCGGCGGATCTCAAGTACACCAAGGACCACGAGTGGGTCCGCGCCGGCGACGGCGCGGCCGTCATCGGTATCACCAACTACGCCCAGGCGCAGCTGGGCGACGTCGTGTTCGTCGAGCTGCCCGCGGTCGGCCGCACGGTCAAGCAGGGCGAGGTCTTCGGCACGATCGAGTCGGTGAAGGCCGTCTCCGAGCTGTATGCGCCGGTGTCGGGCGAGGTCGTCGCGGTCAACGACGCGCTCAGCACGTCGCCCGAATCGGTCAACAAGGATCCGCACGGCGCCTGGATCATCAAGATCAAGCCGTCGGACGCCGGTGAGCTCGGCGCGCTGCTCGACGCCACCGCCTACGGGGCGCTCGTCGGCTGATGGCGGAACTGCTGCACGCGCCGGCCAACGCCACCTCGGCCCGTGAACCGGGCCGCGAGCCGGGCTTTGCCGCCCGGCACATCGGCCCCAGCCCGGCCGAACAGGCCGAGATGCTCGCGGTCGTCGGCGCGCCATCGGTCGAGGCGCTCCTCGACCAGGCCATCCCGCCGGCCATCCGCCGCCGCGACCCGCTGCCGCTGCCGCCGGCCGAGCGCGAGCACGACTACCTCGCACGGCTGTGGACGGTGGCGTCGAAGAACCAGGTCTGCCGCTCGTTCATCGGTCTCGGCTACTACGACACGATCACGCCGGCCGTGATCCTCCGCAACGTCTTCGAGAATCCGGGCTGGTACACGCCCTACACGCCATACCAGGCCGAGATCGCCCAGGGCCGCCTCGAGTCGCTCCTCAACTTCCAGACCGCGGTGAAGGACCTCACCGCGATGGACGTCGCCAACGCGTCGCTCCTCGACGAAGCCACCGCCGCGGCCGAGGGCATGGCGCTGGCGCACCGCGTCTGCCCGCGCAAGGACGCGCGGGTGTTCCTCGCCGATCGCACCGCGTTCCCGCAGACACTGGAGCTCCTCGCGGCACGCGCCGAGCCGCTCGGCCTCGAGCTGCGCATCGTCGACGTCGCCAGCGCCGAGATCGGTCCGGATGTCTTCGGCGTGCTCTTGCAGACGCCGGACACCAACGGCCTGGTGCGCGATCTGACGCCGATCATCGCCCGCGTCCACGCCGCCACGTCGCTCGCCGTCGTCGCCACCGATCTGCTGAGCGCCGCGCTCGTCACGCCGCCGGGTGAGATGGGCGCCGACGTCGTCGTCGGCAGCGCCCAGCGCTTCGGGGTGCCGCTCGGCTACGGCGGCCCGCACGCGGCCTTCTTCGCCACGCGCGACGCCTTCGTCCGGCAGATGCCGGGACGCCTGATCGGCGTCTCGGTCGACGCGCACGGCAAGACCGCCTACCGCATGGCGATCCAGACGCGCGAGCAGCACATCCGCCGCGAGAAGGCGACCTCGAACATCTGCACGGCACAGGCGCTGCTGGCCAACATCGCGGCCTTCTACGCCGTGCACCACGGCCCGGACGGCCTGGCGGCGATCGCCCGCCGCGTCCACGGTCAGGCGGTCGCGCTCGAGGCCCGGCTCGCCCTGCTCGGGACGACCCAACGCAACGCGGCCTACTTCGACACGCTGAGCGTGGATGTCGGCCATGCCGCGGCGGTCGCGCGCATCCGGCAGGCGGCGGAAGCGGCGCGCCTCAACTTCCGCTATGACGGCACGCGCGTCGGCATTGCGCTCGATGAGACCGTCGAAGCGCGCGACCTGGACGCGATCGTCCAGGTGTTCCGGTCGTCGGTGCGATCGTCCACCGACGAGGGCGTCGCCTTGCCGACGACGTCCACGGGCGCCGCGGCCGATCTCAAGCTGCCGCCGGCGCTGGTCCGCACGTCCGCGTTCCTGACCCACCCGGTCTTCCACACGCATCGGTCCGAGTCGGCGCTGATGCGCTACATCCGCGGCCTCGAGCGCAAGGACATCGGTCTCGACACGTCGATGATCCCGCTCGGCTCGTGCACCATGAAGTTGAACGCGGCGGCCGAGATGCTGCCGCTGTCGTGGCCCGAGCTGGCGCGGATCCACCCGTTCGTGCCGACGGCGCAGGCGGCCGGCTATCACCAGCTGTTCGGCGAGCTCGAGAGCGCGCTCGGCGTGATCACCGGCCTCCCCGGCGTCTCGCTGCAGCCGAACTCCGGTGCGCAGGGCGAACTGGCCGGCCTGCTCGTCATCCAGGCCTGGCACCGCGATCGCGGCGACAGCCGCCGCGACATCGCGCTGATCCCGCAGTCGGCGCACGGCACCAACCCGGCCTCGGCGGCGATGGCGGGAATGCAGGTCGTCGTCGTCGCCTGCGACGACAAGGGCAACATCGACGTCACCGACCTCGAGAGGAAGGCGCGGCAGCACGCCGATCGGCTGGCGGCGCTGCTCGTCACCTATCCCTCGACGCATGGCGTCTTCGAGGACGCCATCCAGGACATCTGCCACATCGTGCACCTGCACGGCGGCCAGGTGTACATGGACGGCGCCAACATGAACGCGCAGGTCGGGCTGACCAGCCCGGCGCTCATCGGCGCCGACGTCTGCCACATCAACCTGCACAAGACGTTCGCCATCCCGCACGGGGGCGGCGGCCCCGGCATGGGCCCGATCTGCGTCGCCGCCCACCTGGCGCCGTACCTGCCGGGCCACCCGGTGGTGAAGACCGGCGGCGTCAAGGCGATCCACGCGGTCTCGGCGGCGCCGTGGGGCAGCGCCTCGATCCTGGCGATCTCCTACGGCTACATCTCGATGCTGGGCTGCGACGGCCTGCGCGACGCCACCGCGATCGCGATCCTCAACGCCAACTACGTGAAGGCGCGGCTCGAGCCGCACTTCCCGATCCTCTACACCCGCACCACCGGCCGCGTCGCGCACGAGATGATCGTCGACCTGCGCCCGCTCAAGGCGGCCTCGGGCATCGACGAGACCGACGTCGCCAAGCGGCTGATGGACTACGGCTTCCACGCGCCGACGGTGTCGTTCCCGGTCGCCGGCACGCTGATGATCGAGCCGACCGAGAGCGAGCCGAAAGCCGAGCTCGATCGCTTCTGCGAGGCGCTGATCGCCATTCGCGCCGAGATCCAGGCGGTGATCGACGGCAGCGCCGACAGGCAGGACAACGTCCTCAAGCACGCGCCACACACGGCCGACGCGGTGACGGCCGACACCTGGACGCACCCTTACAGCCGGCAGCAGGCCGCCTTCCCGCTGCCGTTCGTCCGGGCGCGGAAGGTGTGGCCGAGCGTCGCCCGCATCGACAACGCGCGCGGCGATCGGCAGCTGGTCTGCGCCTGCCCGCCGATGAGCGAGTACGAGTAGGCCGACGACCAATGCCCGCCCTGGCGTTCCCGACCGTGCCTGGACGATGGCGGGCACCCATGGTCCTCGCCGCGCTGGTGAGCGGGGGAGCCGCGGCGATCGGCCAGGGGGCCGACGACGCGTTCCTCACGTGGTCGCGTCGTGATGCGACGGACATCGTCGCCAACATCCGGCGCACCGACAGCGTCGGCAACCGCATGTCGTTCCGCGGCCTCAAGACCGACCGTGCCATCAGCTACAAGCTACGCGCCACGTGGTTGACGCCGGACGTGATCCGGGCGACGGCCCGCGGCGTTCAACTTTGACGAGCGTCTGTCGGCCGCACAGACGCAGCAACTGATCGCGGAGGCCGCGGCGGCCGCGGCGTAGTGACCCAGAAGCTTCGCGACCTCCGGGCGCTGGGCGGCCTGTTCAGGCGCGACTACGCCTACGATGCGTTCTGGGTGTCGTTCAGCCTGACTCCCGCCGATCGGGCGGCGCTCTTCGGTCCACGGGTGACCGACGTCGAGCTCGTGATCAACATCCACGGCCGCGAGGGCATCGTGGCGTGGCCCGTGCCGGCGTCTGTCCGCGATCCCTCGGATCGCGCTGAGCCCTGAACAGCCCCTGGCTGGATCGCCCGCGATGGCAAGGTCAGCCGTGGCGTGCTATACAGATGGCACCAGCCCCCCTCTGGCACCAAGCGAGCGCAGCCATGTCAGTCACACCGGAGTCGGTTCTTCGCGACTGGTTCGACGGCGTCTGGAACCGCGGCGACGAAGCGACCATCACGCGTCTGCTCCCGGCGGATGCACGCATCCACGGGCTGCCCACCCCGGATGGCCGGGCGATCCGGGGCCCACAGGAATTCAGCCCGTTCTATCGGGCGTTCCGGTCGGCGTTTCCCGACATCAACGTCGAGCTGCTCCACGTCGTCGCCCAGGGGGGACTGGCGGTCGCGCATTGCCGCGTGAGGGGCACCCACACTGGTCAGGGCCTGGACCGGCCGCCCACCAGCCTGCCGGTCGATTTCTACGGCTTCGCCATGTGCCAGATCTCCGGCGAGCAGGTGGTGGAAGCCTGGAACTGCTTCGACTTCTTGAACATGTATCGACAGCTCGGCGCCGACCTCACGGCGCCGGCGGCGACGAAGGCGGCGGGCTAGACTCCCGGCCCCAGGACACTCGCGGCGCCGGCAGCTGACTGCAGCCGCCCCATCAATCGACGGCGCCGGCTCGGCTGTGGCAGAATGCGCCCCACGCGTCTCGAGTAACGGCTGGCGGGGGAGGCGAGGCCGGAAGCGCTCGTCACGAAGCCCTTGCCCGGGCGTTGACCCGCTACGCCGAGGATTTTCCCGATCTCGTGGCCGGTCACCACAGCGACATGCAGTTCGTGCGGGCGGCCCGCATGGACGTGACGTTCGACCTGGCGATCGAGCGGGCAGTCGAGGGCGCTACTGGGCGAACGGAATCGCCCTTCGTCATCCGCGTCGAGATCGACGACGACCGCGGCAAGACGTGGCACGCGGAGCTGAGCGGCTGGTGCGCCGCCGGGCGGACGCGCGCGGGCCTGCTCGCACGCCTGGTCGGCCGAGCCTGACGCGCGTCAGTCGGCGTGGATCGACGCCTTGAACAGGGTCCGCAGCTCGGTCGTCACCGGACCGGGCATGCCGCTGCCGATGACGCGGTCGTCGACCCGCGTGACGGGGACGATCTCGCGCGTCGTGCTGGTGAAGAAGACCTCGTCGGCGGACGCCAGGTCTTCTTCGCGCAGGACGTCCTCGCGCGTCGGGATGCCGGCCTTCGTCGCCAGATCGAGGACGAACGCGCGCGTGACGCCAGCCAGGATGCCGGCGGTCGTCGGCGGCGTCCGCAGCTCGCCCTTCGCCACCAGGAAGATGTTCGACATCGCGCACTCGGCCAGCTCGCCGCGATGATTCTTCATCAGGGCCTCGGCGGCGCCGCGCCGGTAGGCCTCCTGCATCGCCAGCGCGTTGTTCAGCAGGTTGTTCGACTTGATCAGCGGGTTGACCGTCTCGGGATGATTGCGCACGACCGAGACGAGCGCGATCGTCACGCCGTCGCTGTAGGCCTCGCGCGACAGCTCGACGTGCGGTTTGACGATGACGACGATGGTCGGCGCCGGGCAGAGCGCCGGGTCGTAGCCGATCTCGCCGACGCCGCGGGTCACGAGCAGGCGGATGTAGGCTTCGCCCGGCAGTGCCGCGGCGGCGATGGTCGCGGTGATCCGCTCGTGGATCTCGGCGTCGGTCGTCGGGATCGGCAAGGCGATGCGCCCGGCCGATGCCCGCAGGCGCCGCATGTGCGGTTCATAGAGGAACGGCTGCTGCCGGTAGGTCCGCAGGACCTCGTAGACGCCTTCGCCGAACAGGAACCCGTGATCGAAGACCGAGACGACGGCGTCGCGCTCGCTGGCGATCCGGCCGTCGATGTTCACCATGGTGGGCATCGCCGACGATCGTAGCGTGTCGCCCGCCGGTGCCGCAATCGCCGGGCTGCACGGGCTTGCCCGCGGCACCCCATTGTCCCCCCGCGGGGCAACCGGGAGTGGGGTAGGATGCGGAGCGCCATGCGAGTGCTCAATGCGGCCCAGATGCGTGAAGCCGATCGCATCACCATCGACGAGATCGGGATCCGCTCGCTCGTCCTGATGGAGTGCGCCGGGCGCCAGGTCGTCGCCACGCTCGACGAGCGCGTCGAAGATCTGGCCGCCAGCCGGATCGCTGTCCTCTGCGGCCCGGGCAACAACGGCGGCGACGGCTTCGTGGTGGCGCGTACGCTGCTGCAGGCCGGACACGACGTCGCCGTCTTCGTGGTCGGGCGCGCCGCCGACGTCTCCGGCGATGCCCGCATCAACCTCGACATCCTCGGCCGCCTCGGCCACACCATCGTCGAAATCGGCAACGAGCAGGAGTGGGAGCTGCACGCCTCGGACGTGTCGGCCTGCGACCTGCTGATCGACGCGCTGTTCGGCATCGGCCTGTCGCGGCCGCTGACCGGCCTCTTCGAGACGATCGTGCGCGACATCAACGCGACGACGCTGCCGGTCGTCGCCATCGACCTGCCGAGCGGCTTGTCCGGCAGCACGGCGGACATCATCGGCCCGGCCATCGAAGCGGATCTCACCGTGACGTTCGCGGCGCCCAAGCTGCCCCACGTGCTGCCGCCGGCCGAGGCGCTGTGCGGCGACGTCATCACCGTCGAGATCGGGATTCCCACCGAAGTGGTGGAGGCGCTCGACGGGCCGCGCATCGACGTGATCACACGCGACGCGGTTGCCGGCTCGCTCGAGCCGCGCGAGTCGGACACCCACAAGGGCGACTATGGCCGCGTCCTGATCGTGGCCGGCTCGCTCGGCCGGACGGGGGCGGCCTACCTGGCCGGGATGGCGGCGCTGCGTTCGGGCGCCGGGCTGGTCACGGTCGCCGCGCCAGAGTCGGTCGTGCCGATCATCGCCTCGATGGGGGCCGAGCTGATGACGCTGCCGCTCGCCGAAGTCGACGGACGGCTGGACGTCGAGGCGGCGCTCGAGACGATCCTCGAAGTCACCGCCGACGTCGTCGCGGTCGGCCCCGGGCTCGGCACCGGCGACGACATCCGCGAGCTGGTGTTCGGCCTGCTCGAGCGCAGCGGCGCGCCCCTGCTGCTCGACGCCGATGCCCTCACGGTCTGTGCCCGGGATCCGGGCCGGCTGCGGGCGCGCGACGGGCTCGACGTGATCATCACGCCGCACCCCGGCGAGATGGCGCGCCTCGCCGGAATATCGACGGCGGAGGTCCAGAAGTCACGGCTCGAGACGGCGCACGCGTTCGCGACGTCGCACGGCGTCCACGTCGTGCTGAAGGGCCACCGCACGCTGGTCGTGTCGCCGGAAGGGCGCACCGCAATCAACCGCACCGGCAACCCGGGGATGGCCACCGGCGGCACCGGCGACGTGCTCACGGGCGTCATCGCTGCGTGGCTGGCGCAGCTGCTCGACCCGGAGGCGGCGACGCGGGTCGGCGTCTACCTGCACGGCAAGGCGGGCGACTTGGCCGCGGCCTCGGTCGGGGCGCCGGCGCTGGTCGCCGGCGACATACTGCGCTTCCTGGGCGCCGCCTGGCGGCAGATCGCGGGCGAAGACGCCGATGATGAGCGTGACTGACAGCGTCATCCTGTCGCGCTCGGACGCCGAGACGGAAGCGGTCGGCGCGGATCTGGCGTCGCGGCTCGGGCCCGGCGCGCAGGTGCTCCTCTACGGCGAGCTGGGCGCCGGCAAGACCGCGTTCGTGCGCGGACTGGCGGCGGGCCTCGGCATCGACCCGGACGAGGTGAGCAGCCCTACGTTCACGCTGGTCCAGGAGTACCGCTGCGGGCGCCTGCCGCTGTATCACGTCGACCTCTATCGGCTGGCCCCAGGCGACGTCGACGATCTCGGCCTCGATGCGCTGGCCGAGGACGGCGTCCTCGCGAACGAATGGGCGGAGCGGATGCCCCGCGCCGACGACGGCGCGATCCGCGTGACGCTCGAGCACGCTGGCGAGAGCGAACGGCGGCTCATCGTGACGAACGCTGGAGGCGAGGAGACCCGGCCATGAGGAACGGCATCGCGATAGGCGCGGCTGGATTGGTACTCGCGCTCGCCGGGGCCTCGGCCACCGTGCCGGCGCAACCGACGGGGGCGGAGCGGCCGAACGTCGTCCTGATCATGACCGACGACGCTGGCTACGGCGACTTCGGCGTCTACGGCGCGCCGGACATCAAGACCCCGAACATCGATCGGCTGGCCCGGGACGGCGTCCGATTGACCGACTTCTACGCCAACGGCGCGACCTGTACGCCGACACGGGTCGGGCTGATCAGCGGCCGGTATCAGCAGCGGTATGCGCTCGAAGCGCCGCTGGGCGTCCGGCCGAAGGAGGACGCAGAACGAGGGCTGCCGCCGGCAGACGGGTCACTGCCGCGGCTCCTGAAGGGCGCGGGTTACCACACCGCGCTGATCGGGAAGTGGCATCTCGGGTGGAAGGCGGAGTACAGCCCGAACGCGCATGGCTTCGACGAGTTCTTCGGCTTCAAGAGCGGCTTCATCGACTACTACCAGCACACGGCAGGTGCCGACGCGCCGGTGCAGGCCGATCTGTTCGAGAACGACAAGCCGGTCGAGGTCGCCGGCTACATGACCGACCTCATCACCGATCGAACCGTCCGGACCATCGAGCAGCACCGCGCCCGGCCGTTCTTCCTCGACGTCGCCTACAACGCACCCCACTGGCCGTACCAGCGACCGGATCAGCCGACCACGGCCCGCGACCGCGGCCGACACTTGCAGCCGTTCGACCATGACACCAGCACCCGCGCCGACTACGTGACCATGGTCGAGCGGGTCGACGTCGGCGTGGGTCGCATCCTGGCGACGTTGGACCGGCTCGGCCTGCGACGGAACACCCTCGTGATCTTCACCAACGACAACGGTGGGGAATGGCTGTCCCATGGTGGACCGCTCTTCCATCGCAAGGCGTCGGTGTGGGAGGGTGGCATCCGTGTGCCAGCGATCGTGCGCTGGCCCGGACGCGTCCCGGCGGGCCGCGTCTCCCGGCAGGTGGGCATGACGATGGACCTGACCGCGACCATCGTGGCCGCCGCGGGCGCCAAGGTGCCGGCCGGGACGACGCTCGACGGGATCGACCTCCTGCCCATCCTCGCCGGACGCGCGCCCGACGTGGAGCGCACGCTGTTCTGGCGCGTCAGCGGAGCGCGCCAGCAACAGGCGGTCCGCAGCGGACGCTGGAAGCTGATGGTGGACCAGGGGCGTCCGCTGCTGTTCGACCTCGCGGCCGACATCGGCGAGCGCACCGACGTGATCGCCCGGCACCCCGACGTCGCGAGCCGGCTGCAGGCGGTGCTCGGCGCCTGGCAAGCCGACGTCGACGCCGAGGCCAAGGCGCACGCGGCCCCTGTCGCCGGACGATGACGGCGCCCTGCACGCGCCTCCTCGTCGCCCTCCTGCTCGGCCTCCTGCCGACGGTGGCGATCGGCGAGAGCCCGGCAATCCAACGCGGTGATGCCAAGGCCTATCGCATCCTCCGCGAGACCCGTCGCCTGCCGAAGCTCGAGCGGGGCGACGCCGAGCGGTGGCTCGCCGGTCCGTGGCCGCCGCCCCGCCGGCAGCCGGCTGATGTCGCGCTCGGCGCCCGGGAGGCGCGCCGGCAGCTCCTCGAGGCGACCTGCGACGCCGATCTCATCGTGGTCGGCCGCCTCGTACACGCGTCGCCGTTCGCGCACCCCAACGGGCGATGGGTGCTCACCGCCCATGACGTGGTCGTCGCCCAGGCCGTGCGCGGCAAGCACATCGCGCCCCCGGTCTCGGCAGGGCTGCGCTACCTGCATCCGAGCGGCCGGCTCGCCATCGCGGGCCGCGTGGTGACGACCGTGCTGGACGGGTTTCCGCCGCTGGCAACCGACGAGGAGCTGCTGCTGTTCCTGGTGCGCGTCGGGAAGGGCTCCACCTATCGCACGTCGATGCGGGTGCCGCCGCTCGCGCTTCGTGACGGGCGGCTGCGCGATCCCGGCAGTTCCGCGGGCGGACGACGGGCGGCGATGGACGGAACGAGCGGCCTCGCTGCGATCCGGGCCGTCGGCGCCGCGGTGTGCCGGCCGCCCGCGGCCAAACCCGAGCGCCGACCCTCCGACGAGGACTGGCCGTGGCCCGAGCCGCCGCTGTGAAGGGCGAGCGAGCGGCCGCCTACTGTCCGCGGTAGTTCGGGGCTTCCTTGGTGATGACCACGTCG
This sequence comes from Vicinamibacteraceae bacterium, assembly GCA_031407765.1. Classification (GTDB taxonomy): domain Bacteria; phylum Acidobacteriota; class Vicinamibacteria; order Vicinamibacterales; family Vicinamibacteraceae; genus JBDSLU01. Next base: position 11,090 of record JANOIR010000479.1, read on the forward strand.
TGGACGTGGCTCTCGCGGGCGCCGGCGGACGTGATGCGAATCAGCTTGGCCTGGGTCTGCAGGTGCCGCACGGTGGGGCAGCCGCAATAGCCCATGCCGGCGCGGAGGCCGCCGACGAGCTGGTGCACCATCGTCGAGAGGCTGCCCTTGTGGGGCACCCGGCCTTCGATGCCTTCCGGCACCAGCTTGTCGCTGCCGTCGCCCCCCGCCTGGATCTCGAACTCGTCCTGGAAGTAGCGATCGCGGCTGCCCTTGCGCATGGCGCCGATCGAGCCCATGCCGCGGTACTCCTTGAACGACCGGCCCTGATAGAGGATGACCTCACCCGGGCTCTCGTCGACGCCGGCGAACAGGCTGCCGATCATCACCGAGCTGGCGCCGACGGCGATCGCCTTGGTGATGTCGCCCGAGTAGCGGATGCCGCCGTCGGCGATCACCGGGATGTCCGAGCGCGCGGCAGCCCGCGAGCACTCGGCGATCGCCTAGATCATCGGCACGCCGATGCCGGCGATGATCCGCGTCGTGCAGATCGATCCGGCGCCGATACCGACCTTGACGGCGTCGACCCCGAGCTTGATCAGCGCCTCCGTGGCGTCGCCGGTGGCGACGTTGCCGGCGACCAGGTCGACGTCGGGGAAAGTGCGGCGGATACGCGCGACCATGTCGAGGACGCCCTGCGAGTGGCCGTGCGCGGTGTCGATGACCAGCACGTCGGCGTGGGCCGCGACCAGCGCGGCGGCGCGCTCGAGCGTGTCGCGGGCGACGCCGATGGCGGCGCCGACGCGCAGGCGGCCGAGGTCGTCCTTGCAGGCGTTGGGATACTTCAGCGCCTTCTGGATGTCCTTGACCGTGATCAGGCCCTTGAGGCGGAAGTCCTGGTCGACGACCAGGAGCTTCTCGACCTTGTGCCGGTGCAGGATGTCCTGCGCCTCGTCGAGCGTCGTGCCGACGGGCACCGTGATCAGGTTCTCCCTGGTCATGATGTCGGAAATGGGCCGCTCGACGTTGGTCTCGAAGCGGAGGTCGCGGTTGGTGAGGATGCCGACGAGGCGTCCTTCCTTGCGGCCGCCTTCGGTGATCGGCACGCCCGAGATGCGGTACTTCCGCATCAGCTCGAGCGCCTCGTAGA
>JANOIR010000565.1:0-3000 GCA_031407765.1 Vicinamibacteraceae bacterium
CTCCGGCTGCTCGAGTCCAAGGTCGCCTCGGCCTACGGCCCGTCGGCCGACGACAATCCCTGGGCCCCGCCGAAGGGCGCCGGCGCGTAATCGCTTCCGCGCCTGCGGGTGCGGCTTCGTCTACCGGACGGCGATCGGCGCGACCGTCGATCCCGTCCCACCCTTGATCTTCAGCGGCTGCACGATGAACGCGAACTCGTGGACGCGCTCGGCGGCGAGCGTGTCCAGCTTCATGTTCTCGAGAATGTGGATGCCGTGGACCACCAGCATCACCTGGTGCACCGGCAACGACAGATCCGGGTCCGGGTTCGGGCCGACTTCGACCGGCCAGTTGTCCGCCCCCACGAGCAGCGGATCCTGCTTGGCCAGCCATTCCGCCGCGGCGAGGCCGATGCCCGGGCACGTCTTCACGTAGCGAACGTTGTCGACGTTCCACAGCGTGCCCCAACCCGTGTGGATCAGGATCGCGTCGCCCGGTTTCAACGTCACCCTCTGCCGCGCCAGCGCCTGCTCGAGGTCCTGCGGCGTGATCTCGTAGTTGTCCGGCAGGACGGCGACGCCCTTCAGCGCCGCGACGTCGATCAGGACGCCGCGCGCGATCAGCGAACCGACGCCCTCGACGCCCAGCTTGCCGAACCCGAAGCGCGACTCGCTGCCCTCGATCGGCACGCAGTTGTAGAAGCTGTTGCCGATCATCTGGTGCGGGAAGGCATCGAACTGCGTGCCGACGTGACCGATCTCCGAGATCACGATCTCTTCGTTGCTGCCGCGGTGGTTGCGCCCAGGATTGACGACGGTCCGCTTGGTGTGCAGGTCGAACCGGCGCGTGCCGAAGACCGGTATCGTGCCCTCGAGCACCCGACCGAGCTCGACGATCTGGCCGGTCTTCACCAGCTGCATCGCCGCCAGGACCGACGCCGGCTTGACGTGGTTCGCCGAGCCGCGCCGATCGGCGGCGCCCCATTTCGACGGACACCGCTGGGCATCCGTGGGCGGCGTCCATCCTTGCGCCGAGGCGGGCGACGCGATGGCGACCAGTGGCAGCACGAGACCGGCCAGGACGAAAGCGGCCAGAACGACATCGGCCCGAACGAAACCAGGCCAAACGAAACCAGGCCAAACGAAACCGGCGCAAGACGACTGACGCACGCGGGACCTCCTGTGGGACTGCCTGACGCAACCAGGGCACGCACCAAGGCGCACTTGGAGTTTGAAGCAGCGTAAACTCGGATCGCCGGTATGACCAGCGCTCTTCTCGTCATCGACGCGTGAGATGCCGCCCGACATCGCTCGCGTGGTGGCCATCGGCGCCAGCAACCTGACGCGCGGCTTCCAGGCGGTCGTCGCGACCGCCCGATCGGCATGGGGGCCGGACGTCGAGATCATGGCAGCGCTCGGCCACGGGCGCTCGTACGGAACCGCCAGTCACTTCCTGATCCGGCGTTTGCCCGGGATCCTGGCGTCAGGCCTGTGGCAGCGGCTGGAGTGCGTTCCGCCCGTTCCGACTCGCGCTCTCGTGACCGACGTTGGCAACGACATCGTCTACGGCTTTCCGGCCGAGCAGATCCTGGCGTGGGTCGACGACGCGCTGACGCGGTTGGCCAGGGTGTCGGACGACGTGGTCCTCACAGACCTGCCGATGGAGGGCATTCGTCGCCTTCAGCCATGGAGATTCCGTGCGTTGCGCCAGCTGCTATTTCCCTCGTGTCGGCTGTCGTTCGACGAGCTCGTCGCGACCGCCGAGCGGGTGAACGCGGGGCTGGATCGGCTGGCCAGCACCCACGGCGCGCGGCTCGTTCATCTCAGGCCGTCCTGGTACGGCGTCGATCCGATTCACATCAGGCCATCTCTGTGGCGACCCGCCTGGCAGGAGATCCTCGGCGTCGCCTGCCCGGTTCAGCGCTCGCGCACCGAGAGTCTGCGGCTGTACTCGATGCGCCCGGAGCGCGAGTGGCTGTGCGGCGTCGAGCGGCGGACACCCCAGACAGGGGCTCGGTTGCGCGATGGGGCGCGCGTGTGGCTCTATTAGCCGCAGTTCTAACCGAGGAGCCGACATGACACGTCGACGCACACCTCTGGCACTCGTCGTCCTCTGCGGGGTCACCCTGAGCACGTCGGCCTGTGCGCTCGGCCTCGCCGTGCCGACGCCGCCGGATCCGCGCTTCGCGCACGAACGAATCGCCACACTCACCCCTGGCATGGACGCCGTTGCCGTCCGTGGCGTACTAGGCGTTCCCGACCGGACGTCGGCCACCCGCGCCCAGACGGACTGGGTCTATGAAGCCATCGGCAGTCGACGGGCGTGCCGGACCACCTTTCTGGGCTTCACGCTCAGCGACCCTGCGACGGAGCGACGCGAGCTCGCTCTGCGGTTTGGTGCCGCCGGTCTCGAGTCCGCTACGCTCGCCGAGCGACTGCCCGAGCACACCCTTCGTACTCGTCTGGTCGCGGCGAGGCGCGCCTCTCGGCAGGTGGCAGCCGCGCCGGTCGACCGCGTCGACGAGTACGTCCGGGCCGAAATGCAGCGGCAGCGCATTCCGGGCCTCTCCCTGGTCGTGCTGAAGGACGGCAAGATCGCCAAGATCACGGGCTACGGCGTCGCCGATCGGAAGACCGGCGCACCGGCGACGCCCGAGACGGTCTACAAGATCGGCTCGGTCAGCAAGCAGTTCATCGCCACCGGGATCATGCTGCTGGTCCAGGAAGGGCGGCTCAGCGTCGACGATCCAGTCAGTAAGTACCTGAACGGCACGCCGCCGGCATGGAGCGGCATCACGATCCGTCACCTGCTGACGCACACCTCCGGCATCGTGCGCGAGGGCCCGGCGTTCGATCCCTGGAAGGTGCAACCCGACATGGACGTGGTGCGCAGCGCGTATCCGCTGCCGTTGCGCTTCCCGACCGGCTCGAAGTGGGGGTACTGCAACACCGGCTATTTCGCGCTGGCCGAGATCATCAGCCGCGTATCAGACATGCCGTGGACGAATTATCTGCGGCAGA
>JANOIR010000566.1:0-7306 GCA_031407765.1 Vicinamibacteraceae bacterium
TTCGAGATGCATTTGGCGAAGCCCGTCGACCCGGGCGAGCTCGTGGCGGCCATCGCCACCCTCGTGCGCCGGGCCCGGACCTCTAGGGTCCCGTCCGCGTGATTCGCACCATAATTCCCGGGCGGGGCATCCCGCCTGGCGGCGTTGCTCATCGCTCGCTTATGCCCAATAAGCTCACTCTTCGCGCCTTGCCAGCCGGGCGCCGCGCTCCGGGACTTGTGCCGCGAATCACGCGGACGGGACACTAGCTTACGCGGTCGCCGCGGCGGTCGCGGCCAACGTGTTATCGGCTACGCCGGGACACTCGGCACCGCCTTCGGGGCGGCGCCGAGCGAGCGTGGCAGCGCCGCGACGGCGACGGCGCCAACCACGGCGAGGCCGAGCAGCAGTCCGAACCCCGGGCCGTAGGACCCGTAGTGGTCGCGCAGCGCCGCGACGCCCATCGGCGCGAGCGCCTCCGCCACGCCGTCGGCGGTCAGGACCACGCCCATCACGCGGCCCAGGCGCGCCAGGCCGTAGAGCTCGGCGGCCATCAGCGGGATAATCATGTAGTCGCCGCCCAGGCCCACGCCGAAGGCGATCGCTGCGAGCTGCAGCGTGCCCAGCGACGGCGCCAGGTAGAGCAGCGGCACCGTGGCCGCGACCAGCGCGTAGATGCCGAGCATCACGTACTTCTTCGGGAACATGTCGGCGAGCACGCCCATCAGCAGGCGGCCGGCGATACTGCCGACCAGCACCAGGGAAAGCACGCCGGCGACGTCGCCCTGGGCGATCTGCCTGTCGATCCCGAGGAACAGCTTCAGGTTCTGCATCGTGCCGCCAACGGCGCCGATCGAGCACATGCTGCCGAGGAGGAGCAGCGGGAAGGTCCAGTCGGTCCAGATGCGTGGTCGCGTGCCGCCGGCGCCCAGCGACGCTGCGCCCGCCGGCGCGTGACCGGCAATCGCGGCCGAGGGACCGGCGGGGGCGTCCGCGGCCACGGGGCGATCCTTCACGAAGAGGATCAGCGGCAGCGCCACGACGATCATCAGCACGCCGAGCAGCTGCAGCGCCGTCTGCCACCCGAAGCGCTGGGTCAGCTGGTGGGCGATGAGCGGCACCAGCGCGCCGCCGACGCCGATCCCGAGGTAGGCGAAGCCCATGGCTCGACCGCGGCCGGCGTCGAACCACTTCGAGAGCAGCACCTGATTGGGCAGCGGCCCGCCGCAGACGTAGCCGAGCGCGTTGCACAGATAGAACGTGTAGAACATCGCCAGCGACGTCGCCATTCCCAGGCCGATTGGCGCCAGGCCGGCGAGCAGGATGCCGACGATCATCAGCCGGCGCGAGCCGAAGCGGTCGACGAACCAGCCGGCGAAGAAGCCGAACAGGGGGCCGATGATCAGCTTCGAATAGGCGTTGCCGGACGTAACCTGGGCCCGCGTCCAGCCGAAGTCCTTGACCATGAAGTCGTAGAAGAACGGCAGCCCGTAGAGAGCCAGGCCGACGATCGCGAACAGCGACACGAACGCCGTCACCGCCGCCAGTGCCTGTCCGCGTGAGCGCTCCGGGGTCATGCCGGCGTGCCTTCCTTGATCGCCTTGAGCCGGGCCGCGTCGGGGTGCTGCTTGTAGAACGGGTCGAGCGGGAAGCAGCCGGAGACCAGACCGTTGCGCGGACCGCTCGTGCAGTCGCTGAAGGTGCGACAGATGGCGCCGCGCGTCAACGGCTTGCCGGCGAGGACGTCGACCGGCAGCGCCGGATACGAGAGGACCATCCGGCCGAGGCCGACCAGGTCGGTCAGGCCCTGCCGCACCGCGGCCTGGCCGACGTGCGGCAGCCATTCCTGCAGGTAGGAATAGCTGGTGCCGATCAGGCGCAGGCCGGGGAAATCGCGCTTGAGCGCGCCGACCGCGGCGATCTGCCTGGCGCAGCCGACCAGCGGATCCTCGGGCGGCAGGTAGCCGTCCGACGGCGGGAACAGCGCCGGGCGCTGGATGTGCGGGTTGTAATACGGGCTGCCGGCACTGACCGACACCCAGCGGATGCCCAGACCCTCGAGCTCGCGCAGGAAGGCGCGGGCCGGCTCGAGATCGGGCGCCGCCGCCGGATCGGCGAGCAGGCCAAAGGCGTTGCGGTACGACGCCATGTCCGCCTCCGGCGTGCCGACGCCACGGGCGTCCTTGCGGAAGGGCACGGCGTCGAAGGCCGACACCCGGACGCCGATGGCCAGACCCGGGGCGTCGCGGCGGATGCCCTCGACGATGCGGCGGAGGAAGGTGGTCCGACCGGTGGTGCCGCCGTACGGCCCCGGCCGATCCCAGGCGCTCAGAAGCTCGTGCCCCAGGTAGCCGTGGCAGTGCTTCACGTCGACGAAGTCGAAGCCGGCCGTCCGGGCCACGATCGCGGCGCGGACGAAGTCGCCGATCAGCGCGTCGAGCTCGCCATCGGTGAACGTGCGGACCAGCGTGCCGGCGGGGAAGCGTCGATCGAGCACCGGGTGCGCATAGGCCGTGATCGGCTCCCAGCGCCCGCCGGGGTTCGGCCGCGCGTAGCGGCCCGAGTGGGTGAGCTGCAGGCCGACCACGAGACCATCGGTGCGTCCGGTGGTGCGGGCGTGCTCTTCGACGAGGTGGGTGCGCAGCGAGACGAGATCGCCTTCGGCGTGCGGTCCGAGGGCGAGCTGATTGGGGTTGGCGCGGCCGTCGTGGCGCACGGCGAAGGCCTCGCCGCCCCAGATCAACGCCGCGCCGCTGCGACCGAAGCTGCCCCAGCGCCGCCGCGTCAGATCCGACGGGCGCCCGTCCAGCGTCCCGTCCCAACCCTCCATCGGCAGGATGCAAAAGCGGTTGCGGGGCGCCAGACCGTCTGCCGCCGTCGGTTGCGCCAGGGGGGCCGCGTCGCCCGACGCGAGCTGCTCGTCGAAGGGCAGCGCCACACCGAGCTCGGCGAGCCGGGCGAGGAACTGGGGCGCCGTCTTCAGGGCGGCGACACGGGGGTAAGACACCGGTTGGGACATGCGGTCTCGTCGCGATCAGAAGGCGGAGGCCGCTGAGGCGCGGGCCGCCACGTCGGGGGCGTCGGTCGAGGCGAGGAGGGAATCGAGTCGGGTGGACAGCTCGCGATAGAGCGCGAGGTCGGCATCGGGGCGCAGGGCGATGCCGGGCACCGCCGTGGCGTGATCGACCAGTCCGCGTGCCTGCAGCCATTGCAAGGCGCCGTGCCGGGCGCCGTCGACGGGCGCCCGGTAGAGCAGCGCGCCGAGCGCTTGCAGCGCGTCGTTCAGTTCGAAGCCGATGGCCTCACCACGGCGCCAGGCCCGGTCCCGGGCGGCGAAGGCCTCGGGGGCGCAGCCGGCGCCAGCGAGCAGGTAGTCGCTGCCGTAGGACACCATGTCGAGCGCGCGCTCGTGCCCGCTGTAGATCCGGAAGTCGGGCCGGGCCACGTCGCGCGCCTCGACCCGCGCCCACTCGGCGCCGCGATCGAGCGAGGCGTGGACCAGGCCGCCCAGGCTGGCGACGTCGAGGAGCCGGGGGACGACGTCGGTGGAGTAGAGCGGCGCGGGCGAGCCGAACGCCGGGGCCATCTCGATGACGAGCACGCCGCGATGGCCCGCGGTCGCCTGTCGCCACAGGTGCGCCAGCGCATCGCCGTCTTGGGTCGCGAGCTCACGGATCGGCAGCAGCACGGGCGTCCCACCCTGCCGGGCGACAGCGTCCACGGCGCGGCCGTACCGGACCGCGAGCGGCGCCGCATCGTCGGTCGGCAACGTGCCGGCGATGAAGCGGCGTCCGCGGGCGACGCCGGCGGCGGTCGCCAGGACGTCGATCCGCTGATCCAGGGCGAGCCGCTCGACCGACCCGGCAAAGAGGTTGACCGCCGGGGTCAGCCCTGCGGCAAAAGTCGCCTGGAGGCGGTCGGCCAGCCCCGGCAGGTCGAGCCGGCCGGAGGCCCCCATCCATACGGGCAAAGCAGCTGAGCCGTCAATCGTCCGGCTCGGCGTCAAATGCCGAAGGGCGAGCGTCAGCGGATGTTGCAAGCGCATATCATATATCCGTTTAGCGGCGGTTGACCGCGTCCCCAATCAACCTGCTCCACCCCATCCGTAGCGCGGTCCAGTTCAAGTCGGCATAGCTGCACCCGATTACGTCCTAGGTGCCGGAGTCCGCATTCCCCGGCGCGAAGGAGAAAGTTGTGCCCGTGACCGCCTTTGGGTCGACCCGGATCGGCCCCCGCGCTTTCGTCCTCGCCCTCGGCATCTTCGCCTTCGGCATCACCCTCGGGCTGCGTGCGAGCGACGACGGGCTGCATGCGAGCGACGACGCTGGCAGCAAGGCCGCCGTGCCAGCCGAGCGCGTCGCCAGCCAGCCGTTCCTGGCCAGCTACGCGCGTCCAGCGAGCACGCCGTTCCCCGAGGACAACGCCTTTACGCCCGAGCGAGAAGCCCTCGGCCGCGCCCTTTTCTTCGATCCGCGCCTGTCGGGATCCGGCTGGATCTCGTGCGCGTCGTGCCACAACCCGGGCCTCTCCTGGGGCGACGGCCTGCCGCGCGCCATCGGGCACGGGATGAAGACGCTGGGCCGGCGGACGCCGACCATCCTGAACCTGGCCTGGGGCCAGGCGTTCTTCTGGGACGGCCGCGCCGACACGCTCGAGGCGCAGGCGCTCGGACCGATCCAGGCGGCGGGCGAGATGAACCTCGATCTGCCGACGATGATGCGTCGCATCGATGCCATCGAGAGCTACAAGACGCTGTTCGCCAAGGCCTATCCCGGTGAGCCGGTCGCGCCGGAGACGGTGGCCAGGGCCATCGCCACCTTCGAGCGCGGCGTGGTCTCGCCCGAGGCGCCGTTCGACCGCTGGCTTGCCGGCGACGAGAGCGCGATAACGCCCGACGCCAAGCGCGGCTTCGTGGTGTTCAATACCAAGGCGGCCTGTGCCAAATGCCACAGCGGCTGGCGCTTCACCGACGACAGCTTCCACGACATCGGCGTGACCGGCGAGGACGTCGGCCGCGGCGCGCTGCTCCAGCAGATTCCCGCGCTCCAGCACGCGTTCAAGACGCCGACGCTGCGCGACGCGGATCGCCGCGCGCCCTACATGCACGACGGCTCGGTGGCGACGCTCGACGCGGTCGTCGACTTCTACGACCGCGGCGGCGCCTCGGCGCGCGAGAGCGTGTCGAAGGACCTCAAGCCGCTCGGCCTGACCGCCGACGAGAAGCGCCAACTGCTGGCCTTCATGCACACCCTGACGAGCCCAGGCCGGGCCGTCGAAATGCCGTCGCTGCCGCGCTGATTCCGTTTCAAGAGGCGGCATCGCGCCGCAGGAGACTGACCATGTTTCGCACGTCGCTTCGCACCGCCCTCGTCATTTCCGCCGGTCTCGCCGTCACCACGGTGTGGCTGCAGGCCACCGCGCACCCGGTCACGCAGAAGGGCAAGCTCTTCGCGCCCGGCAAGGTGAGCGTCAAGGTCGGCGACACCGTGACCTTCAAGAACGACGACGACGTGACGCACAACGCGTTCTCGACGTCGAAGGGCAACGAGTTCAACGCCAAGGCCCAGACGCCTGGCAGCACCTCCGAGATCGCCTTCAAGGTGAAGGGCACGGTGGTCGTGAAGTGCGCGTTCCACCCAGCCATGTCGCTCACCGTCACGGTCGAATAGGCCGCGCGACGCCGAAGAGCCCGGACAACATCCCATGCGCCTCACTTCCTGGAACGACCGCAGCCTGCGCACCCGCCTGATGGCCACCTTCATCGCGGTGGTGTGCCTCAGCTCGGTCGTGGGGCTCTTCGCCGTCCGGCAGCTCGGGCGCGTCAACGCGACCACCGCGAACGTCACGCGGCGCGCGCTGCCGAGCGTGCGCGCGCTGGGCAGCATCTCGCAGGCCACGGCGCGGTTCCGGATGGCGACGCTGCAGTACCTGGCGGCGTCCGAGGCCGAGCGGGTGAGCGTCAACGAGGCCATGGACAAGGCGCTCGCTTCGATCGAGGGTGAGCAGAAGCTGTACGAGCCGCTGATCGCCTCGACGTTCGAGAAGCAGACCTACAACGAGTTCATGTCGGCCTGGTCGGAGTACATGATGGCGCACGTGACCGCCGTCGGCCTGGCCATGGAAGGCAAGGCGGCCGACGCCCGCGCCGTGATGGCCGGCGAAGGCCAGAAGCAGTTCGACGCCTCGACGCAGCGGCTGGGCGAGCTGATCGAGCAGAACCGTATCAACGCGGAAGCGGCGCAGGCCACGAGCGAAGCCATCGCGGAGTCGTCGCGCTGGTGGGTGCTGTCCCTGATGGTCGGGGTCCTGGTCGTCGGCTGTGCGCTCGCCTGGATCGTGATCGCCGGCGTCAACCGCCTGCTCGGCCGCGTCGCCTCGGACATCGCCGACAGCGCCCAGACCCTGGTCAGCACCGCCACCGACGCCTCGCGCGCCTCGGAGGCGCTGTCGCGATCGGCCACCGACCAGGCCTCGTCGCTCGAGGAAGCGTCGGCGACGATGTCGCAGATCTCGACCACCACCCGGACCAACGCCCGTCACGCGCACGACGCGGAGGCGCTCGTCACCGAGGCCGGCACCCAGATTCGCAGCTCGAACGAGGCGCTCGAGGCGATGGTCACGTCGATGGCCGGCATCGAGGACGCCAGCTCGCGCGTCACCCGGATCATCCGCACCATCGACGAGATCGCGTTCCAGACCAACATCCTGGCGCTGAACGCCGCCGTGGAAGCGGCGCGCGCCGGCGCCGCCGGGGCCGGGTTCGCAGTGGTGGCGGAGGAAGTGCGGCGTCTGGCCCAGCGCTCGGCGCAGGCCGCGCGCGACACCGCCACGCTGATCGAGGAGTCGAGCGAGCGCGCGCGTGAGGGCACCACGCGCCTGAAGCACGTGTCGTCGGCGGTGGCGGCCTTCACCCGCCAGATGTCCGGCGTGCAGGAACTGGTGCAGACCATCCGCACCTCGAGCGATGAGCAGATGAGCGGCATCGATCAAGTGTCGCGCAGCGTCGAAGGCATGCGGGGCACGACCCAGGCGGCGGCCGAATCGGCCGACGCCAGCGCCACTGCCGGCGATCGCCTCAGCTCGCAGGCGGAGGCGGCGCGCGAGCAGTCGCAGCAGCTCGACGAGCTGGTCCGCGGCCGCCGTGCCAGCCCCGCGACGCGGCCCGCCGCGCCGGTCCCGCCCGGTGATTCAGCGGCCGAGGCGGAGACGCCTGGCGTCGCCGCCTGACGTCGGTTTGATCGGAGCGTGCATGGAGCAATGGCCCAGAACAACACGAAACAAATGAAGGAGAATGCCTTCGGCGTGAGGCAGGGGGGGGTCGCGGGGT
>JANOIR010000691.1:0-5487 GCA_031407765.1 Vicinamibacteraceae bacterium
TCGCGGTGAGACTGAGGTCGGCGCCCGTCGGAGCAGGCGGGTTGGCGGTGGCCGTTGCGCTGTTGTTGGCAGGGACGAGGTCGGGCACCAGGGACGTAACGGACGCGGTGTTGGTGATCGGCGCGGTCTGTCCAGCGAGGACGTTCACCAGCATTCTGATCGTCACCGTCTCATTGGGCAACATCGAGGGGATGCTGAAGGTGCGCGCGTTGCCGGTGCCTTCGCAGACGGTATTGCAGGAATGGTACGCCACGCTGGCGGGCAGATTGTCGGTGACGACGATCGACGAGGCGACATCGGTGCCGACGTTGGCGACGGTGAAGTTGTACTGGAGCGTGCCCCCGGCCGTGTACGTGGTCGGCTGCACGGACATGGTGAGGCTCAGGTCGGCATTCACCGGCGTGGGATCCGTACCCAGGAGGCGGGCGACGTTGGCCCCGAACAATCCCGCCACCAGGACGTTGCCATCCGGCTGGATGATGACCTCCGACACCTGCCGGTAAGCCCATGCGCCAAAGGCGTTGCCGAAGCTGAAGTCCACGCCACCCGACGTGGTGAGGCGGGTGACGAAGTAGGTGTCCGCACCAGCGACGCGATCGAAGGTGCCCGAGACGACGACCCGGCCGTCGGCCTGCACCGCCAGACCGCGCACGACGGTATCGAACGAGCGGAGCGACGACACTGAGGGGTCGAAGGTGGTGTCGAGGGTGCCGTTGGCGTTGACCTGCGCCAGGCGGAGACGCGGGAAGCCGTTGCAGGTCGTAAAGCGGCCGCCCAGCAGAATCCGACCGTCCGGGCGCACGGCGATCGCATGCACCACTGGCGCCGTGTTGGTGGCCAGGGCCGGGTTGAAAGATGTATCGAGCGAACCGCCGGCATTGATGCGGGCGGCGCCCGTGCGCGCGACGCCGCCGATGGCGGTGAAGCGTCCGCCGATCAGGATGCCTCCGTCACTCTGCCGAGCCAGGGCGTAGATCGACCAGTCGACCTGCGGGGCGAACGCGCCGTCCAGGACGCCGTTGGCGTCGATGCGGGCGATGTTCGCCCTGGCCACGCTGTTCACCGACCCATAGTCGCCGGCCACGATGATGTCGCCGTCGGGCTCGATCAGCAGACGGTACACGTTGCGCTGCGAGCCGTTGCCAATGCCGATGTTCACCCCAGGCGTGAAGGCAGGGTCGACGCTGCCGTCGGTCATGAACCGGACCAGGGCGAGGCGAGTGAGCCCGTCCACGACCGTGAAGTTGCCGCCGGCGACGACTTTACCGTCGGCCTGCAGCGCGAGCGCGAAGATCGAGGAGTTCGACACCGGCGCATAGCTGGCATCGAGCGATCCATCCGCATTGAGCCGCGCGATGTAGGGGCGGGCCACCCCATTGACCTGGGTGAACGAGCCCCCGATGACGACCTTCCCGTCAGCTTGCAGGACCATTGCGCTGACCACATTGTCGGTGGTGGCGTTGAAGACGGGGTCGAACTCCTGCCCGGACGCTGGCGCACTCGCGAGCGCCGCCATGGCCACCGCACCTACCGCCCGCACGGCCCATCGACCGAGCATCGCCGTCCATCGGGTACCGCGCCTGCGACCTGCTGCCGCTGTACGACCGGCGTGTAACGTCTCGATGCTCATCATTCGTGTGCTCGCCATCTAAGCTCCTGCCGCTCGTCGAACGGGATCGATGCCCCTGTGTTGCGGATAGCATCGATGAGGCACGGCGGGGGCGACATGCGCCATTTCGCGCCAGGGTGAGCCTGTCGCGAGTTGACGTCGCTCGGTTGGCGACAGCTGTTGGAGGCGGGGGGCGAAGTACGTCAGCGGGAAGACAACGGCGCACGTACGGGGTCGTCGGTCCAGCCCGCCCCGGCCCGCCAGGCGCGGACTGAGGTCGGCGTACCTCGATCTGGACAGGCATCGACGGTATGGTCGATCCGACCCTCGGCCTTCAGCGCTTCGTGCGTGGTCCAGTAGCGAAGCGGACGCTGCGCCTCGCGTACCCGCAGGTCCGGGTCGACCCACGCGAGCACCGCCGGTCGCGGGCCGTCGTCCGTGTCGATCCTCAAACGCTCGCCGATCGACAGCAGGCGGTAGACGAGGCCCCGTGGCCGGGAGAATGTCCGGTTCAACTCGGACACCGGAAGCAGGTAGGCGGCGGCCGGCGACTCCCGTGGGCAGTCGCGGCAGGCAGGTCCCTCCCATCCGAGCGGCCAGCGCGCGGCGCCCCCGCCGCGCGCGATTAGCACGACCGATGCCAATGACGTTGCCTCGTCGGTGCCCCCAACGGCGAGGTAGTCACCCGAGCCTGTGCGCCAGTGGGTGATGGCGTGGATTCGTCCTGCCTGCATGTAGCGCACGGATTGCCGGCCGTCCTGGGTCACCTCGAGCACCAGACTCGGACGTCCCGGCTGATCGTGGTTGTACGCGATCCAGACGACGCCCGGCGGGGTCGAGGCGAAGGCGACGCTGCTGAGGCGCCACGGCCCCTTGAATGCGGCGTTGTCGTCCGGCCTGAACCGTGGCTGAACCCGCCAGCGCAAGCGCCCGCCACGGCTGAACAGCAGGACAGTGTCCGACTCCGTTGCCCACATTTCGGGTCTCGCGAACGTGACCGAGACCGCTACCTCGGGGGAGCCGTCGCCATCGATGTCGCCATGTTCAGGCTGGCTGGAGCTCATCTCCTCAGGCCGACGACCGGTGGCGCCCAATGGATACGCCCAGACCGTCGCGTCCGACTCGGTCAACGCTCTGATCTCGGTGCCTTCCACCTCGAAGCGCGTCGGCGTACGGCTGGCGGGGATCATCGTGACTGCCAGCACGCTACCGATCGCGCCGCCCGTCACGAGGGTCGACAGCAGAACGGCGATCCAGCGAGTCACCCAACTGCGACCTCGTGTCACCGCATCAGGTGCAGCGCCGGCATCACCGTTGGCCGTCGGGTGCGGATCCGGCGTGGACGTCGCGTCGGGGGAGGTCTCCGAGATCGCGTCCGAAGACGCCTTCGAATCCGGCTCGGCATCCGGGTCGACGGGCGATCCGAGCATCGTCTGACGCTCGCGCCACGCGTCGATGTCGCGACGGCTGGCGCGGAGCGTCTGAGCGCCGTCGGCGGCCACAAAGCGCTGCACTGGAAGGTCAAGCTCCGCCTCCCAGCGTTGCGCGGTCCGCGGGCTCCTTCCGAGGTACGCCGCGATCTCTTTCCAGCCGTTCAGCGTGTCGGCATCGTCCTGGCGCGAATGGTCCATGTCGTTCGCGAACGATGGTCAGCGAACCCGCAGGCCGCCGGCAAGTCGAAGGGGTGGCCGCGCCGCGGGGGCGACTGCCTGAGCCGCCCACCCCGATTCGCGCGTCCAGCGTCGGACCGTGACCGGCATCACCGCGTCAGGACACTCGTCCACTGAATGCACGATTCGGCCGGCGGCCTCGAACGCGCGGTGCTTGGCCCAATGCTCCTCCGTGCGAGCGAGCTCCGCGATGGTCAGGTCCGACTGCATCACCGCTGTCGTATCGGGCCCGACTGGACCGTAGCCGCCGGTCATGGTCGCCGTCAGGCGGTCGGGACTCGATGGCTGCATCGCGTACACCCAGCCGAATGGCCGAAAGTCCGCCCGGCTGACGTCCGAAGTCGGAAAGAGCGCAAGCGCACGGGGACTACCCACAGGACAGCGATCGCACGTCAGGCCCTCACGGCCCATGGGCCAGCGCGCCGCGGGGGCATTGAGATCCAGCACGGTGATTGACGCCGACAGTTGTTGTTTGTCTATGCCACCGGCGGCCAGGTAGTCGGCTGTGCTCGTGCGCCAATGCGCCAGGGCATGAACCCGGCCGGACACCAGGTAGCGAATGGATTGCGCACCGCTGGAGGACACCTCCAGCACGAACGCAGGATGTGCCGTATGGTGCCCGTACGCGATCCACAGCCGGCCGGGCGGCGCTGACGAGAACGCGAGGGCTTGAATCCGCCAGGGACCCTCGAAGGCGCTCCCGCCGTCAAACACTCGCAGATTGGGCTGAATCTTCCAACGGAGCCGCCCCGTCTTCTCGAAGACCAGGACGATGTCCGTCGTGGCGGGCACCGTGCGAGCTGGCGCCAGCGCGACGGGCAGGGCGACTTCGATCGCTCCGTCACCGTCGAGGTCGCCCATCACCGCGCCGGCATCGGCTTGGACGCCCGGTGGACGGTGCGCGCTCTGCCCGAGCGCGTAGGTCCACACCGGTCGTCCCGACGCATTGCGGGCCATGACCGCGGATCCCTCGACGGCGAACTCGATCGGCGTGCTCCACGCCGGGATCGCCGTGGTGACCAGCCAGATGCCGCCAACGATGCCGGCGGCGAGCGTGACGAGAAGGAGCGTCGCCCGGGCGATGCGCGGGCCGGCCTGTGCCGCGACTCGGCGCAACACCGACGTCGGCACGCCGGCGGGTGCCGTCGAGCCATCGTCCACCGTCGCGGGCGCCTCCACGTTGATGTCGATGCTCCCCCGATCGGTCGCTTCCTGTGCCTCGTCGACGTCGTCCGCCACGAGCTGGTCGTCCGCCTCGTCACGCGCCGTCGTCTGCCGCTGCCATTCGTCGATCTCGACACGGCTGGCATAAACGATCTGTCCGCCGTCCGGCGTGGAGATTCGCCTTACAGGCAGACCGAGGGTGGTCTCCCAGCGCTGCGCCGATCGCACGCTTCGTCCGAGGTGCGCGGCGATGTCCTTCCACCCGTGCAGGATGTCGGGGCCTTCGCCTGGGAGTATTGCGCGCAAGATGCGGTCTCAGCTGAAGGGGTCGAGACTGTCGTTCGGTTGAGATGGAGCTTAGCAGTTCTTTGTCACGTGAACGCGTCGCCGCCGCGGCGGTGCTTGGACGTCCGCCGAGCGCTAAGATTGCGGCATGTCCCGCCAGGCCCTGCTCGAAGCCGCTCCGCCCCTGTCCACCGCGCGGACCGTCGCTCGCGCGGCGCTGGGCGCGATGCTGCTCTTCACCGGTATCAGCCACCTGACCTTCGCGCGCCGGGAGTTCATCGCCCAGGTGCCGAAGTCATTGCCGCTGTCGGACGATACGGTCGTCCTCATGTCCGGCGTGGCCGAGCTGCTCATCGGCGCCAGCCTGATCGCGCTTCCCAGGCAGCGCGTGCCCGTCGGCCTGGGTACCGCGGCGTTCTTCATCGCCATCTTTCCCGGCAACGTCGCGCAGTACCTCAACGGGGTGGACGCCTTCGGCCTCGACACCGACGGCAAGCGCTTCGCCCGCCTGTTCTTTCAGCCGCTGCTCGTCGCCTGGGCGCTCCATAGCACCGGCGCGTGGGACTGGCTGCGCGATCGGAAGGCTTAGCAGCCCGGGGTCCAGTCACAACTCCGCTTCCAGCAGGCTGACGTAGCGGCGATACGCAAAGATCCGTCCGCGCCTGCGCTTGGTGACCTCGCGGACGATCTTCAATCCAACCAGATGCTCGAGCGACTTATTGACGGTCGGCGGTGTGAGCTTCGTGGCCTTCACGAGCG
>JANOIR010000578.1:0-22957 GCA_031407765.1 Vicinamibacteraceae bacterium
TTCCGGACGGCGAGCCCAGTGGGGTTGGGAGTTGGGAGTGCCTTGGGAGTTGGTCGTGGGGAATTGGAAGTTTCAACCGCTACGGAAACAGGCGGTTGAACGTGCCACCGAAGATCGAGGCGCGGAAGCCGTCCTCGGTCCCGAGCTGCTCGAGAATCGCTCGCTGGGTGTCGTAGACCGAGGTCTGCCAGCCGCGCGGGAAGAACGACGAGTCGGTGCCGAACATCAGGCGGTCGGGCCCCAGCACCCCCATGGCGGTGCGGAACACGTCGGTCAGCGTGAGCCCGGGGTGATAGCGCACCCAGCCGTTGGTGCTCGAGGTGTCGAGCACCACGTTGGGGCAGGCTTCCGCGAGCATCAGCGCTTCGCGGAAGAAGCCGGCGCCGAAGTGCGGCACGATGATCGGCAGGCTCGGGTAGTCGACGGCGAAGCGCTGGACGTCGAGCGGCTGGCCGTAGCGCAGCTCGAAGCGGCTGCCGAGGCCGAGCCTGGCGCGGACACCCACCGACAGCACCCCGCAGTGGACGAACAGCACGGCGCCTGGCGTCGTCGCGACGGTGCCGACGACCTCCGCCACCTTGGGATCGGACAGCGAGTAGCGGTGCATCGCCGGGAACAGGCAGACGACGCGCAGGCCCGGCGCGCCGAGCGCCGCGCGGACGCGCTGCAGGGCATCGGGCGCCACCGGGTTGATCATGAACCCGCCGACGATGCGCCAGGGATGGCGGGCGATGGCGGCGGCCACGGAGCTCTCGTCGCCGGGCAGGCTGGCGATCAGCATGGCGCGCCCGACGCCATAGCGATCGAGCTCCGCCACCCAGCGATCGGCCAGGGCTTCCGGCGTGCCCGGATCCTCCCAGCCGAGCCGCGCGCACAGCGACGTCGCGGTGAAGGTTCCCGACGCGCCGCCGGGCAGCTGCGCGCCGAGCAGCTCGAAGAACCGCGTCGAGAAGAAGTGACAGTGGCCGTCGTTCAGCGACGCCGCCTTGGCCCGGCCGCCGGCCAGGATTTCGGCCAGCGACATCTCGCCGGTGAGGGTGATGTCCTCGTCGTGCGGTTCAGACGCCACAGTGCAGTCTCCAGTCCCGGGCGGTGCGCGCCCACGTCCACGTCAACGCCGTGCCGACGACGATGAGGCTCGTCGACAGACCTATCCACACCCCAACGACGCCCCAGCCGGCGACGAACGCGAGGGTCCAGCCGATGGGGAGGCCGAGCCCCCAGTAGCCCACCAGGTTCCAGATCATCGGCCGGCGCGTCTCGCCGAGCCCGCGGAGGGCGCCGGTGGCGATCACCTGGACGCCGTCGAAGACGGCGAACACGGCGGCCAGAGCGAGGAGCCAGACGCCCGTGTCGATCACGTCCTGATCGCGGGTGAACAGGCCGATGAGGAGCCGCGGCAACACCAGGAAGGCCAAAGCGGTGGTGGTCATCGCCGCGGTGCCCATCAGGATTGCGGCCCACCCGGCGTGCTCGGCGCCCGGACCGTCGCGCCGGCCGACGGCGTGCCCGACGCGGACCGCCGCCGCCGAGGCGATGCCGAGCGGCACCATGAAGGCGAGGCCGGCGAGCTCGAGTGAGACTTGGTGAGCGGCGATCGCCGACGGCTTCTGGCTCGCCGCCATGGAAGACGCCACGGCGAAGCCGCCGACCTCGAACACCATCTGCAGCATCGCCGGCACGCCGAGGCGCAGCAGCACGGCGAGGTCGGCGGCGGCCGGACGCTTGCGCACCTGCCAGACGGGCGTCCCGGTGTGGTGGCGCAGATCGTGCCAGACGATCGCCACGATCGGCAGGATCGCCATTACGATGCGGGCGATGCACGTCGCCCAGGCGGCCCCGTCGGTGCCGAGCGCCGGCAGGCCGAGATGTCCATAGATCAACGCCCAGTTGGCGACGGCGTTGAAGATGTTGGCCGCGAACAGCGCCACCATCACCGGCCGCACCAGACCGATGGCCTGCAGGTAGCGACGCGACGCGGCGTAGACGAAGAGCGGCAGCAGCGTCAGCCAGAGGATGTCGAGATTGCCGTGGACGACGTCGACGATCTCGGGGTTGAAGCCGAATCGATGCAGGAGCGACCGCTGCAGCCACAAGAGCCCGGCCAGCGGCACCGCGGCGAACAGCCCCAGCCACAGGCCCTGCCACCACCAGCGGCGGCACGCGTCGTGGTCGCCGGCGCCGTGGGCCTGCGAGACCACCGTGTCGAGCCCGAGCATGATGCCCATGCCGCACGCGGCGAGGGCGAAGAACAGGATGCCGGCGAGGCCGACGCCGCCAATGGCCACCGGCCCGAGCGGGCCGACCATCAGCGTGTCGACGATGCCCATCGCCATCCAGCCGATTTCGGCGAGGATGACCGGCCACGCGAGCCGCCCGAGCGGACCGAGCTCGCTGCGCCACGACGCGGCCGCGCGAGGTGTGGTCGGCACGGCCGTGGACATCCCACGATCATACCGTCGAGACGCGGTGAGCGCCGGCCGCGCGTGAGAGCGCGGCCGCCGCACGAACGCCGAGGCCGCAGGCCGGAGGCGTCGTGAGGTTGACGGCGCGGACACGCGCCGTTCAACAAACCAATGCCGGCCCGCGTGAGGCGCCGCGGCGCGCCCAGCGCCGCAAATAGCAGCCGAACGCGCACACGGCCGGCCCGCGGCCGCGCGTGAGAGCGCGGCCGCTAACCAATGGAGCGCTAACGCCGGGTGGCGATCAGCCAGGCCCAGTTCACGGCGAGCAGGGCTACCGCCGCGAGACGCAGCCGGCGCGCGCCCGGCGCCGACACCGTGGGCCTGAAGCGCGGCAGCCGCAAGGCGAGCACCGCGGCCGCGTAGAGGAGATAGAGCAGGCCGACGCCGCAGGCGATCGCGGCGAGCGGATTGAAGAAGAGGGCCCGATCGACATCGCCGCGGCTGAGCGCGATGATCGTGCGCGTCACGCCGCAGGTCGGACAGGGCAGCCCGGTGATCGTCTTGAAGGCGCAGCGGGGAAGCTGGATGCCCGGCGTGACGAGGGCCACGCCGAGCAGGCAGAGGGAGGCGCCGCCGACCAGGAGCCAGAGCGCTTCATGGTCGATCTCGAGGGGTTCGAGGCGGCGCCAGGTCAGGGGCACGACACGCGGCTACTGCGACAGGCCCGACGTCATGGCGCCCCCCACCCCGATGACCATCACCACGATCACCCACAGGACGCAGCACAGGATCATCGGCGAGAAGACAGCGATGGCGGCCTTGACCGGCGTCGTGTCCTGCATCTTGGCCAGGCCCATGATCGCGCAGAACACACCATAAAGACCCGCCAGCGCGCCGCAGAACGGGATGAACGCCAGGGGTGCGACGCTTCCGTTGGCGTAGGCAAACGTCCGCGCTGTCGCCTCGAAGCCGTGATTGGCCCCGCCGAGCAGACTCAAGGCCAGATGGACGATGCCGGTGAAGAAGAAGAAGCCAACGACGATCGCGGCCACCACGAAGAGCATGATCACCACGATGCCGCCGGCCGCCATGAACCCCCCTGTGGCGTCGCCGCTCGCAAGCCCAGGCAAGCCGAACCCGACGAGGTTCAACAAGAGGACGCCGATCAGCAGGATCGAACTGCCGGCAAAGTAGTACGTCAGAGGCGCGCCGAGCCCACCGGTGCGGCGCACGTCCGCGAAGCCGTTCATCGGGTCGGACAGAATCAGCTTCGCCGTGTCCAGCCAGCGCTGGAAGAAGGACCCCGGCTGTTCCCAGGGCGGGCCCGTGCGGGCACCCGACGACGGCGGCATGGGCGGCGTGGGAAACGATCCGGGTGTTCCGAAGTCGGTCATTGCGGCCTCCTGCGCGCCGGGCCCAGGGCCGGACCGCGCCGATTCGCGACAAGGGGTGCGCGGAAGAGCTCCGACGCGCGGCTGTTATCGCACAGGTTGCCAGGGACCGCAACGGGCCGGCGATAATGACTCGCCGGCGGCACCGGCGTCCCTGCATGGATTTGCTCGCCCATACCGTCGTCGCCGCAGAAGGTGGCACGCCTCGGCACACCGCCCTGATGCTGCACGGCATCTATGGCCGCGGCCGCAACTGGGCGGCGATCGCGCGCGGCCTGACGGCGCGGCGCCCGGAGTGGGCCTCGGCGCTGGTCGACCTGCGGCTGCACGGTGCCTCGCCCGTGTTCGATCCGCCGCACACCGTCGCCGCCTGCGCCGACGACGTGCGACGCCTCATCGCGCAGGCACCGGATATCCCGGCTCCGACGGATGCCGTCGTCGGACACTCCTTTGGCGGCAAGGTGGCGCTGTCGCTCCTCGCCGACGGCGCCGCGCCGCCGTTGTCCCAGGTGTGGGTCGTCGACTCGACGCCGACCGCCGGCGAGCCGGACGGCACGGCGTGGCGGATGCTCGGCCTGGTCCGCGAGCTGCCGCAGCGGGTCGCCTCACGCACCGAGGCCATCGACGGCCTGATCGCGGGCGGCATCGGCGCCGACGTCGCGGCGTGGATGGCCTCGAATCTGCGGCGCGAAGGCGATGGCCTGGTGTGGGCCCTCGACTGGGACGCGATGACGGCGCTGCTGCGGGACTTCTTCGTGCGCGATTTGTGGCGGGTGGTCGACGCGCCGCCGCCCGGCGTCGCGCTGCACTTCGTCAAGGCCACGGAGTCGTCGCGCCTTTCCGAAGAGGCCTGTGCCCGCATCGAGGCGGCCGGCCGCGCGTCCGGCCGCGTCCACCTGCACCGGGTCGAGGGCGGGCACTGGGTGCACGCGGACAACCCGGCCGTGATCACGGCGCTGCTGGCGGACGCGCTGCCGTAGCAGCCCGTGGTGGAAGTGCCGCGTCGCGCCGAGACGGGCGAGGCGCGCGGCGATCCAGGCGCGAGGAGGGAGAATATCGGGAATATTCGACCGACGAGCAACGCCGAGCGCCGGGATGCATCGCCCGTCGAACGCCGCGGGACTTCCACCCCGGGCTGCTAAGCGCCGACGACTCCGGAGTCGTCAGCGTTGACTCGTCGTCACCCGACGCGTCGTGCGCAGGAAGCTGAGATCCGCGATCGGCGTCAGCACGCCGGGCCGGATGTCCGGCTGCGCGATCACGACGTTGGTCTTGTGCCACAGGCTGATCGTCGGCACGGCCTCGGCGATCCGCCGCTGCGCCTCGCTGTAGAGCACCTTCTGGGTCGCGCGATCCGGCGTCTTCGAGGCGCGGTCGATCAACCCATCGACGGCCGCGTCCGAAAAGAAGCCGCGGTTCCAGCCGGTCGGCGGCACCTGTGACGAATGAAAGACGCGGCGCAGCATGTCAGGATCGGCGACGCCGACCCACTGCAGCGTGCACATCTGGAAGTTGCCCTTGATGACGTCGGTCAGGAACGTCGCGAACTCGTAGGACCGCACCTCGACGTCGATGCCGACGCGCTTGAGGTCCTGCTGGATCACGGTGGCCTGCAGGCGCACGAACTCGGCGTTCGACGTCTTCAGCACGAGGCGCAGCCGCGTCCGCGGTCCGTCCCCATCCGGATCGCGGTAGCCGGCTTCGTCGAGCAGCGCCTTGGCGCGCGCGGGATCGAAGGCGAACTCCGGCGCCGCCGCCTCGTAGGCCCATGACGACGGCGGCAGGATGCCCTTGGCTTCCTCGGCGAGACCGCGCCGCAGGTACTGCACGATGGCCTTGCGATCGATCGCGTGGGCCAGGGCCCGGCGCAGGCGGACGTCGCGCAGCAGCGGGTCGCGCAGGTTCAGGCCGACGTAGGCGTAGTCGCAGCCCGGCGACCGCGTCACCCGCACCTCGCCGCGTGCCTCGAGATCGCGGACGATGTCGGGCGAGAGGTCGTTGAGCACGAGATCGATGGTGCCCTTGCGCAGCTCGAGACCGCGCATGGTGTCGTCCGGCACGACGACGAGCACGACGCCGGCATTCGAGGCCGGCCCTTCGAAGTAGCCGTCGAAGCGCGTGAGCTCGACGCGGTCGTCGGGCAGGAGTCGCTCGAATACGTAGGGGCCGCTGCCGATCGGGTGGCCGCCGATGTTCTTGGCATCAGCCGGCACGATCCCCATCACCAGGTTGATCGGAAACGACGCGAACGGCTCCTTCAACGTGAAGCGCACCGTCAGCGGATCGACCGCGTCGACCGCCTGCACCACGCGGTAGGCGCCCTTGCGGCCGCTGGTGAAGGCGGGATCGAGAAAACTGCGGAAGGTGAAGACGACGTCGGCCGAGGTCAGGGCGCGGCCGTCGTGGAAGCGCACGTCGGGACGCAGGTGCACCAGGTAGGTGCGCTCGTCCGGCATCTCGAAGCCGGTGGCGACGTTGGGGACGACATCGAGATGCTCGTCGAGGCGGAAGAGCGGGCTGAACACCAGCTGATGGACGCGCTGCGACCCTTCGTCGATGCCGATGCGGGGATCGAGGTTGACGGGGCCGTTGGCGATCGCTACGCGGAGGTAGCCGGACGGCCCCCGACCACCCGCGCGCTGACAGGCGCCCAGGCAGGCGGCGGCTAGGAGCACGAGCGCCGTGACCGCGCGCCGCGCGATCATGACCGCGCCTTGGCGTCGCGGACGAGGCCGGCGAGCGTGGTCAGCGCGTCGATGGGGGTCAGCCGATCGACGTCGAGCGCGGCGAGGCGCCGCGTCAGCTCGTCGTCGACCGCGACCGGCGCCGCGAACAGCCCGAGCTGCTCGCCGGCCTTCGGCGCCCCCGACAGCGACGGGCGCCCGCCGCGGGCCAGTTCGTCCTGCTCGAGCGCGGACAGGATCTCGCGCGCCCGCGCCACCACCTCCGCGGGGAGACCAGCCAGCCGCGCCACCTGGATGCCGTAGCTGCGATCCGATCGGCCGTCGACGACCTTGCGCAGGAACAGGATGTCGTCGTGCCACTCCCGCACCAGCACGTGGGCGTTGACGACGCCGGGCCGCGCGTCGGCGAGGTCGGTCAGCTCGTGGTAGTGCGTCGCGAACAGCGTCCGCGGCCGCGTGCGGGGGTTGGTGACGAGGAACTCCGCCACCGCCCAGGCGATGCTCATCCCGTCGAACGTCGCGGTGCCGCGCCCGATCTCGTCGAGGACGACCAGGCTCTTCGAGGTCGCGGTGTGGAGGATGCGCGCCGTCTCCCGCATCTCGACCATGAACGTCGAGTAGCCGCGGGCGATGTTGTCCGACGCGCCGACGCGCGCGAAGACGCGGTCGACGACCGGCAGCCGCGCCTGCTTGGCCGGCACGAACGAGCCGATCTGGGCCAGCACCGACAGCAGCGCCGACTGGCGCAGGTAGGTCGATTTGCCGCCCATGTTGGGGCCGGTGAGGATCACCAGCTGCCGCGTCGTGCCGTTCAGCGACAAATCGTTGGGGATGAAGGGCTCGCTGGCCAGCCGCTCGACCACCGGGTGCCGCCCGTCGACGACAGCGAACTCGCCGTCCTCGGTCATGAGCGGCTTGGTGTAGTCGTGCAGCGTCGCCACCTCGCCGAGCGCGGCGAGGACGTCGAGCGTGGCCAGCGCCCGCGCCGACTCCTGCACCCGCGGCGCCGCCGCTGCGACCTGGACCAGCAGCGCGCCGAAGATTGCCAGCTCGCGCTCGAGGATCTTCTCGTCGGCACCGAGGACCTTCTCCTCGTAGGCTTTCAGCGCCGGCGTGATGAAGCGCTCGCCGCCGGCGATCGTCTGCTTGCGGTGGTAGTCGTCGGGGACGCGGCCCAGGTTGGTCTTCGAGATCTCGATGTAGTAGCCGAAGACGCGGTTGTAGCGGATCTTCAGCGAGGCGATGCCGGTGCGCGCGCGCTCCGCCTCTTCCATCGCCGCGATGTGCTCACGGCCGGATCGGCTGATCGCGCGGAGCGCGTCGAGATCGGCGTCGACGCCGTCGCGCACCATGCCGCCGTCGCGGGCCAGCGCCGGCGGCTCCTCGACCAGCGCCGAGGCCAGCGCGTCGCGGACATCGGCCAGATCGTCGAGCTCGCCGACCAGGCTTTGTGCGAGCGGCGCGGCCATCGGCTCGAGCACGAGCCGGACCCGCGGGATCGCCGCCAGGGACTGGCGCAGCGCGACGAGGTCGCGTGGGCCGGCCGTGCCAATCGCAACCCGGCCGACGAGGCGCTCGAGGTCGTGGACGGCGCGCAGCGTGTCGCGGAGCCGGCCGCGCTCGGTGGCCTTGAAGGCGAACTCCTCGACCGCGTCGAGCCGATCCTGGATCCGCTCGAGCGCGGTCAGCGGCCGCATCAGCCAGGCGCGCAGCCGGCGCGCGCCCATCACCGTCTGGGTCCGATCGAGCACCGACAGCAGCGAGCCGTCGCGGCCGCCCTCGGCGCCCTCGAGGATCTCGAGGTGCCGGAACGTCATCGGATCGATCAGCAGGCCGTCCTGGCGCTCCCGCCAGCCGATGGCGCGGACGTGCGCGAGGTCGACCTTCTGGGTGTCGCGGAGGTACTCGACCAGGGCCCCGGCGGCACAGGTCGCGGCGGGATGGCCGTCGAGCCCGAACGCATGCAGGCCGCTGGTGCGCAGCTGATCACACAGCGTCTTCGTCGCGCGGTCGACCCCGAACGCCCACTCGTCGAGCGGCGTGACCGCGATGCCGAGGCGCACGATCTCTGGCAGGAGCGTCGCCGCCTCGACGCCCTGGGCGACGATCACCTCGCGCGGGCGCAGCACGCCGAGCTCCTCGTTGAGCGCCTGCCGACCGTCGGCGCCGTCGTACTCGGCGGCGAGGAACTCGCCGGTCGAGACGTCGAGCAAGGCTACGCCCAGGCGATCGCCCGCGCCTGTCCCGGTGCCTGGGGCCAAGGCCAGCAGGAAGGCCGGCTCGCGCGCGTCGAGATAGCTGGCGTCGGTGAGCGTGCCCGGCGAGACGACGCGGGTGACGTCTCGTTTGACGACGCCCTTGGCCTGTTTCGGATCTTCGATCTGGTCGCAGATGGCGACGCGGAAGCCGCGTTTGACCAGTCGTGTGATGTAGCCGTCGGCGGCATGAAAGGGCACGCCGCACATCGGCACGGCGTTCCCGGCGGCATCCTTCGATCGTGAGGTGAGCGTCAGCTCGAGGGCGCGCGCCGCCGTCAGCGCGTCCTCGTAGAACATCTCGAAGAAGTCGCCCATCCGGAAGAACAGGATGGCGTCGCGGTAGCGCGCCTTGGCATCGAAGTACTGCCGCATCGCGGGCGTGACGGACGCGGGCGGCGGGGATGACACCGTCATGGCAAGAGTACAATCTTACTCAATGCTTCTCCTGGCCCTCGACACGACCACCGCCGCGGGCAGCGTGGCGCTCTGGGACGACGGCCTGATCGAGGAGCGGATCGGCGACCCGGCACGCTCGCACGCCGAGCGCCTGCCCGGCGATCTGGTGGCGCTGTTGAGGGCGCACGGGCGGACGCCGCGCGACGTCGAGCGCTACGCCGTCGCCGCCGGGCCCGGGTCCTTCACCGGCCTGCGGATCGGCATCGCCACCGTACAGGGCCTGGCGCTGGTGGGGGATCGCCTGGTCTATGCCGCCGGCACCCTCGAGCTGCTGGCGCAGGACGCTGCGCGGGCGAAGGACGCCGGCGAAGGCACGACGATCGTGGCGTGGATGGAGGCCTATCGCGGCGAGATGTTCGCGGCGCGCTACCGCGTCGTCCAGGCAGCGCCGCACGGCGAGGACGGCGCGCCTGTCCGCGCCAGCGCGTCCCTCGTCGCGCTCGACCCGCCGACCGTCTCGGCGCCGGAGCCGCTGGCCGCTGCCTGGGGTACCGACGGCCGCGCCCGCATCATCGTCATCGGCGACGGCGTGCCGCGCACGCGGGCGCTCCTCGCCCAGCACTTCGGCCCGGAGGCGGCGCTGCGGGACCCGGGGCCGCTCGCCGGCACGCTCGCGGCCCTCGCCGCGGCGGATCCGGCCGCGGCGACGCGCCCGCATGCGGTGGTGCCCATCTACGTGCGCCGGCCGGACGTCGAGCTCGCTCGCGATCGTGCCGCCGTTCGCCCGACGGCGTGAGGTCCCAGGCCACTAGATGTCGGAGCTGCCGCCGCTCGAACTCGCCCGTGCCGAGCTGGCGCGGGACCTCGACGGCATCCTCGCCGTCGACGCGACGACCTTCGAGCGGCCGTGGACGCGGGCGATGTACGAGTGGGAGTGGACGCATTCCGACGTCGCCCGCTTCTACGTCGCCCGCAGCGGCACGACCGTCATCGCCTACTGCGCCGGGTGGGTGATCTTCGACGAGCTGCATATCAACAACCTGGCCGTCGACCCGGCCTGGCGCCGGCGAGGGGTGGGCGGCGCCCTGCTGCAGTTCGTGCTCCACCACGCTGGCGCCGAGGGCGCCAGCGGCGCCACGCTCGAGGTACGCCGCTCGAACGAGCCGGCCCGGCGCCTCTACGAGCGCTTCGGGTTCGCCTTCGCCGGGGTCCGGACCGCCTATTATCGCGAGCCGGTCGAGGATGCCCTCGTCCTGTGGCGTAACCGAGCCGGCCAGGGTGGTCTGACCGGGAATCCGGATGCCGCACCGGCCGGTTGAATCGCCCGGAGCCGGGTGCTACAGTCGACCCGAGCAGATCGCGTCGGAATCCGGTCTCGTTTCCATGGACCAACGCCCCGCACGGGGCCTCGGACAGAGGAGGTCGGGCATGGCCGAGTCGCTAGATATAGGGCTTCGTAGGCAGCTGCTGCAGACGGACGAAGAGTTCCGCGCCTTGTCGGAACGTCATCACGAGTTGGACGTCCGCTTGCACCAGCTGGCCGAACGCTCCCACCTCGACGACCACGAGCAGGTCGAGGAATCCACCTTGAAGAAGCGCAAGCTGCAGTTGAAGGATCGGATGGAGGACATTCTGCGCCGTCAGGTGACGGCGCCGAAGATCGCGTCGGCGTCGTACTGACGAGCCCGTGTCGCGGGTCGCGGCTCGCGCGTCCCGGACGCGATGCGAGCCGGCCCCGCGAGCGGGCCAGTGCCCACGGACATGTCGCGCGGGGTACGGCGCGACGACCACCACACCATGACAGGGATCGATCGTGCGGGCACGCCGTTCATCGGCGGGGCCCTTGTGCTTGCGGCGATGGCCGCCGTGCTGACCTCGTGGTGGTGGGCGCTTCCGTTCGTCGCCCTTGCCGCGTTCCTGGCCTTCTTCTTCCGGGATCCCGATCGCGACAGCCCCTCCGATCCGTCCGTCGTGCTCTCGCCAGCCGACGGGCGCATCATGGTCGCCGGCCCCGGGCAGCCCGCGGTTGCGCCCGAGGGCACCTGGCAGCAGATCAGCATCTTCCTGTCGCCCATGGACGTGCACATCAACCGGGTCCCGTACGGCGGCACGATCACCCGCCTGACCTATCAGCCCGGTCGCTTCCTGCCCGCCTACCGTACCGAGTCGGGCTCGCAGAACGAGCGCACCGAGCTGTGGGTCGAGCAGCAGGGCCGGACCGTGGTGTTCCGTCAGGTCGTCGGGATGCTGGCCCGGCGCGTCGTGTGCCGCGTACACGAGGGTGACGTCGTCGCCACCGGCGATCGTTTCGGGTTGATGAAGTTCGGCTCGCGGATGGACGTCTTCGTCGATGCGAGCGCACGCCTGCTGGTCAAGCCCGGCGACGTCGTGCGGTCGGGGGAAACCCGGCTCGCCGAGTTCCCGCCGGTCCGGGACGGCGTCCCATGCTGAAAGCCCGCCGCTTCGTCCCGACCGCCCGCGTCGATCGGGCGCGGATGCGGCGCGGCGCCTATCTGCTGCCCAGCCTGCTGACGCTGAGCAACCTGTTCTGCGGCTACGCCTGCGTGATCTTCGCGCTGCGCGACTCGTTCGCGCAGGCCGCGATGTTCATCGGCTTTGCCATCGTCCTCGACATGCTCGACGGGCGCGTCGCGCGGATGACCGGCACGTCGAGCGCGTTCGGCGTCGAGTTCGACTCGCTCGCCGACGTCGTCTCGTTCGGCATGGCGCCGGCGATTCTGTGTTTCGCCTGGGTCCTCAAGGTGTTCGACCAGGCCGGGTGGGCCGCCAGCTTCGTGTTCGTCTCCGCGGCGGCCATCCGCCTGGCGCGCTTCAACATCCAGACCAACGTGCCCGGCGTCGACAAACGCTACTTCGTCGGCATGCCGAGCCCGGCGGCCGCGGGTGTCCCGGCTGCCACCGTCTTCGCGTATCCGACCTTTGTCGCCGGCTGGCCCTACAACCTGCTGGCGTTGCCGATGGTGCTGGTGCCGGCCTTCCTGATGATCAGCACCGTCCGCTACCGCAGCTTCAAGTCGATCGACCTCGGGACGCGGCGCTCCTACCGCGGCCTGCTGCTGATGGCGCTGGTCATCGCGGCGATCGCCACGCATCCGCAGATCACGCTGGTCGTCGTCGCGTACGGCTACCTGGCGTCAGGCCTGATCGGCTGGGCGTGGGGCCGCCTCGGGCGCCGTGCTCCGGACGTCACGCCCGCCGCCGACGTCGCCGTCGTGCCCCCGCCGGACTCGGCCCCCGTCACCCTCGAATAGTCGGTCACGACACTCACGACGCGGCGCCGTCCATTGCGGCGGGTCGTCCCGACAAGGGCAGCGTGATCGTGACCGTCGTGCCGGCGCCGCGCGTCGATGCGACGGCGATCGTGCCGCCGTGCAACTCGACGTTGCGGCGCGCGATGCTGAGGCCGAGGCCGGTGCCGCTGGCCTTGGTGGAGAAGTACGGCTCGAAGATGCGCGCCGACGCCTCGGCGTCCATGCCGACGCCGCTATCGGCGATCGTCAGCACCAGCCGGTCGCCGTCGCGCCGCGCCGTCACCGTCAGCTCGCCGCCGCCGGGCATCGCGTGCAGCGCGTTCTCGAGGATGTTGATGACGGCGCGGGACAGCAGCATCCGATCGACGGTCACCGGCGGCAGGCCGGCGGCGACGTCGAGCGTGATCGCCACGCGCTCGCCGACGCCGAGACGATACGGATCGACGACCTCTTGCAGCAGGTCGGCGACCACGGTGGGCGTCGGCCGCGCGATCGGCGACGAGCCGAAGCTCGAGAACTCGGACGCGATTTGCCGCAGCAGGCGCACCTGCGTGAGGATGGTGTCGACGCAGGTGTCGAGCACCGGCGACAGCGGCTCGCCGCGATCGTGGTGGACGCGCCGCAGGTGCTCGGCCGAGAGCTGGATCGGCGTCAGCGGGTTCTTGATGTCGTGCGCCACCTGGCGCGCCATCTCGGCCCAGGCCTCGAGCCGGTGCGTCCGCTCGACCTGGCTGCGCTGTCGCTGCAGCTCGCCGGCCATCCGGTTGAAGGCCTCGACCAGGCGCTGCAGTTCGTCGGCGGTGCGCACGATGACGCGCGTGCTCAAGTCACCGGCAGCGATGCGTCGCGTCGCCCGGGTCAGGCGCTGCACCGGATCGCCGATCCGTTCGGCCATCCAGTAGCCGAGGCCGGCGCCGAGCAGGATCAGCATGAGCGCGCCGAGCAGCACCGCGCGGTCGAGGTCGGCGATCTCGCGCTCGATCTCGCGCTGCCGCAGCGCCAGCGGCACGGTGAGGATGGCGTCGTCGCCGCCGATGCGGACCGGCGCCGCGGCGACGAGGTAGGCGAAGTCGCCGATCCGATCCTGGCCGACGTAGGTCGGCAGCCGATCGATGGCCACCGCGCGGTGCACCTGCGCCGGGGTGCGCGTCGGCAGGAGACCCGAGGCGAAGAGATCTCGCTCGCTCGTCACCATCACCTCCGACGTGGTGAAGATGTTCACGTCCTGGTCGATGATGCGGCTGATCCACACCATCACGTCGTCGTTCAAGCCGCCCACCGTCGCGCCAGCGAGCTCGCGCTGCTGCAGGGCCAGCGACTCTTCGATGACGCGCTTGGCGGTGAGGGCGGTGCGGGCGGCGCCGGCTTCGGCGTCGGCGCGCAGCTGGCTGGCGACCGAGGCGCGCACCAGCAGCGCCAGGGCCAGCACCGGCACCAGCGTCGCGGCGACGAAGGCGAGGAACAGCTTGCGGTAGAAGCTCGAGCGGATCTCCTGAACCACCAGCGGCAGGGGTGAGCCGCCGGGGCGGATCGCGCCGCGTAGCAGGCTGGTCAACACCACCAGCACCACGAACAGCAGCGCCGCGAAGGCGGTCAGCTCGCCGAGGTTCACGAGATGCGTGAAGGGGGTGAGGATCGGGTAGCCGACGACGTAGATGCCGTTGCGGTTGTTCGAGACATAGACCCGATCGGCGCCGTCGCCGCGCGCCAGCGTGGTCCAGAACCCCTCGCGCGAGCGATAGGCCGTGTCGAAGACCTCGTCGGTCAGCAGCCACGATCGGCTGAGGGACGTGTAGATCGGCAGTCGGCCCCAGCCGAACACGGTCAGCTCGACATCGCCTCCCGGCGTCCCTTCGCGCGTCGTGCGCGGGGCACGGAAGAACTCGTAGTACGGGCTCTGCGACGAGATGAAGGAGAGCGCGCTGTAGTCGAGCATCACGTAGGCGACGATCGCCCCGATGATCCGCTCGCCACCCTTGCCGTCGTCGACGCACAGGCCGCGCTCGGCGTGGAGCATCCGCCGCTCGTCGGCACCGAACGGCTGCACTTCGCCGACCAGCGGGGCCCAGGCGCACGATGTCGCCTCCGGCCGGCGCAGCGGCACGACTTCCGCCTCCGGGAAGTTCAGCGCGAAGCGGCTGACGAGGACCCCGTCTTCGCCGTACAGCTCGATCGCCGAGGTGAGCCGCGCTTCTTCCAGCTCGGTGCTGCGCCAGACGGTGAAGGCCGGCTCCGTCGACGGGCCCGAGCGCTCCGACGCCGCCGAGGCCACGAGCGCCCCGAGATCCGAGTCGCTGTCGATCTGCTGCTCGGCGCGCTTCAAGATCTCGACGAGGTCGTCGGGATGCCGGCGCGCGTGCCGGGCGTAGTCCTCCTCGACCAGCCGCGTCTTGACGCGATCGACGACGTCGACCAGGACCGGATAGAGCAGCCACGCCGGCAGCAGCAGCGCCACCAGGAGCCAGCCGAGGCGGGACGCCTGCGAACCGTGGCGGAACCACGGGATGCCCCGGCGGGTCATCCACGCGGTCGCGGCAATCGCCAGGCTGAAGACGACCAGCGGCCCGCGCGCGATCGCCAGGCCGTTGGTCGCCGTGGCGATGGCCGGGCCGAGCGCGATCGCCGGGAGCACCCACGCCAGCGGGATCAGCCAGCGCACGGCGCCGCCAGGCCCGCGCCAGCGCGCCAGCGCGAGGCGACAGGCCAGCACGCCGGCCCAGCATGCGGCCGCCTGTACCAGGACCAGGCCGGCGAGCCGGGCCAGGCGTAGCGACTCCCACGGCGCGACGCTGAAGTGGAGGAGGCTCGCCGCGCTGCGCCGCTCCGCCTCCTGCACCACGGCGAAGACGCCGACGTGCAAGGCGAGCAGCGCCAGGCCGGCAAGCACCTGCAGGGCCACGCCGAAGACCAGATCACCGAAGCCATGGTCCTGTTGTCGGCGGCCGCGGCGGGCGAGGATGTTGCGCCGCACCGGGTCGACCAGCAGCATCACCGCGGTGAGCAGGGCCAGGCCCGTCGCGGCGAGGTCGGCAGGAGACGTGGCGGCGTCGGCGAAGAGGCGCCATGCCGAGGTTCCTGGCGTCGGTATGGCGGCGCGCGACAAGGCGAACGTCGCGACCACCCATGCGAGCCCGACCAGGGCGAGCGCGAGCGCGGTCGCGGCGGCGCGGGCGCGCGGCACCCGGCGGACCTGGCGCTCGAGGATGACGACCGTGGCGGCGGCCACCAGGGTCAGCACGTGGGGGGCGAGCGCAAGGCGATCGACCCGGGCCCGCCAGCGCGCCCGCGCCGCCGTCCCCGCGTCGGGCGCAATCGTCGCCTCGAGCAGCGGCGTCCCGTTCGGAGCGGCAATCACGAAGCCGTCGCTCGTGCGATCGCGGTCGACGAACGCCTTGCGGAAGGTCACCGGGCCGAAGGCGGTCTCGACGACGTAGGCTTCGCCTTGCCGGCTCGCCTCGGGCGCGGAGAGCCTGGCCTCGGCTGCGACGGTGCCGAGGCGGCGGGCGTTCGGCGGCGAGTCCGCGATCGGCTCGACAGCGACCAGACGAAGGCCGAGCGCGGCGTACGCGACGAACAGGTTGGCGCCGTCGACGACGCGATCGCGCGGCAGCTCGGACGGGCGGCCGGCCCAGGCGAGTGGACGGCCGCTCAGGCCGTAGATGGTCAGTGCCGGGCCGTCCTCGGACGGATCGAGTGTAGTGTCGATTGCCGCGAACAACCGGCGCGGGGACTCGAGCTCGTCGCGGAGTCCGGCCCGCACCTCCGGCTGGCGCGCCAGCGTCGCCGCCAGCCGCTGCAGATCCTCGATCAAAAACGCGACGTGCCGGCGGGCGTCGCGCTCCAGGCCGGCGCGGATGTCGGCGTCGTCACCGAGGCGCCAGGCGACGAGGGCGCGGCCGGCGCCGGCGATCACCGCGGCGAGTACGACCCCGGCTGCAATCAGGCGGACGGCGCGGTCGCGGCGCCAGCCGGCGGCGCTGTCGGTCGGGGCCTCTGACGTGGTGTCGCGCATCGGGTCGGGGTCGGGGCGGTCCGTCGCAGGCACCACGGACACCAGCAGAATACCGCGTCGCGACGCGATGCGACGGCATCGGGTCGAGCAGCCCGTGGTGGACGTGCCACGCGGCACTTCCACCACGGGCTGCTAGGTCGCGGCTGGGCGATGCACCCACGCCGACCACCGAGGAGGGCTATAGTCGAGCGGTCGATGGACGCGCCGCGACTGAGGTCCCTCCTGCTGCGCGGCAGCGTGATCGCCGCCGCCAACTGGCCGGTGGTAATCGCGCAGGCGATTGCCGAATCGGTCGTCAAGGCGCTGGCCGGCATCCCGCTCGCCGGCGCCGCGATCCTGCTGCTCATCCTCTCGGTACCCGACGCGCTGTCCGACGGGTTGTCGGGGCCCGGTCCGTGGCGCGACGGGGCCGGCTCGGTTCTCAGCGCCCTGGCCACGGCGCCGGCGGCGTTGGCGGGGGTCGCGGTCTCGGCGCTGATCGCCGGCCTTGGCGCCATCGCCTTCGGCGCCACGGTCAAGGCCGGCACCGTGGCTGTTATCGCGGCGGGGGAGGCCCGGGCGCGGCTGGCGCCGGCCGGACCGCTGCGCTTCGCCGATGTGGCCGCGGCGCAGGCGTGGTCGCGGGCGTGCTTCATGGACGGATGCACGCGCTTCGGCCCGCGTTTCCTGCGCCTCGGCATCGCCCTGTCGATCCTCGAGGGCGCGGTGGCACTCGTCTACGCGAGCGCCGTGGTCCAGGCCTATCGCGGCTTCGTCTCGCTGGCGGCGTCTTGGTGGATCGCGCCGGTCGTCCTCGGCGTCTCGGTCG
Organism: Vicinamibacteraceae bacterium; assembly: GCA_031407765.1. Lineage (GTDB taxonomy): Bacteria > Acidobacteriota > Vicinamibacteria > Vicinamibacterales > Vicinamibacteraceae > JBDSLU01. The sequence goes on from JANOIR010000578.1 coordinate 17,227, forward strand.
TTGCGCTGACGATCTCGATCGGCGCCGAGCTGATCTACCGGCTTGCCCAGATGGCGCTGGTCATCGACGATCTCGCCATCGGCGACGCGGTGCGCGCGGCGATCGCCTTCGTGCGCCGCGACGCGGTGGTCGTGGCGCGGGTCTTCGTTGCCGCGCTGATCCTCTCGACGCTGGCCTTCGTCGTCACGCTGATTGCCGCGGCGGCCTTCGGTCTGGTGTCGTTCGTGCCGGTGGCCGGCGTGGCGGTGCTGCCGCTGCAGGCGGCGGTCTGGCTGATCCGCGGCCTGATGCTGCCGTTCATCGAGCTGGCGGCACTGGCGGCGTACGTGGCGGTGTATCGCCGCCGGCCGGCGGGGTCGGGCCTGGCGGGGTCGGGGGCTTCGATCCCGTCGGGGGCTTCGACCCTGCCGGCGTCGTCGTCGTAGGGGTCGCGGTCGCCGGCGTCTTGGTCGATGTCGCTGGCGGCTCGGCCGGAGCCACCCAGCCATCAGGCGGCTGTGGGACCGGCACGACCGTCCCCGGCATGACGCTGACCGTCGTCGCCGGCGGATCGAAGGCGCGCCGGGCGGCGTGCAGCAGGCCGTGCTGCGTGACGAGCACCACGACGTCGTCGAACAGGGTGGCGCCGGGTGAGACCAGCGGCCCGGACGAAAGCGTCTCGAGCGAGATGCCGCTGGCGTCGACGGGCAGCGGCATCAGATAGAGGCCCTGATTGGCGCCGGTCTTCCGATCCAGCGCCCGCATCGAAGGCGCGTAGCCGGTGACGAGCACACTGTGGCCCGCGATCACCGGTCCGCCGGCCGGCCGGAAGGACAGCTCCTGGCGCCACGCCTGCGCCCCGCTGCCGATCTTGAAGGCACGCACCGACTGGTCGAGCATCACCGCGACGATCCGATCCTCGTCGACGGTGAGCCCGATGGCCGCGCCTTGGAGGCGAAAGCGCCAGCGGACCCGGCCCTTCGCCGAATCGAGGGCGTAGAGCCAGCGGCCGCTGGTGGCGACGAAGACGTGTCCGGCGACTGCCGTCAGCGCCGTCGCGTCGCTGTCGAGCGCCGCCTGCCACGTGGCCTTGCCGTCGGCGACAGCCAGGGCGTGCAGCGAGCCGCCGCTGGCCGCCGCATACAGTCGATCGCCCTCGACGACCAGCGGCGCGGTCGCCACGCCCACCGGCACGGTCCAGACCGTGGCGCCGGTGTCGGCGCGCAGCCCGGTCAGCGCGCCGCCAGCCAGCGGCACGAACACCCAGCCGCCGCGGGCCACCGGGGCGAACGCGGCCGGCGCCGCCAGCGGCGTTTTCCACAGCGGCGAACCGTCGGCGCTGCGCATCGCTTCGACGAGGCGGTCGGTCGTCAGGAACAGCCGGCCATCGTCGATGACCGGGGCGAGCGTACCGACGAAGCGGAGCGTGAACGCATGCGCGCCTCCGATCAGCTTCCAGGCGTGCAGCTCGCCGCTCGTGAAGGGAATGAAGACGCGGACGCCGTCGGTGGCGGCGGGCGCCGACGGCTGGAGACCGACCACGTTGGTCCAGGACGTCTGCAGGGGATAGAAGGGGAAGAGCTGCCGATCGAGGGGCGCCGATGCGCCCGCGGCGGTTCGGGCCGGCTTGCCTCGACTCGGTGGTGGTGCCGGCTGCGCGAGCGCAGGTGCGGCCAGCCCCGCGAGGAGGGCGGCGAGGGCCCAGGCGAGGGCGCCGCCGTGGGCAACCGATCGGCCGGTGACCACCAAGTGCCTGTGGAGCGTCGCGCACCGACCACCAGATCTGGTGCGTTCGACCGGAGGCACCTCGATATAATACCCGCTCCGCCGTACCGGGCCCGTCGCCGGCACGCACCACCAGCATCCGTGAACGCCACCGCCGCAGCCGCCACCACCTCCGTGTCGCATCAAGTCATCCTGGTCCTCGACTTCGGATCGCAGTACACCCAGCTCATCGCGCGGCGGCTGCGTGAGCTCCACGTGTATTCCGAGATCATCCCGTTCGGCACGCCCGCGGCCGAGATCGTCCGCCGCCAGCCGGCTGGAGTGATCCTCTCGGGCGGGCCGATGAGCGTCACCGAGGCCGGCGCGCCGCATTGCGACTACGCGCTCTTCGACCTGGGTGTACCGATCCTCGGCATCTGCTACGGCATGCAGTTGATGACGCAGGTCCTGGGTGGCACCCTCACACGGTCGTCGCATCGGGAGTTCGGCCATGCCGATGTGACGGTGGGCGAGGCCGGCCGGCTGTTCGAGGGCCTGACGCGGTCGCTGAAAGTGTGGGCCAGCCATGGCGATTCGGTGGCCGCGGCGCCGCCGGGCTTCGCCGTGGTCGCCACCAGCGCGACCGCCCCGGTCGTGGCGATCGAGCATCGCGCCCGCGGGCTGTATGGGTTGCTGTTCCACCCCGAAGTGGTGCACACGGAGCACGGCGCCGAGCTGCTGCGGACCTTCGCGCTCGACGTCTGCGGCTGCCGCGGCGACTGGACGATGGCGTCGTTCATCGACGAGGCGGTCAGCCGGATCCGCGCCGAGGTCGGCGACGGCCGCGTCGTCTGCGGGCTGTCGGGCGGGGTCGATTCGACCGTCGCGGCGCTGCTCGTCTACAAAGCGATCGGCGATCGGTTGACCTGTATTTTCGTCGACAACGGCCTGCTACGCGAGCAGGAGGCCGTGCAGGTCGAGGACCGCTTCCGCAACCGGATGAAGCTGCCGCTGGTCGTGGTCGACGCCGCGGCGCGCTTCCTGGCCCGCCTCGCCGGGGTCACCGATCCAGAGACGAAGCGCAAGATCATCGGCGCCGAGTTCATCGAGGTCTTCGAGGATGCGGCGAAGGACATCGGCCAGTTCGACTTCCTGGCCCAGGGCACGCTCTATCCCGACGTCATCGAGAGCGTGTCGGTGGTCGGCCCGGCGGCGCCGATCAAGAGCCACCACAACGTCGGCGGCCTGCCGGAGCGCATGCGGTTCAAGCTGATCGAGCCGCTGCGGCAGCTGTTCAAGGATGAAGCCCGCGAGGTCGGCGTGTCGCTCGGCCTCGAAGAGGACTTCGTCTGGCGGCAGCCGTTCCCGGGGCCCGGGCTCGCGGTCCGACTGCTGGGCGAGATCACCGAGCCGCGGCTGGCGCTGTTGCGCCGCGCCGACGCGGTGGTGCAGGACGAAATCCGCAAGGCGGGCTGGTATCGTCGGGTCTGGCAGTCGTTCGCGGTGCTGCTGCCGGTGCAGAGCGTCGGCGTGATGGGCGACGAGCGCACCTACGAGCACACGATCGCCGTCCGCGCCGTCGAGAGCAAGGACGGGATGACCGCCGACTGGGCGCGCCTGCCGCACGAGCTCCTCGCCCGCATCTCGTCGCGCATCGTCAACGAGGTCAAGGGCATCAACCGGGTCGTCTACGACATCAGCTCGAAGCCGCCGTCCACCATCGAGTGGGAATAGCCATCGGGATCGAGATCGAAATCGGGACAGGAACGCATCAGGAGCCCGAGCCGTGAGCGACTTCGTCCATCTCCATCTCCACACGGAGTTCTCGCTGCTCGACGGCGCCTGCCGCGTCGAGGAGCTGCTCGATCAGGCGCAGAAGCTGGGCATGCCGGCGCTCGCCGTGACCGAGCACGGCAACATGTTCTCGGCGGTCACCTTCCACGACTACGCGCGGAAGAAGGGCGTCAAGCCGATCCTCGGCTGCGAGGTCTACGTCGCGCCGGGCGATCGCCGGACCAAGAGCGGAACGCCCGGTGAGACCGCCAACCACCTGGTGCTGCTGGCCGAGACCAACGAGGGTTTCCACAACCTGATCAAGCTGGTGTCGTCGGGCTACACCGAGGGCTTCTACTACAAGCCGCGCATCGACAAGGCGCTGCTCGCCCAGCACAGCAAGGGCCTCATCGGGCTCTCCAGCTGCCTGAAAGGCGAGGTCGCCGAGGGCATCTACAAGGATCGGCTCGAGAAGGCCCGCACCGCGGCCGCGACCTATCGCGACATCCTGGGCCCCGACAACTTCTTCCTCGAGCTGCAGTACCAAGGCCTCGACGAACAGAAAATCGTCAACCGCGGCCTGCCCGGCATCGCCCGCGACCTCGGCCTGCCGATGGTGTGCACCAATGACGTGCACTACCTGCGCGAGGACGACTACAAGCCGCACGACATCCTGCTCTGCATCGGCACCGGCAAGTCGGTGAACGACGTCGATCGGCTGCGCTATCATGGCGACCAGTTCTTCCTGAAGACGCCGGAGGCGATGGCGAAGATCTTCGCCGAGTTCCCGGACGCGCTGGCCAACACGGTGCGGATCGCCGATCGCGTCGACGTCAACCTGCCGTCGGGCGTGAACCACCTGCCCGACTTCGACGTTCCGGCTGGCTTCACCGTCGACACCTACTTCGAGCACATGGTGCGCGAAGGCTTCGCGGCACGGCTGCCGCGGCTGCAGGCGTTGATGGCCCGCAACGCGCTGCGCTACACGCTCGACGAGTACGAGCGGCGCATGGTCTACGAGATCGCCATGATCAAGCAGATGAAGTACGCGGGGTACTTCCTGATCGTGTGGGATTTCATCCGGTTCGCGCGCGAGGCGGGCATCCCAGTCGGCCCGGGACGCGGTTCGGCGGCAGGCTCCGTGGTCGCCTGGTGCATGAAGATCACCGACGTCGATCCGATCGAGTTCGATCTGATCTTCGAGCGCTTCCTCAACCCCGAGCGCGTCTCGCTGCCGGATATCGACATCGACTTCTGCGAGCGCCGCCGCGGTGAGGTGATCGACTACGTCACGCGCAAGTACGGGCGCGAGAACGTCGCCCAGATCATCACCTTCGGGACGATGAAGGCCAAGGCCGTGGTCCGCGACGTCGGCCGCGTCCTCGACATGCCGTTCGCCGACGTCGACAAGGTTGCCAAGCTCATCCCGCCGGCGCTCGACATGACGCTCGACAAGGCGCTCGAGGAGAGCCCGGCCCTCAAGGAGCTGTTCACCCGCGATCCGAAGGTCAAGGAGCTCCTCGACATCGGCCGGCGCCTCGAGGGGATGACGCGCCACGCCTCGGTCCACGCCGCCGGCGTCGTCATCGCGCCGCGGCCGATCACCGAGTTTGCGCCGCTCTACAAGGGCAAGCAGGACGAAATCACGACCCAGTGGGCGATGAAGGAGATCGAGCGCGTCGGTCTCCTGAAGATGGACTTCCTCGGGTTGTCCACGCTCACCCTGCTCGACGACGCTCTCGGCGAGCTGCGCCGCACGGACGGCCTCATCATCGAGCTCGACGCGCTGCCGCTGAACATCGAGGACGCGCCCGACGACGCCGGCAAGGAGCGCGTGCGCAAGGCCTATCAGCTCTTCTGCGAGGGCCGCACCGCCGGCGTGTTCCAGTTCGAGAGCTCGGGCATGCGCGAGACGCTGCGCAAAGCGAAGCCGCAGCGCTTCGACGACCTGATCGCGCTGAACGCGCTCTACCGGCCCGGTCCGCTGCGGGCCGGGGTCGTCGACGATTACATCGCCCGCAAGCACGGACGCGTCGACATCAAGTACGAAGACAAGAAGCTCGAGCCGGTCCTGGCCGACACCTACGGGGTGATCGCCTACCAGGAGCAGGTGATGCGCATCGCGCGCGACCTGGCCGGCTTCTCGATGGGCGAAGCCGATCTGCTGCGCAAGGCCATGGGCAAGAAGGACCCCAAGGTCATGGCCAAGATGCGCGAGCGCTTCGAGAACGGCTCGGTCGAGCTCGGGCTGCAGGCGAAGAAGGCCACCAAGATC
>JANOIR010000587.1:0-5663 GCA_031407765.1 Vicinamibacteraceae bacterium
ATCGAGGCGACGACGGTGCCGGCGAGCAGATCCGGCGCCTGCTCCTCGCCCAGCGTCTTGACGAAGTGCCGCACCGAGGACGCGCTGGTGAACGTCACCGCGTCGACCTGGTGCTCGAGCAGCAGCTTGTAGACGTCGGGATCGCCATCGCGCTGCGGCTCGCCGGCGAGGGTGCGGTAGGCAACGACGTCGGTGACCAGCGCGCCGGCCTTGCGCAGGTCGTCGGCCAGCACTTCGCGCGCGATCTCGGATCGCGGGAAGAGCACCCGCGCCCCCTTCAGCTCGGCGTGGGCGCGCATCGCCTCGACCGCGCGCTCGGCACGGGGCTCGCGCGGGACCACGTCGACCTTCAGGCCATAGCGGGCCAGCTTCTCGGCCGTGGCCGGGCCGACGGCGCAGATGCGCGGGCCCTTCAGCGAGCGCACATCGGCCGGGCCTTCGAGCACCCGGCGCATGAAGTGATCGACGCCGTTCTGGCTGGTGAAGACGAGCCAGTCGAAGTTGCCGGCGGTGCGGCAGGCTTCGTCGAGGGCGGCGGTATCGGCAACCGCGACGATGCGCACGGCCGCGCCTTCGATCGTCTGCGCGCCCAGCTCCTCGAGCCGGTCGATCAGCTCGATCGCCTGCTCGCGGGCGCGGGTGACGACGATGCGCTTGCCGAACAGCGGCCGCGCGTCGAACCAGCGCAGGTGCTCGCGCAGCGCCGCGACCTTGCCGATGATCACGATCGACGATCCGCGGCGCGGCTCGCCCGCGACCCGCCGGGTCAGCTCGCCGAGCGTGCCGGTGATGGTGCGCTGCGACGGCAGCGTGCCGTCCTGGACGATGGCTGCGGGCTCGTCCTCGGCGCGTCCGCCGTCGATCATCGACTGCAGCACCGCGGGGACCTGGCGCGCGCCGGCGTAGCAGACAACCGTGCCGCCGAGATGCGCCAGGGCCATCCAGTCGATCCGGGCCGGCGTCTGGCTGCCATCCTCGAACCCCTTGACGAAGGTCACCGACTCCCCGGCGCCGGGATAGGTGACCGGCACGCCGGCATAGCACGGCACCGCGATGCCGGCCGGCAGGCCCGGCACCACCTCGAAGGCGATGCCCTGCTCGTGCAGGAAGATCGCTTCCTTGCCGCCGCTGTCGAAGAAGAACGGATCGCCCCACTTGAGGCGGACCACGATCTTGCCCTCACGCGCCTTCTCGGCCACGAGCATGCAGATGGCGTCCTGCTCGCCCGGCTGCGGCGCGGCCGCCCCGACGTCGATCCGCTCGGCGTGCGGCGCTGCCGCCGAGAGCAGGCGCGGATGCACGAGGTGGTCGTAGACCACGACGTCGGCGCGCTCGAGGCATCGCATGCCGCGCACGGTGATCAGCGAGGGGTCGCCGGGGCCAGCGCCGACGAGATAGACGGCGGTCATCGGGCTTCAGGGTACTGCAAAGCGGAGCATCAGGGAACCAGCGGTGCCTCCTGGCGCCGGATCTGCCGTTCCACGAGCACGAGGTTGGCGACCGCGTGGACGGCCATCGACGCCACCGAGAGATACCAGATCGTCGTCAGCTCGAACCCCGGCCGGCGCGCCAGCCATAGCACCGGCACGAACACCGACAGGTTCCGCACGACCGAGGTGAGCAGTGGCGGCACGGTGCGCCCGAGCGCCTGGAACAGGCTCGAGCTGACGAACACGATGCCGGAGCCGGCGAAGCTCCACGAGACGATCCGCAGGTAGTCGGCGCCGACGGTGATGACCGCCGGATCGGCGGAGAAGGCGCCGACGAAGCGGGCCGCCGCGAACTGGCACACCACCGCCACCACGACCATGAGCGACACCGCCAGCGCCAGCGCCGTGCGCAGCGTCTGGCGCACGCGATCGAAGCGCCGCGCGCCGACGTTCTGACCGGCGACCGGCGCCACCGAGAAGCCGAGCGCGACGACCGGCAGGAACATCGCCTGGACCAGTCGCAGCCCGATGCCGAAGCCGGCCTGCGCCGCCGATCCGAACGGCCGCGACACGACCAGGACCAGGAACATGTAGATCGCCATCAGGCTGAACTCGGCGCCGGCCGGCAGCCCGATGGCCAGCATGCGGCCCCACCCCGCCGGCTGTGGCCGCGCGTCCGCCCTGCTGAAGCGGAGGAACGCCTCGGGCTGGAAGAACAGCACCGCGAGCCAGATCACGCCGGCCACGATCGCGACGAGCGACGAGATGGCCGCGCCCTGCACGCCGAACGCGGCGCCGGTGCCCCAGCCGAAGATCAGGATCGGCGCCAGCACGATGTTGATCGCGACCGTGACGACCTGCACGATCATCGGCGTCCGGAACGCTCCGGTGCCGCGCAGCGCCGCCGCCATCGTCGCCAGGACGAACTGCAGCGCCAGCGCCGGGATGAACCACACGAGGTAGCCGTCGGCGAGCTGCGCCGTCGGGGCGTCGGCGGCGAGCATGCCGATGTAGGCGCCGCGCAGCGTCATCGCCACGATCAGGAACAGCACCGCCGCAGCCGCGGCCAGCCACTGCGACTGCACGAAGACGTGCCGCGCGCGCGGGCCGTCCTTGACCCCCACGGCGTGCGAGATCAGCGTGGTGGTGCCGACGCCCAGCACCTGCGTGCCGGCCAGGACGATGAAACTGAGGTTGCCCGCGATGCCGACCGCAGCCACCGCTTCCTTGCCGAGGCTGCCGACCCAGTAGAGATCGATCAGGAAGTACAGCGTCTGCGACAGCATCGTGACCAGCATGAAGCTGGCCGTGCGCAACAGGTGGCGCGAGAGCGAACCCGTGGTGAGGTCTTCCACCGGCCGATTGTATGGCGGCCGGCGGCGCCGCGAGACGGACGGGAGCCGCCCGTGGTGAAAAGCCGGAGGTCCGTGCTAGGTCGGCGGCGCGGTCTCGAACGCCCGGCGGATCGCCGCGGCGAAGATCTCGGCGACGCGGACGTAGCCGGGCTCGGTGAGGTGCAGGCCGTCTCCGCCGACGAACGACAGATCGAGCTGCGCGTGGAGGTCGACGAGCGTCGCGCCCTCGTCGAGCGCTGTCTTGCGGATCTGGGCGTTCAACTGGTCGACGTAGGGCGCGCCGAATGCGCGCGAGCCGCCCGCGCGCTGCGGCGGCAGTGTCGCGACAAAGACGATCGTCCCGCGCCGTGTTGCCTCCTTGATCATGTCCTCGAGCGCGCCGACCGCGCGCGAGACGCCCTGGCTGCCGAACACGTTGAGATCGTTGGCACCTTCCATCAGCAGGAGGACCTCCGGCGCGTGCGCCTTGATCACATCGGGCAGGCGCACCTTGCCGTCGAACGCAAACTCCCCCGACTTGCCTTCATTGAGCACGACGATGTCGCCCTGATCGTAGTAGCGCGCACGCAGGGCGTCGCCGAGCCGCGCCGGATAGGCGTGGGGCGTGCTGACCAGCGTCAGCGTGAGCGGCACCGAGACAACCCCCTCGGTGAGGCTGTCGCCGAACGCAACGAAGCGCGTCTTGGCGATGCGCGGCGCCGGCGACGGGGTGGACGGACCGGCCGGCGGATCGGGGGTGGCGGGCGGGGGCGGGGTGCCTCCGCCGGGAGGCTGCGGCGTGGGGGTCGGCTGGTTCGGGCTGTCGCCCGAGCAGCCGGCCAGGCAGAGGGTCAGCACGACAAGGCAGGCCGCCGCGGCACGCATCGGCCTGCCATTGTATCGAGACCGGCCGAGCTAAGGGTAGGAGGGAGTGCCGGGCCGTGCAGGGAGGCGACCGACGCGACGGGGTGCTCCCGGGCCGGCCCTCACGCCCTACGGAATGGCGAAGAGCGCGACAACCGTGTTCCCCACGGCCTCGGCCATCCGCTGATAGCCGTCGTCGTTGGGGTGCAGGCCGTCCGGGCTGAGCAGCGGCTGGAAGGCGCTGCCGAAGGCGGCGACCATGTCGACGAAGGGCACGCCCTCGGCGACGGCCAAGGCGGCGAGCCGCACGTTCATGGACGCGATTCGGTCGGGGTCAGCTTTGTAGAGGCCGGTGTCCTCGTTCGGCTTGACCGGCAGCAGGCCGCTCAGGATCACGTCCTTGCCGGCGTTCCTGGCGGTCCGGACCATCGTCCGCAGCGCGTCGACGATGAACGAGTCCGACAGGATCGCGTTGGTGTCGTTGACGCCCTCGAGGATGACGACCAGATCGTGGATGGCGCCGATGGTGCCCGGGAGACGGTCGCGGCCCGCCGTCCCGGAGCAGCCGCTGGCCGACGCGCATTCGCCTGGCGACCCGGTCCCCTGGACGGCCACGGCCTGCGCAGGATAGCGGGCGCGCAGCCAGGCCTCGAGGCGCTGCGGATAGGGATTGGTCGCTCGACGGCCACACATCTCCGAGCCGAAGCCACAGGACGACGTCGTGCCGTAGGTCAGGCTGTCGCCGAACGCCAGGATCGTGTCGGCGAGCAGGAACGGCCCGACCGGATCGTAGATGTAGCCGTTCGGCAGGGTCTGCGGCAGGAAGCCTGGGTTGGTCGCCGAGACCGCGACGCTGCCCGGCTCGGTCCCCGCCGGCACCGTCACGACCATCGAGGTCGCATCGACGGGGAAGACCTGCGCGGCGCGGTTGTCGATCGTGACCGTGGTCGCCTCGGTGAAGTTGGCGCCGCGGATCGTGATGTCGTTGCCGCCGGTCACCGGCCCGTTGCTCGGCGAGATGCTCGTCATCTGCGGCGTCAGGTCGACCGCCGGCGGCGCGGCGATGGTGCCGGTCCACGGCACGCCCGGCGCGCCATGCCCGCCGAAGTAGCCGCCGCCCCAATAGGTGGCGCGCTCGGCGACGAACGGCAGCGGCGTGGGGTTGATCGACTCGATGAACGCGGCGAAGCGCTGGTGGCTCAGCGCCGGCTGGCCGCCGGTCAGGATGGTGCCGCGCGACTGGGCCGGGATGGTGCGCTCGACGACGACGCCGCGTCCGTCCTCGCGGACGAACGTCGCCCGCACCGTCAAGGGCTGGGTGTTGGCGTTCGAGATCAGGAAGTACGAATCGTGCGATGGCCCGCCCTGCTGCACGACGCCCTCGATACCCTCGGCGAAGGCCCACTTGGTGGCCTCGGCGGTGACGCCCGGCGAGTTGTGCCCTTCGATGAACGTGATGCCGGAGGACGACCAGTAGACGGCGCGCTCGGCCAGCACCGGCTGATCGCTCGAGACGCGGATCGAGAACGAGGCGTTGGCCAGATGGGCGATCTCGGCGGTGCCGAAGGGCAGGTCGTTCAGGTACAGCGTGAGCCGCCGGCCGGCAGGGACGATGACGTCCTTCTGCACCGGGCCGCCGCTGTCGCGGAAGAACGTGATCGTCGCGAAGGCGTCGGTGGCCCCGGGGTTGGCCAGCAGGAGATAGGTCTGGAAGCTGAAGTTCGCGTCGCCGCCGCAGACGCCTTCGGCGAACAGCCAGGTGGTGCTCGGCGCGGTCACCGCCGCCGACTCGTGCCCGCCCTCGAACTGGTTCCAGTACATGGCGCGCTCGACCACGAGGTCGGCATTGGTGCCGCCGCCGGTCTGGCGCACCACGGTGGAGAAAGGCTCGCTGATCGGCCGGTTCTGGCTGTCGCGGACGTCGGCGTTGACGTAGATCGTCCGCCGGCCGCTCGCCGGAATCGTGTAGGTCTTGATGAGCGGCCCGCTCGTCTCGCGCAGGAACGTGACCTCGACGGTCACCGGGCTGGCGGTG
>JANOIR010000599.1:0-1663 GCA_031407765.1 Vicinamibacteraceae bacterium
CGTACGCGGTGGTCGCCTCGCCCTCGATCCGCAGCACGAGGCCGGCGGCACCGTCCGGATCAGGGATGACGGTCAGGCGCGCCGTCGAGGTGCCGCCGAGCACGCGGTCGGTGAAGGGCGCCCATCGGGTGCCGAGCGACGACCGTCCGTCCTCCGTTTCGAAATTGCTGACGAGGTGCGCGGGCCCGTCAGCGATCGTCCCCGCCGTCCTGGCGGCCGAGTCGAGCGAGCCCATGCCGTAGGTGATCACCGCGGCGGCAAGAAGCACGAGAATGTTGAAGCCGGCCTTCGACATACGTCAGTCCCAGCGGAACCGCCAGGCCCCCATCAGCAGAAACGCCGCCGACCACACGCCGAGCACCGCATAGTGCACGGCGTGGTCGGCGAATCCGGCCCCCGTCAGCAGGCTGCCTCGCATCGCCTCGAGCCAGTACCTGAACGGCGTGGCGTCTGCCAGCGCCACGAGCGCGGCCGGGCCGCTGTCGATCGGAAAGAACGCGCCGCTCAGAAACAGCGTCGGCAGGTAGATCAGGCTCACGAAGCTGGTGACCGCCTTGGGCGACGCCGACGCCGTGGCGATGACGGCCCCGAGCGACATCAGGCAGAACGTGCCGGCGAGGAACGCCAGCCAGAACTGCGGCTGGTTGAGCGGCCTGAGGCCATAGACGTAGATCGCGATCAGCCCCATCACCATCGTCTGGAGCACGACGACAATCAGGTTGCTCGCGATCAGGCTGCCGAGGAAGGTGACGCCGCCGACGGGCGTGATCTTGTAGCGCCGCGTCAGGCCGTGATGGCGCAGAATCATGACGTCGCCGCCGATGCTGAAGAGCGCGTTCGAGAGCACGACCATGGCGATGAGGCCCGGCAGGAGGAAGCCGACGTAGGTCGCGTCGTAGCGGCCCCACACGGCGGTCATGAAGAACAGCAGGAAGGTCGGCAGCACCAGCGTGAAGATGAAGGGCTGCCGGTTGCGCAGCAGCGTCTTGAGCCGCAGGATCACGAGCTGCGCGAACGGCGACGAGGTCACGCGGCCCTCCGGCCCGTCAGCGAGATGAAGACGTCGTGCAGCCCGGGGCGCCGCACCTGCACCTGCCGGAGCGTCGCGCTCCGGGCCCCGGCGGCCTCGAGGAGCACCGGCAGCAGCTCGCGCGCCGATCCGCAGTAGAGCGTGTGCCACCCGCCGGCGCTTCGCACGTAGTTGAGCGGCGCGGTGCCGTCGAGCGTCTGCGGCTCGATGTCCCAGTCGGTCACGAATTCGACGACGTCGGAGGCCGGGAGTGCCCGCACGAGATCCGCCGGCTCGCCAATCGTCAGCAGCCGGCCGCCGTCGAGGACCGCGACGCGCGACGCGTAGCGCTCCAGCTCGTCGAGCTGGTGGCCGGCCAGCACGACGGCGGCGCCGCGCCCGGCGCGCTCGAGCACCAGCTGCCAGAAGCCCTGGCGCGCCGAGGGATCGAGCGCGCTGGTCGGCTCGTCGAGCAGCAGGATCTCGGGATCGTGCAGCAGCGCGAGCGCCAGCCCGAGCTTCTGCCGCTGGCCGGCCGAGAGCTGCCGGAAGAACTTCGGCAGACAGGGCCCGAGCGCCAGCGCGTCGATCACCGGACCCGGATCCGGCGCCCCGCGGTAGAACGACCGGTACAACGCGATGATCTCGGTCACC
>JANOIR010000608.1:0-5236 GCA_031407765.1 Vicinamibacteraceae bacterium
CGATCGGCTTCCAGCACAAGGCGTCGGCCCAGATCTCCTGGGGCGTCGAGTACCGGCGCATGGAGACGACCTACCTGATCGTCGGCGGCAAGGACGTCAGCCACGTCAACGTCGGCTTCACGTTCACGTTCTGAGTCTATCGGCGGCGCATTTCTGGAAGGACGAGAGGCCGGGCGCTACCTGCTGTCCGGCCTTTTCTTGTTCTTCCACTGCGGGCGTGGTGTCCTGAACGCGAGGATCAGGGTACCGAGCCCGATGATGATTGCCACCGGCGGGAAGACCCACTGGCCCTTGTAGTTGCGATACGCCGGTCGCCCGACCGAGAGGGCCGATACGCCCGTGACAACCAGGACGACGCCGAGCCAGGCGCCGACGAGCCGCTTCGCGCCTTTCTGTCGGAAGAATCGGAGCATCAGGATTAGCGGCTCCACCTTGTCATTGGCGATCCTGCCTGCATCGCGTGGGCTGGGCGAGCTACGCCGGTTGCAGCAGTCGGCCGAGGCGGCGCCCGATGAGCGCGACCAGAAGGCCTCCGGCCGCCGAGATGGCGGCATGCATCGCCCAGAACTGGGCCGGGCTCATCTTCTCGTAGAAACCGCCGATCCACCCGACCAGGGTGTTGGCGACGAACAGGCTCATGAAGGCCAGCCCCATCAGGGTGGCGTTCACCTTGGCCGGCGCCGTGCGCGAGACGAGCGCGAGGAGCGTGGGCCAGTAGTACAGAAAGCAGATGCCCAGACCCGCACAGTAGAGGATCGGCCAGAGCGGGTGGATCGGCGCACCGCCCGACGTCAGGATGGCCGCCACCAGGATCAGATTGCTGGCCGCCGCGACCCAGGATCCCGTGCCGATCTTGGCGAGCTCGTCCGGCTCGCGCCCCCGCAGAGCCTGGCGACGCCATATCCAGAACAGCAGCGGCACGAACACGATGCTCGACACCGCATTCACCGCTTGGTACCACGGCACCGGGATCCGGAAGCCGCCGACCTCGAGGGCGACGTGCTGCTGAATCCAGATGGGACTGACGTTGAAGACCTGCGAATAGGCGACCGTCTGGAAGATCGTGATGATGATGACGGCGACGAGCGCGTAGACGGTCCGCCGCTCGGCTGCGGTGAGTCGAGCACCTTCGACCGTACTCCGCTCCACCCGCGCCGGCAGGTACCGGTATCCGTAGAGGTACGTCGCCAGGCCAACGAGCATGAAGATCGCGGCCACGCCAAAGCCATAGTGCCAGCCATAGACTTGCGCGAGCAGGCCGCACACCACGGGGCCGGCGACCGCTCCGATATTGATGGCCGTGCTGAAGATGATGAACCCGCGCGTGCGCCGGGTCTCGTCCTCGCGGGGATAGACGGCGCCAACTTGCGCTGAAATATTGCCCTTCAGGAAGCCCGAGCCGACCACGAGCGCGAGCAAGGCGAGCAGGAATGACCGGTCGAACGTCATGAAGATGTGACCGGCACTCATGCACAAGGCGCCGATCACCACGCCGTTGCGCTGTCCGATCCAGCGATCGGCAATGATGCCGCCGAGCAGCGGCGTGAAGTAGACGAACCCGGAGTAGAGACCGAAAATCTGCGAGGCGAGCGCCTGCGTCGACAGCGGGCCGACCACCGATTCGATCGCGGCGCGGAACGCAACGAATCCGGCGATGTGCTCCACATGCCCTGGCAGGAGCAGCTGGTTCACCATGTACAGCGCGAGCAGCGCCGTCATGCCGTAGTAGGAGAAGCGCTCCCAGGCTTCGGTGAAGGCGAGATAGAACAGGCCTCTCGGATGGCCCATGAAGGCCGTATCCTCGGAGCGCGCGGCCGCGGCTTCAGTTGTAGTCATTGGTCACGTGCGGTCGACGGCGCACCCGCACATCATCCACTAAACGGGCATCGTCGCGTCGCGGTGCATGGAGACGACCTACGTGATCGCCGACGACAAGGACGTCAGCCACGTCAACGTCGGCTTCAGGCTCACGTTCTAGAGCGTCATGGCGCGAGCGGGAGACCGCCCGGTCTCCGGCCGCGCCGCAGCCGACGGCGGACTGCATCGACGGCGGTTCCAATCAGCCACCATTGCGCCGAGGCGGTGACGGCGAAGACGGCGGCCAGAACCCACGACCATGCGCAGGCGGAGAGGCGCCGGGCCAGGCCAATCTCTCCAAGGAGGAATCCGCCGCGACGGCGCGTGAGCCAGCCGATGTCCATCCGCACATCCTGCGCAGGGGTTGCCGTCGACACTCGTCTGGACGTGTCTGACACCGCCCGATTCCACAGGTTCCCGGCCGGAGGTCAGGATGCGCTCACTGCCGGGTCACTGTCGCGGCTGATGTCGCGCACGTGAACGCCGATGCGCCAGTAGACGAAGGCGCTCGCGATCGAGAACGACAATTCTGGTCGGGTTGTAGAGCGGATGGCGGGCGTCGAGGAAAGGGTTGCTCGACTTCAGCAGCCGCCCGCGTTGATTCGCATCACCCTTCGCGCCGAGGTAGCGCCGATCTCATCGAGCGCGAAGTCGGTGGACTCGCCGGCCGGGAGCTCCATTATCCACACGTCGTGCTCTCCCGAGCGGATGATGCCGAGCGGAATCTGGTCGGACACGTTGGTGAGCGGGTCCTCGCTCGGTGGCTCCTCGTCCAATCCGAGGTGGGCCTCGACGCCGATCGACACGGCGCCGCCGGACGTGTCGAGACGCAGCCAACCGCGCACCGTCATCCGCTCAGTGGCCGTTGGCGTCGTACGCTTGCTGGCCTCGAAGTACAGCACCGTTCCTCCCGCGCGCCTCGCCCGGTACACCCAGTCGATCGTCGGCGAAATCGCCTCCAGCTGCCGTGGTGTCACCTTGGCTGCGGGCCTGCCGTCGCTGTCCCGGAAGCGGTCGAGGGCTCCGCGCTGGTGCGCCGCGAACAGCGATTGCACGAGCGGTTGGAGCCGTCGCATCAGCAAAGGGTCGGTGGACCGGGGTCCTGGGGCGGTCCGGCGCGTGACCAGGTGGACCGTACCGACGGCTGCGCCATCGGTCGTGGCGAGGCCTGGGTGCACGACGTCGAACGCGCCGTCGCGCGGCTCCTGCGGGTTCCGAATGGTGAGCTTCGGCGAGACCACGCAGCCGCCGCTGCGCGCGGTCCCGGCGATTTGCAGCGGCACGGTGCCGCCGCCGGTGAACCAGAGGGTCCAGTCGAGCGGCACCGGTCGGCCGAGCCACGCCGCCGGGACGTCGGCAAGGGCGGGCACTGGCCTTGAGTCCTCCTCGGGCTCGGGCCAGGTGTTCAACCACCGGCCCCCTTCAAATCGGGCGAGCGGCAGGAGCGTTTCGCCTTCGCTGACGGCGACGACGAACGCCGCTGGTGCTGCGGGCGCCTGTGCCCCCGCCGGTCGGACTGCGATCATCCCTCCGAGGAGAGCGACCGTCGTCCGGAGCGGGTGCATCATCGCCAGGTGTGCGACTACTTGCCGCCGAGCGCGAACAGCTGGTTGCGGCTGGTGATGAACAGCGTGCCGTTGACCGCGATGGGCGTCGAGTAGACCGACGAGCCCATGTTCATCTCGCCGAGCACCTTCAGCGTCTTGCCCGGCTGCAGGATGGCGATGTCGCCGTCCTCGTCGCCCAGGTAGACCTTGCCGTCGGCGACCATCGGCGAGCCCCAGATCGCGGCGAACATGTCGTGCGTCCAGAGTGCCTGGCCGGTCTTCTGATCCAGGCAATGCAGGAAGCCCGAGAAGTCCGGCCAGTAGATCAGGCCGTCGTGGATCGCCGGCGTCGACACCGAGCGGCGGATCTTGTCGTAGTGCCACAGGCGGCCGGTGGTGGTGATGTCGCCGCGCTTGGTCGCATCGATGGCGTAGGCGTGGCCGACGCCCTCGCCGTGCTCCGGATCCTGGCCGTTCGAGATGTAGACCACGTCGCCGACGATGACCGGCGTGCTGATCACTTCATTGCGGGTCTTCGGCCATACCGAATCCTTCGGGTTGGTGTCGAACTCCCACAGCTTCTTGCCCGTGGTGGCCTCGTAGCCGCGGATCCAGCCGTCACCCTGGGCGTTGACGACCTGCACCGCGCCACCGATCGTGCCAACCGAGGGCGACGACCACTGGCCGTGCAGGATCTTGTCGAACACCGAGTTGTCTTCCCAGGCCAGCTTGCCGGTGGTTTTGTCGATCGCGATGATGGCCGGTGCCTTGGGCGACGGGATGTTGACGTGGCTTTCGTCCTGCCCGTTCGACGTCATCACGTAGATCAGGTTGCCGTGCACGACCGGCGATGAGTTCGACAGGTTGTGCGGGAAGGCGCCGACTTCCTCCATCATGTCGAACTTCCAGACGACGTCGGCGTCGTTCGGCGTCTTGAACTTCTCGTCGGTCACCGGGCCGTCGTTCTCCGCGTTGTCGCGGAAGCCCTCGGTGTCGAGGCACATCACCTCGCCGCGGTTGCTGACGTAGTAGATCTTGTCGCCCTCGACGAGCGGCGAGCTGGCGATGCCCTGGAACGGCCAGTCGTTGACGCGGCCGGCGGCGACCTTCTCGTGGGTGATCTGCCACAGGAACTCGCCGGTGTCCTGCTTGAAGGTCATCAGCACGCCGCGATCGCCGACCTGCTGCTTGTCGCGCAGCAGCTCGTTGTTGGTGCCGACGAAGACCTTGCCGCCGGCGACGGTGGCGTTGCCGTAGGTCTGCGAGCCGAGGTCCGAGACCCACTTCACGTTGGTCTTGGCCTTGACGTCCCACTTGTCGGGGAGGCCCGTGGCTGCCGACACCATGTTGCGGGACGGCGTGCCGCCCCACATCGGCCAGTCAGTAGCGCCGGCCATCGGCGTGCCGTCGCCGCGGACGCCGGCGGTGGAGGCCGCGAGGATGACGCCGCCCGCGAGGGCGAGTCCAGCTGCTGCGCGAATCGAAGCCATCGGTCAGTACACCTTTATGTTGTCGAACGACGCGCCCCACGGCGCGTCGGAATAGAGGCCCGGGCTGCCCATCTTGTGGCCGAGGGTGTCGACCTTCTCGAGCAGCCAGGCCGCCGGCTCCGTCTCGCCGCGCGGCCAGGCCTTGCCGCGCACGCGCACCGAGCCGTCCTTCTGATTCTGTACTTCGAGCTTGAGCCGATACCAGGTGTCGCCCTTCCAGGTGATCTTGAGAGCATTCGGCCGGTCGCTTCGGCATAGCTTCTCCCGAAAGTGACTGTGCAGGCGGAATTCACGCCGCACATCACCGATTGGGCGAGTGCTCGCGCGAAGTCCATGTCGTAT
>JANOIR010000620.1:0-4782 GCA_031407765.1 Vicinamibacteraceae bacterium
GAAGCCGTGCTCGACGCGGCGGTCGTGCTGCGCGGCGGGCGCGTCATCGCGCAGCTGGCGGGGCACTCCGGCCTCGCCGCCACGCTCGCGACGCTCAGCTCGGCCGCGGAAGCCGGCCCGGGCCTGAGCCCCGAGCTGGGACCCGAGCCGAACCCTGAGCTGAGTCCGGGCCTGGGCCCTGGCCTGACCACGGAACCGGCCCCAGGCCTGAGGCCCGCGCAAAGCCCAGGGCCAACGCTCGGTGTGTCCTTGCGCGGGTTCCTCCGGGTCGCGGCGTTGATCGCGCACAAGGACGCCCTCGTCGAGCTGCGCAGTCGTGAGCTGGCGCTGACCACGGTGTTCTTCGCGGTCGTCGCGGTTCTGGTCTTCGCCTTTGCGTTCGTGCAGGACGGCCAGGCGTCGCCGGAGGCGCCGGCCGGCATCCTGTGGGTCACGACGCTGTTCGCCGGCACCCTGGCCCTGGCCCGCGCCTTCGATCGCGAGCACGCCCACCAGACGCTCTCGGCGCTGCTGTCGGCCCCGGTCGATCGCGCCGCCGTCTACGCCGGCAAGGTGCTCGGCCTGGTCGTGCTCCTCGCCGTCGTGCTGGCGGTCGTGATCCCGCTCATCGGGCTCCTGTTCCAGGCCTCGTTCTGGCGCGAGCCCGGCCTGTTCCTCGCCACCACGGCGGCCGGTGTGGTCGGCCTCGTCGCGGTCGGCAGCCTCTTTGCGGCTATGCTGGTGCGGACGCGGAGCCGGGATGTCCTGCTGCCCGTCCTGCTGTATCCGATGGTGGTGCCCGTGCTCCTCGCGGGCGTGCGCGGCACGGCGGCCCTGGTGCAGCCGGTGCCGGATCGGGCGGTGGCCACGATGTGGCTGGCGATCCTCGTCAGCTACGACGCCGTCTTCGTCACGCTCGCCCTGTGGGTGTTCGACGCGGTGACCGCGGAAGACTGACGCCTGTGCGTGCTGATCGAACGATGCTGCACCGATCCTTCGTACCCATGCTCGTCGCCGGCTTCGCCATGATCACGGCGGCGCCGCTCCTCATCGCCGCAGCGCCGTACGAATCGACGATGGGGCTGATCCAGAAGATCTTCTACTTCCATGTGCCGTCGTGGATCGCGATGTTCACGGCCATCGCCGTCTGCGGCGTCGCCAGCGCGCGCTACCTGCTGACGCGGGCGCCGTCCTCCGACCGCCTGGCGTTGTCGGCCGCGGAGCTGGCCGTCGTCTTTGGCCTCATCGGGCTGCTGACGGGACCGCTCTGGGGCCGGAAGGCGTGGGGCGTCTACTGGCAGTGGGACGCCAAGCTCACCACCGCGCTGGTACTGTGGTTGATCTTCGTCGCCTACAACCTCCTGCGGCGCTTCGGCGGCCCCGGCTCGGAGCGCCTGGCCGCCGGCGTCGCCATCTTCGGGATGGCCAACGTGCCCTTCGTCTACTGGTCGGCGCACATCTGGCGGACCGTGCATCCGAAGACCAGCGTCGTGATGACGCTCGGTCCGGGCATGCGGCCGGCCTTCTACTGGAGCGCGTTCGGCTACCTGCTGATCTTCGGCGCGCTCCTCGCGGCGCGCGTCAGGCTCCAGGCCCTCCGCGCGTCGATCGATGACGCGTATCTCTCGGCGGAGGATCTCTGATGCAAGCGACAACACCCCCCGCGGCACCCGCGGCCGCCCCGGAGCGCCAGGCCGCGCAGGACGAGTTCGTGCCCATCAGCGAGCTGCCGGCCGACGAGAAGCTGCCGGCGGCGCCGCTGCTGATTGCAGCCTACGCCGTCGTCTGGATCGTGGTCGCCGTCTACGTGTGGACGCTCTGGCGGCGCTTCCTGCGAGCCGAGCAGGATCTGAAGACCCTCGCCAGCCGCTTGCCCCCCGCCAGGTAGGAACCGTCGATGGGCGACTTCGGCAACATGCACGCGGGGCACTTCATCTTCATCCCCGCCGTGCTGCTCGTCGGCATCGTGGTCGGCTGGATCCTCGGATCGCGCGCCGCCGCTGATGCCTACGCGGCGGAGCTCCGCCGACGCGAGACGCGCCGATCGCCGGCCGCGCCCGAGCGCCCGGAGCGCGGCTGACCGCGGCTGAGCCTCCGCCCTCGCCTCAGCGTCCGACCGCCAGGCGACGCGCCAGGATGTCCGGCAGCCCGGCCTGCCGGATCCGCTGCTGCGCGCGCTCGACGTCGTACTCGGTGCGGCAGAGGGTGAGTGTCCGCGCCGTGCTGTCGTAGAGGGCGTAGGCGGCGCGTGGGTCGCCGTCGCGGGGCTGGCCGACGGCGCCAGGGTTGACCACGAAGCGGCGTCGCTCATCGAGCGAGAGCTCGACCGGACGCCCCTGGCCGGTGTCTTCCACGATCAGGATGTCAGGCTCGTCGAGCGAGAGGATGTAGCACGCCGGAACGTGGGTGTGGCCGTACAGGCAGACCGGCCGGCGCGCGGTGTCGAGGGCGCGCGCGGCGTCGCGTGGGGTGAACAGGTATTCGTCCTCGTCGGCCGGCATGCCGTGGCAGATCTCGACGAGGTCGTCGACGATGGCCGGCCCCTGCGGCAGGTTGGCGAGCCACTCGCGGTGTTCGGCGGTGAGGGTCTCGGCGGTCCATGTGGCCGATTGCAGCGCCGCCGGGTTGAACGACTCCGGCAGTTCGAGCCCGGCGATCACTTTGTCGTGGTTGCCGCGGATGATCGCGGCGGGCGCCAGTGCGCGGACCCGCTCGATGACCTCGTTGGGACCGGCGCCGTAGCCGACCACGTCGCCGAGCACGAGATGCGCGTCGACGTCCCCCGCCGCGGCCAGCACGGCCTCGAGCGCATCGACGTTGCCGTGAATGTCGGTCAGGACCAGGTAGCGCATGCGCGGCCTGGCTCAGGAGGCGAGGCGATCGAGGAGCACGTCCACTACCGCCTCGACCGGCTGCCCGGTCGCCTCGATGTGCACGTGGGCGTGTTGATAGGCTTCGCGACGGGCGAGGTAGAGCGCCTCCAGCTGGGCGCGGTTGGCGGCCAGGGGGCGCCGGCCGTCGGACGGGAGGCGGCTCACGATCTCGTTGAACGAAATGTCCAGCCAGATCGAACACCCGTCGCCCTGGATCGCGGTGCGATTGGCGGGGTCGATGAACGTACCGCCGCCGGTGGCGACCACCACGTGTCGGCGGGCCAGGACCCTCTCGAGCGCGGCACGCTCGAGTCGGCGGAAGTGGGGCTCGCCTTGGGTCGCGAAGATGTCGGCCACGGTGCGATGCTCGGCGCGCTCGATTTCGTCGTCCAGGTCGAGCGCCTCCCAGGACAACCGGCGCGCGAGGGCCTTGGCCACGGTGGTCTTGCCTGCGGTCATGAAGCCGACCAGATAGAGCTTGTCGACCCTCACCGGCCGCTCCCGCGCATGCACGGATCTTACCACCCGGCATCGCGGGACTTGAACCAGCGGAGCCGGCTGGCGTACCTTACTCGCCGGACTTCATGCCAGGGCCCCGTTGCCACGTGCGCTTCACGATCTTCAGCGTGTTCGACACGCTCGACCTGATTCAGGTCGTCAGCGACCGCGTGAGCGTGATGGGGGGCCTCGACGAGGACGCCACCCATTGGGTGGGCGTCTCGGTGCGGGAATCGGTCATCAACGCCATCAAACACGGCAACCGGTTCGACCCGGCGAAGCTGGTCACGGTCGAATTCTCGCTGGAGCCGGCGGCGGCGCCCGTGGCGCTGGTCATCCGCATCACCGACGAAGGCGAGGGGTTCGATCCGGTCGAAGTCGCCGATCCCCTGGCTCCCGAAAACCTGCTGCGATCGAGCGGCCGCGGCATCTTCTTCATGCGCAGCTTCATGGACGACGTCACGCTGCAGCGCCGCCCCGCCGGCGGAATGGAGGTGCAGATGACCAAGCGCCTGCCCTCGGCCGAGCCCGCCAGTGCCTGAATCTGGGGCTGAGGCCCAGCCCGACGCCACGCCCGCCCCTCCCGACCCGATCTACCTGGCCACCGCCATCGAGGCGGTGCTCGAGGCGGGGCGCATCCAGCTCGCCTCCTTCGGCAAGGACGGCCTCAAGATCGACAAAAAGGGCGCGATCGATCTCGTCACCGAGGTCGACGTCGCCGTCGAGCGCCGCTTCCGCGCCTTCATCGGCGAGCGGTTCCCCGAGCACGCCATCCTGGCCGAGGAACTGGGCGGCCCTGCCCCGGGCAGCACGGCGCGGCACTGCTGGATTTACGATCCGATCGACGGCACGACCAATTTCGCCCATGGCCTGCCGATCTTCTGCTCGTCGCTGGCGCTCGAGATCGACGGCGTCGTCACCGTCGGGGCCATCTACGACCCGACGCGTGAGGAACTCTTCACGGCCGAGCGGGGCGGCGGTGCCTATCTCAACGGGCGGCGCCTCGAGGTGACGCGTGCCGACGCGCTGATCGACGCGCTCCTCTGCACGGGTTTCCACTACGACGTCCACGGCACCGGCGAGTCGGTGCTGGCCCTCTTCGGCGCCTTCGTGCGCCGGGCGCGCGCGGTGCGCCGGTTGGGTTCGGCGGCCCTCGACCTCTGTTACGTCGCGGCCGGCCGCTTCGACGGCTTCTGGGAGGATCTGCTCAAGCCGTGGGATATTGCGGCCGGCGCGCTCATCGTCGAGGAGGCCGGCGGGGTCGTCTCCGGGCTCGGCGGCGAGCCATTCGACGTCCGCAAGGGCCATCTCCTGGCCGCCAATGCCGCGCTGCATCCGCAGCTCCTCGAGGTCATCCGGGCGCACCGCGCCGGTGGCCGCTAGGTCCCAGCCGCCGCCGTCCTGCCTAGGTATCACTCAGTCGTGTGAAACG
>JANOIR010000630.1:0-15990 GCA_031407765.1 Vicinamibacteraceae bacterium
GCGTCTGCGGATCGCCGAACTGGACCACCTGGCCGGGCACCACGCGGTGCACCGCCTGGTTGTCGTAGAAGCGCTTCTTCACCAGCGCCAGGATGTGCTCGAACGAGCGCGGCGCGTCGTTCGGGTAGGTCTCGATGACGATCGCGCCCTTTGCGGTCTCGATGCGGAAGACCGGCGTCGGGCCGGCCTTCGCCGGAGCGGCGGCGCCCTTCGCCGCCGGCGGCTTCGGCGCGGCAGCGGCGGGCTTGGCGGCCGGAGGCGCGGCGGGCTTCGGGGCTTGCGCGGCGGCGGACGCCCCCAGCGCGAGGGCGCAGATCATGACGAGCGCGTGGCGCATGACCGGATTCTATCGCGCCGCCGGCCGGCGTCGAGGCGTCAGCCCTTCCCGACCTGCGTGACACCGATGCGCGGGCACAGGTCGAGCACCGGGCAGCGCGGGCACAGCGGATACACCGGCCGGCAGATGTGCTGGCCCCAGGTCACCAGGTACAGGTTGAGGCGCGACCACCACTTCTTCGCCGTCGCCTCGTAAAGCGCCCGCTCGGTCTGCTCCGGCGTCCGCGTCCGCACCCAGCCGAAGCGGTTGGCGATGCGGTGGACGTGGGTGTCGACGCAGATGCTGTCGGGCCGCTTGTGCGCGACGATGCGCACCAGGTTGGCGGTCTTGCGGCCGACGCCGGGCAGCGTGAGGAGCTCGTCCATCGTCGCCGGCACGGCGCCGCCAAATTCGGCCAGCAGCTTCCGGCAGGTCGCGCGGACGTGCACCGCCTTGTTGCGATAGAAGCTCACCGGGTAGATCAGCTTCTCGATCCGGGCCTCGGAGAGCTTCGCCATCGCCTCGGGCGTAGGCGCCTTGGCGAACAGCCGCGTCGACGCCTCGAGCGTCACCGGGTCGCGGGTCTGCGCCGAGAGCATCGTCGCGATCAGCACGTGGAAAGCGGTGCCCTCCTGCTCCTCGGAGATCTTCTCGATCGCCGGCAGGCCCAGTGCGCGGATGCCGGCGCCGATGCGTTTCATGATCGCGTCGACCTGCGCCGGTGTCGGGCTCACGAGTAGATCGGCAGGTCGGTGAGCTCGGGCACGGGGGTCGGCGGACGCCGGCCCTGCAGCACGGCGAGGCAGTTGTCGACGGCGAGCTGCGCCATCGCGGTGCGCGTCTCGACGGTGGCGCTGCCGATGTGCGGCAGCAGCAGGACGTTCTCGAGCTCGAGCAGATCGGGGTGCACGGTCGGCTCGTTCTCGAAGACGTCGAGCCCGGCTCCGGCGATTCGCCGCTCGCGCAGCGCCCTGGCCAGCGCGACCTCGTCGACCACCGGCCCGCGCGCGACGTTGACCAGATACGCCGTCGGCTTCATCAGCGACAGCGCCCGCGTGTCGATCAGGTGATGCGTCTCCGGCGTCAGCGGGCAGTGCAGGGCGATCACGTCAGAGGTCCGCATCAGCTCGTCGAACGGCATCGGCGTCGCCCGCAGCCCATCCTCGAACCGCGACGCCGCCCGCTTCCGCTTGCGCGTGCTCGGCAGATAGGCGATCTCCATGCCAAAGGCGAGCGCGCGGCGCGCCACTGCCTGGCCGATGCGGCCCATGCCGATGATGCCGATCTGCTTGCCCGCGAGGTCGCTGCCGAGCAGGAAGTCGAAGCGGAAACCGGTCCAGCCGCCGCGGCGGATCAGCCGATCGCCTTCGGCGACGCGGCGCGTGGCGCCGAGGATCAGCGACCAGGTCAGGTTGGCGGTGGCCTCGGTCAGCACGTCCGGGGTGTGCGTGACCCAGATCGATCGTTCGCGGGCCGCCGCGATGTCGACGTTGTTGTAGCCGACCGAGACGTCGCAGATCGCCCGCACCGAGTAGCACTTCTCGATCACGCCGCGGTCCATGGGATCGGTGAGCAGGCAGATGACCGCGTCGACCTTGGCCACCTTGTCCATCAGCAGCTCGCGCGGCATCGGATCGTGCTTGTCGTAGAGATCGACGGCGCAGTGTTCACGCAGCACGTCGAGCGGCTTCTCGGGCAGCAGCCTGGTGACGAGGACCTTGGGTTTGGACATCTGATTGGGGAACGCGCGCTCCTAGAAGCCGTGCGATTGGCAGAAGCCGCAGTGATTGCACGTGACCGCCGGCTCGATCAGGCAGGTGCCGTCGTGGCCGGGCTCGGGGCGCAGCAGATAGCGGCCGAAGCTGGGGTGGACGCCGGGCGCCGGCGTCCCGGGGCCGGCGCCGGCGGTCTCTGGATCGGCGCCGGCGTGCAGGTGCCGCGCCA
Organism: Vicinamibacteraceae bacterium; assembly: GCA_031407765.1. Lineage (GTDB taxonomy): Bacteria > Acidobacteriota > Vicinamibacteria > Vicinamibacterales > Vicinamibacteraceae > JBDSLU01. The sequence goes on from JANOIR010000630.1 coordinate 2,261, forward strand.
CCGCCTGACGGACCAGCACGCGCAGATCGTCTTCGGTCATGACGCGGCCACCAGCGCGGCGGCCTCCGCCGCCATGACGTCGTCGACGTGATCGATGATGCCGATGATCGCGGCGTCGACCGGCGCGCCGCGGCGGCCGAGCGCATCGCCGGCGGCCTTGCCTTCGATCACCACGAGCACGCGCTCGCCGATGCCGGCACCGACCGAGTCGATCGCCAGCAGGACCGGGCCGCGCGGCTCGCCCTCGGGCGTCTGCGGCTGCACGAGCAGCAGCTTGGCGCCGTCCAGGGCGGCGTGCTTCTTGGTGGCGACGACGGTGCCGACGACCGAGGCGATCTGCATGACGGCTATTGAGCGGGAGCTCGTCTCAGGTATACACCGAGTCCACGATGCCGACAATCGAGGCGTCGGTCGGGACGGTCCGCGGGTGGAACGGGAACGAGGCCTCGGCGCCACGGACGAAGAAGACGTCCTCGCCGACGCCGGCACCGGCCGCGTCGGTGGCGACCAGGGTGCGGCCGAACGGCGAGCCGTCCTTGGCCAGCGGCTGGATCACGAGCAGCGTGACGCCGTGGAGGCCCGCATCCTTGCAGGTGCAGACGACGGTCCCGACGACGCGCGCGACCTGCATGGGACTCTGCCTGCGAGCACTGGACGGCGGCGTCAGCCGGCCGTCGTGACCTCGTCGACGATGCCGACGATGACGGCGTCGACCGGGCAGTCCTTCATCCCGCTGGCCATGCGGGCCGAGCTGCCGCTCACCACGAGGACGGTCTCGCCGACGCCGGCGTCGACGGTATCGACGGCGACGAGCGACGAGCCCTCGGCCTTGCCGGCCGGATCGATCGGCCGGACGACGAGCAGCTTGCTGCTGACGAGGCGTTCGTCCTTGCGAGTGGCGACGACCGTGCCGGTGACGCGGGCGAGCAGCATGGGAATCGCCCGGCCCAGGGTCTAGGCCCGGCCGGGCGTGGCCTTACTTCGCCGCCTTGCCGATCGGGAGGACGTCTTCGAGGTTGGCGTGCGGGCGCGGGATGACGTGCACCGACACCAGCTCGCCGACGCGGCGTGCCGCCGCAGCTCCGGCGTCGGTCGCGGCCTTCACCGCGGCGACGTCGCCGCGGACCATGGCCGTCACGTAACCAGCGCCGATCTTCTCCCAGCCGACCAGCGTCACCTTGGCAGCCTTGACCATGGCATCCGCGGCCTCGATCATCGCGACCAGACCCTTGGTCTCGATCATGCCCAACGCTTCACCCATCTGTGCCTCCTGAGCCGACCGTACGCACGGCGTCCTCGATGAGGGCCGCGAGTTGGCGGTATGTTAGCCGAATTTCCGCATCCCCGGTCGGACTCGTTCCGGCGCCGCTGGCCGCCCCACGGAGCCTGGCGGCCCCCGCCAGACCGGTGTCCGGCACCAGCCGGCGGCCGTCGGTGACCGGCGCCTGGACGACCTGACAGGTCTCGCCACCGCCCGCCGTGCCGGTCTCGTCCGTGCAGATCGGGGCCGGGGAGGCGATGCCGTACATCGTACGCAGCCCCTGGAGGCGGTGCACCTCGTCGCGCGACAGCACGCGCTCGCCGCCGAGCGTCCGCGCCACCAGGCTGATCTGCGCGAAGTGCTCGACGGTTTCCATCTTGTAGTAGGCGTTGTAGAGATCGCTGCCGACCGTCAGCGCGCCGTGATTGGCGAGCAGCAGCCCGTCGTGGGCCTTGATGTACCTGGCAACCGCCGCCGGCAGCTCCGCCGTCGACGGCGTCGCGTAGTCGGCGATCGGAATGCTGCCGAGCGTGCAGATCACTTCCGCCAGCACCGCCTTGTCGAGCGCGATGCCGGCGACCGCGAACCCGGTCGCGAGCGGCGGGTGCGAGTGCACCACCGCCTGAACGTCCGGCCGCAGCTCGTAGACGGCGAGGTGCATCTTGAGCTCGGACGAGGCGTTGCGCTCCCCGGCGATCTTGCGGCCGGCCAGGTCGGTCACCACCATCATCTCGGGCGTCATGAAGCCCTTCGAGACGCTGGTTGGCGTGGTCAGGATCCGCTCGCCGCCGAGGCGGACGCTGATGTTGCCGTCGTTCGAGGCGACGAAGCCGCGCGCCCACAGACGACGCCCGAGCTCGACGATGTCGTCGCGGAGCTGGGCCTCGGTTCTAGCCATGCGCGGCCCGTCCCATGCGCGGCGGCAGGCGGCCGGCATCGGCGTCCTTGTCGCGGCAAGCGGCCGAGCAGTAGTAGCGCGTCTCTCCGCCCACGCTCACGGCAAGTGCGGTGTCGCGCGGGATGTAGGTGGCGCACACCGGATCTTGGACCAGCGCGCCGACGACCTTGGCGCGGCTTCCGACGGCGGCGCTGCCGGAGGCCGATCCGCGCGACGGCTCGGCGAGGCCCTGGAACAGACCGACCACGAAGCGCAGCGCCAGCCGGAGCAGCAGCAGCAGGACGATGATGTTCAGGACCCAGCGGATCATGACGCGCCGTTCTCCCGCGGCTTCGCCCCGGCGGGGCCGGCGCCGGGCGTCGCCCCGACAGGCGCACCGGTGTCGGGGTGGGCCGAGCGCACGGCTTCGATCATGCGCTGCGCCGCCCGACCCTCGGCGCTCCCCGGCGCGATCGCCACGACCTGCTGCCAGATCGCCGAGGCACCGTTGAGGTCCTGCTTGCCGAAAGCCCGCACCACGCCGATGTTCAGCATCGTCTTGGTGTGCTTGGGCGCGATCTGCAGCGAGCGCTCGAACTGCGCCAGGGCGCGATCGGCCTGGTTCGAGTAGTAGTAGCTCACCCCGAGATCGGTCGAGACGTCGACGTTCTTCGGCTCGAGGCCGAGCGCGGCTTCGTACCAGGTGATGGCCTCGGGATAGCGCTCGGCGTCGAAGTAGGCGTTCCCCAGCTCGGCGCGGACCACGGCGTCGCGCGGATTGTCCGCGGCACGTGTGCGCAGCCCGTCGATCTTGGCCTGGTCGAGGCGAGGGGGCTCAGCGGGGGCTTGCCCGCCCGAAGCGCCACCGGCCGACCCGCCCGACGCGGCAGCCGGTGCACTCGTCGCGAGCGGCGCGGAGGCGGGCCGCGCTTGTTGCGCGCCGATGATCCACCCGGCGAGAAACCCGAACAGGACGCCCGCCACGCCGAGCGCCACCGATTCCTTGGTCATCGAAGTATGTCCAGATACGTCCGCACCGTGGCGGACAGGCCGTCGAACACCGCCCGACTGACGAGCGCGTGGCCGATCGACACCTCGTCGAGATGCGGCAGCTCACGGAAGCGTACCAGGTTGCGGTGGTCGAGGTCATGCCCGGCGTTCACCCCGAGCCCGAGGCCGTGCGCCGTCTCGGCAGCTACGATGCAGGCGCGCATGGCCGCGTCGGCCTCCTCCGGACCCGCTTCGAACGCCCGGGCGAACGGCTCGGTGAAGAGCTCGACGCGGTCCGCACCCAGCTCCGCTGCCCACCGCACGGCCGCCGCCTCCGGATCGATGAACACGCTGACGCGGATCCCGGCGTCGCGCAGGCCGGCGATGGTCCGGCGCAGCGCGTCGACCGGCGTATCGATCGGCCAGCCGCCCTGGCTGGTCACTTCGCCGGCGAGGACCGGGACCAGCGTGCACTGATCCGGCTTCACCTCGCGCACGAGCGCCACCAGACCGGGCCGAATGTCGCCCTCGATGTTGTATTCGACGCGGCCGCGCAGCGGCTCGAGCACCTCGGCGATGTCGTGCACATCCTGGGTGGTGATGTGCCGCGCGTCGGCGCGCGGGTGCACCGTGATGCCTGGCGCGCCGGCCTCGACGATGGTGCGGACGGCGTCGACGACGCTGGGGACGCGTCCGCCGCGCGAGTTGCGCAGGGTGGCGACCTTGTTGACGTTGACGCTGAGGCGAACCATGAGCAGTGGGGCTATGTGAGGTGGGTCCGCACCGCGGACGCGATCTCGTCGGCCCAGCCTTGGATCTCGACCTGGTCCTTGCCTTCGATCATGATGCGCAGCAGCGGCTCGGTGCCGGAGTAGCGAATCAGCAGGCGGCCGGCGCCGGTGAGGCGGGTCTCGATGGCGTCGGTGACGGCCTTGATCGCCGGCACGCTGTCGAGGGCGCGCTTCTCCTTCACGCGCACGTTGACCAGCACCTGCGGATAGGTCACCAGCTCGCCGGCGAGGGCCGACAGCTCGAACCCGGTGTCGACCATCGCGCGGACCACCGCCAGCGCCGTCACGATGCCGTCGCCGGTGAAGAGGTGCTCCGAGAAGATCACATGGCCCGACTGCTCGCCGCCGAGGGCGAGGCCACGGCGCACCAGCTCCTCCATCACGTACTTGTCGCCGACCGGGCAGCGCAGCATGCCGATGCCCGTTTGCTTGAGCGCGATCTCGAGGCCGATGTTGCTCATCACGGTGGCGACGATGGCGTTGCCCTTCAGGCGGCCGCCGGCGCGCATGTGCTTGGCGCACAAATAGAGCACGGCGTCGCCGTCGACGACGCGGCCGTCGGCGTCGATCAGGATGGCGCGGTCACCGTCGCCGTCGAAGGCCACTCCGAAGCGCAGGCCTTCCTTCTGCACGAGCGCTGACAGGGCCTCCGGATGCGTCGAGCCGCACCCGAGGTTGATGTTGCGGCCGTCCGGTTCGGCCCCGATCACGACGACGTCGAAGCCGAGCGCACGGAACAGCCGCGGCGCCACCGCCGCCGTCGCGCCGTTGGCGCAGTCCAGGCCGATACGGACGCCGCGCAGCGCGCCGGTCGAGGGCAGCATCGCGCGCGCGTGCTCGAGATACGCGTCGACGAGATCCTCGCGCGTCACCGCCGCCTCGGTGTCGAGATCGACGACAAAGGAGGCATCCGCCACCAGCGCTTCGATGTCGCGCTCCTGCGCCTCGTCGAACTTCTGGCCGTGGCCCGAGAAGATCTTGATGCCGTTGTCCTGGAAAGGATTGTGCGACGCCGAGATGACGAGGCCGGCGTCGAAGTCGCGCGAGCCGGTGAGATAGGCGACCGCCGGCGTCGGGACGATGCCGGTCGAGACGAGCTGCGCGCCCTGGCTGGCGACACCGCGCGCCAGCGCCTGCTCGATCCAGTCGCCCGACTCGCGCGTGTCGCGGCCGACCAGCACGCGCCCGGCGCCGCGATGCGGCAGCACGCGGATGAGCGCCGCGCCCAGCCGCGTCACCGTGGTCGGGTCGAGCGGCGCGGTGCCGGCGACGCCGCGCACTCCATCGGTTCCAAACAGCTTGCTCATGTCTCGTCCGTATTCCTCTTCCGCACCGGCTACTGGATCCGCACCACCACCGTGGCCGGCTCGATCGCGGCCATCTGCACGTCGGCGATCGGATCCACCTTGACCCGCAACGTATAGCGTCCCGGCGCCACGCCGGTGACGTCGACGTAGGCCCTGGCCGCCGTCAACGGCGCGAGACTGACCCGGGCGCCGCGCAGCACCACCACGACCGACGCCGGCTCGATCCGCGCCGTGCGCGCGGCGTCGAGCCCGCGCGGCTCGATGGCGACGCCTTCGAGCCGCTTGCCTTCCGCCACCGGCACGATCTCGACGGTGACTGTCGCGGTCAGCGCCTGATCGAGCCGGACCATATCGTTGGCCACCCCGACCGTCACACGGTCCAGCACGTTGGTGGTGGCATTGGCGACCGACACCGGTTCGGTGATCGCGCTGACGATGCCGACGACGTGGCTCGTCGGGCCGATGATCGTCACCTGCTCGGGCGACGACACGATCCGGCCGACGCGGTAGCCGGCCGCCGGCTCGCCGTCGACGACGGGCACGATCGGCACGGCGCGTTTGGCCGAGGGTTCGAACGTCAGCGGCACGGCGGCCGGGTTCACCTGGGACACGGTGACGCCGAACGGCACCCGCACCTCGTCGGCAAGAAGGTGGAACAGCCGCGTGCCCGACCGCGCCGCGGTGAGGTCCAGCACCGCCACGGCTTCGCCGGGCAGCAGCCGGCCGATGGCCCCGGAGGGTCCGCGCAGGCGGACCTCGACGGATTCCGGCGGGCTCGCCATCAGCTCGAGCTGCGGCGGCAGGTTGTGATACTCGAGCGGCACGCGCATCGTCCGCTCGACCGCGCGCTGATCGCCGACGGTCAGCCAGATCGCGCCGGCAAGCGCGATCGACAGCACCTTGAGCCCGAGATGGCGGAACGGATGGTAGGCCATCAGGCGCGTGCTCGCGCGGGGAACGCCGTCGTCCGGCGCTTGACGACAAGGTCCTTCAGCCGCGCCCGCAGATCGGTCGGGCCGAGGCCGCGCTCGATCGATCCGTCGAGCGCGATCGAGATGAGGCCGCTCTCCTCGGAGACGATCACCGCGACCGCGTCGTTCTCCTCGGTCAGGCCGATGGCGGCGCGGTGGCGGGTGCCGAGCTCGCGGCTGAGCGCCGGCTGCACGGTGAGGGGGAGGAAGCAGGAGGCCGCGGCGATGCGGCCTTCCTGGATGATCACGGCGCCGTCGTGCAGCGGCCCGGTCGGCTGGAAGATGCTGACCAGCAGGTCGTAGGTGACCTGGGCGTCGAGCGGGATGCCGCTTTCGATGTAGTTACGCAGGCCGATCTCGCGCTCGATGACGATGATCGCGCCCTGCCGCCGGCCGGCCAGGGTGCTGGCCGCGACGACCACCTCCTCGATGGTCTCGTTGCCGGTCTCGGGCCGGGTCAGGATCCGGAAGAACGGGGCCCGGCCGAAGTGCGCGAGGGCGCGACGGATGTCGCCCTGGAACAGCACAATGGCGGCGAAGACGACGTAGCCGACCATGTTGCGGATCAGCCAGTTCACCGTCTGCAGCGGCATCGTCGTCGAGGCGATGAAGAGCAGCACCAGGATCCCCGAGCTGGCCGCCATCTGGACCGCCCGGGTGCCGCGAATCAGCTTGAGGGCCTCGTAAATCAGGATCGCCACGAGGAGGATGTCGATGGCATCCCACCACGTGAACGAGGTCCGATGGACGAGGGCGCTCACAGCGTCCGGCATGAAGGCCTAATTGTATGTTGGGTTGAACGGCGCGTCGCCGCGCCGTCAACCTCACGACGCCTCCGGCCTACGGCCTCGGCGTTCGTGTGCCGGCGAGCGGCGCGGTTTATGACTCGCGCGCCGCCAGAATCGCGTCCGCCACCCTCGCGACTTGGGTCATCGCCTCGACGCCGTGGACGCGGACGATGTGGGCGCCGGCCAGGATGCAGGCGGCGACCGCCGCCGCCGTGCCCCACTCGCGCTCATCGGGCGGGCGATCGCCGAGGCCCAGGCGGAGGAACGACTTGCGGGACGGGCCGAGCAGGAGCGGGCGATCGAGCGCGCTGAAAACCGCGTCGTCGAGCCGGGCCACCAGGCGCAGGCTGTCATCGGCCTTCTTGGCGAAGCCGATGCCGGGGTCGAGGATGACGCGCTCGCGCGGGATGCCGGCCGCCGCGGCCAGCGCGAGACCGGCCTCCAGCTCCGCCGCGACCTCGCGCACGACCTCGCCGTACTGGGCGCGCGCGTACATGTCGTCCGAACGCCCGCGGTTGTGCATCAGCACGAACGCCGCGCGGTGCGCCGCCACCACCGCCGCCATCTGCGGATCGCCAGCCAGGCCGCTGACGTCGTTGACCATCACCGCGCCGGCGTCGAGCGCCGCCGCGGCGACGTCCGCTTTGTAGGTGTCGATCGAGATCGGGACCGTGGCCTGCCGGGCCAGGGCGCTCACGACCGGGAGGACGCGTGCGCGCTCCTCCTCGGCGGGCACCGGCGTGGCCCCGGGCCGCGTCGATTCGCAGCCGACGTCGAGGAGGTCGGCGCCGGCGGCCACGAGCGACAGCCCTACGTCCACGGCGTGCGCCGGGTCGCGATAGCGGCCGCCGTCGGCGAAGGAGTCCGGGGTGACGTTGAGGATGCCCATGACGAGCGTGCGCCCGCCAAGGGCGAGCGCACGGCCATCAGGGAGGGGAACCGAGTAGGACCGGCGAACGACCGGCCTACTCCTGGGGCAGGGGCTTGGGAATCGGCGGCACGAGCGGTGTCCGCTCGCGGGTGCCGCGGCGATCGTCGAGCGGCGCCGCCGTCGGCATGACCCGCACCGGAATCGGCTCGGCGAGCACCTGGCCCGCGACCAGCGCCTTGACCTGGTCGGCGTCGAGCACTTCGCGGACGAGCAGCTCGTCGGCGATGGCGTCGAGCACGGGCCGGTGGGCTTCGAGCAGATCCTTCGCCCGCTTGTAGTTGTCCATCACGATGCGGCGGACTTCCTGGTCGATCCGCACCGCCGTGTCCTCGCTATAGTCCTGGTGCTGCGCGATTTCCCGGCCGAGGAAGATCTGCTCTTCCTTCTTGCCGAACGTGAGCGGCCCGAGCGCGTCGCTCATGCCCCACTCGCAGACCATCTTGCGCGACAATTCCGTCGCGCGCTCGAGGTCGTTGCCAGCGCCGGTCGTGATGTCGCCGCGGGTCAGGTCCTCGGCGATGCGGCCGCCGAGCAGGATCGCCACCTGCGACAGCAGGTAGTCGCGCGAGTAGTTGTGCTTGTCGTCGGCCGGCAGCTGCATCGTCAGGCCGAGCGCCATGCCGCGCGGGATGATCGTGACCTTGTGCACCGGATCGGCGTTGGGCAGCAGCGCCGCGACCAGTGCGTGGCCGGCCTCGTGGATCGCCGTGACCTTCTTCTCGTCGTCACTGATGATCATCGAGCGCCGCTCGGCGCCCATCAGCACCTTGTCCTTGGCGAACTCGAAGTCGACCATGCGGACGACCTTCTGGTTGTAGCGGGCGGCGTTGAGCGCCGCTTCGTTCACCAGGTTGGCCAGGTCGGCGCCGGAGAAGCCCGAGCTGCCGCGCGCCAGGACGTGGATGTTGACGTCGTCGGCGAGCGGAATCTTCTTGGTGTGGACCGAGAGGATGCCTTCGCGGCCCTTCACGTCGGGGCGGTTGACGACGATGCGGCGATCGAAGCGGCCCGGGCGCAGCAGCGCGGGGTCGAGGACGTCGGGGCGATTGGTCGCGGCGACCAGTATCACACCCTCGCTCGACTCGAAGCCGTCCATCTCGACGAGCAGCTGGTTCAGCGTCTGCTCGCGCTCGTCGTGGCCGCCGCCGAGGCCGGCACCGCGATGGCGGCCGACCGCGTCGATCTCATCGATGAAGATGATGCAGGGCGCGTTCTTCTTGCCCTGCTCGAAGAGGTCGCGGACGCGCGAGGCGCCGACGCCGACGAACATCTCCACGAAGTCCGAACCGCTGATCGAGAAGAACGGGACGTTGGCCTCACCGGCCACCGCGCGCGCCAGGAGCGTCTTGCCCGTCCCAGGCGAACCCATGAGTAACACACCCTTTGGGATGCGCCCTCCGAGCTTCTGGAACTTCTGCGGCTCCTTGAGGAACTCGATGATCTCCTGGAGCTCCTCCTTGGCCTCGTCGACGCCGGCGACATCCTTGAACGTCACCTTCTTCTGCGAGCTCGACGACAGCTTCGCGCGGCTCTTGCCGAACGACAGGGCCTTGTTCCCGCCGCTCTGCATCTGCCGCATGATGAAGATCCAGAAGCCGATCATGATGATCAGCGGCGCCCACGCGTAGATGATCGCGGCCCATGGGCTCGCGGTCGGCTCCTTCGCGTCGACCTTGACCTTCTTCTCGAGCAGAAGGTTGCCGAGCTTTTCGTACTGGAGCGGCGCGTAGGTGCGGTACTTCGTCTGCTGGCGCGTCGCGCCATAGACCCAGTTGCCCTCGATCGTCGCCGTTTCGATGTCGCCCTTGTCCAGGGCCTCGATGAACTGGCTGAACGGGATCTGGGTATCTTTCTGCTGGAAATTCGTGGAGAAATTCCAGATCAGGATCCCGACGACGATGAGGACGACCCAAAACAGCAGGTTCTTCAGCGTGGAACTCAACCTCGGCCTCCCTTAGGGGCGTGACCTTCTAGACTAACACTTCCTGCGCACTTCGGCCCGCCGAGTGCATGCGTGGCCACGTCGATCCCAGGCTCGACCACGCGACGCGCGTCAGCGCCCGCACGGTCCCCTGGCGAATTGGACACCGGCGGCTCCCCGATGGGTTCCGCCGCGGCCTCTTGCGTACCCGCCGGCCGGCCGCGCCGCCGACCCTCTCGGGTCGGATCCGGCAGTCGCGGCTCGAACCGGAGCCGCCCCTGCCGGCACTCGGCCCGCTGACCCGGCAGATCGATCCCGCCGAACCCGGCCTGGCTCAGCGCCAGCACCCCCTCGACGTGGTCGAAGCCGACGAATCGGCCTCGAGCGACGCGCCGGAGCGCGTCGAGGACAACTCGTCGTCCCAGCGCCGGATGCAGGGCGCCGAGCGCGGCCTGTTCGATCGTGACCGTCGCCCCATCCTCTATGACGAGTCGACGGGCCGTTTCGGTCGCGACCATGTCGAACCACTCGGCGTCGTCCCGCGACAGCGCCGCCTGCCGCGCCAGCACGTCCACCACGCCCGCTCCGAACGCCTCGACCAGCCAGGGCACCAGTTCGTGCCGTACCTTATTACGAGGGATCGTCCGGTCCTGGTTACTCTCGTCCTCGCGCCAGCCGATGCCGCGCTCGCGCAACCACGCTTCCACCTCGACCCGTCGCACGTCGAGCAGCGGCCGGATCACCTGCCCCGCCCGCGGAAAAATCGCCGCGAGACCGGTGGGGCCGGCGCCGCGCGCCAGCCTGAGCAGCACGGTTTCCGCCTGATCGTCGCGGGTGTGCCCGACCGCCACCCGCGTCGCGCCGTGTGCCGCCGCGATCTCGCTCAAGAACAGATATCGGACGGTCCGGGCCGCATCTTCGATAGAAGTTTTACGGACCCGCGCTTCGGCCCGGACGTCGGTCCGGCGCGCCTCGAACGCCACGTCGAGCCGGGCCGCCAGCTCGCGGCAGCAGGCTTCGTCAGCGTCCGCGGCGGGACGCAGCTGGTGGTTGACGTGACCAAGCGCGACAAGCCGGGCGCCGAGTCGGGGGGCCAGCTCGGCAAGCAGACACGCCAGCACGGTCGAGTCCGCGCCGCCCGACACCGCGGCGACGAGGACGTCGCCGGCCCCGAAGAGCGCCTGCTCGGAAACCGTCTGCTCGACCCGCTCGAGGAGCGTGGACATAGGGATCGGACCGCCAGGAAAAACAGGCGGCCATCCGGGAAACGTGGTGGGTGGTGTTGGTGCCGGAGGGCGGACTCGAACCGCCGACCTAGCGCTTATGAGACGCTCGCTCTAACCACCTGAGCTACTCCGGCGCGAAACCCAGAGTATAGCAGCGGCCTCGGGCCGTGGACGAGTCCGGAGTCGTTGTGGTGCCGCTCCCCGGACCACACCGGGGTCGTCCCCGGTCGGCGGCAGCGCCCCACCGGGCGGATGCCGGCACCGACGCCGATGGCGACGGGCTGCGGGCGCGGGCCGAAGGGGTAGCCGGGGCCATACTCGACTTCGGTCGCCAGCCCGAGCTCGCGCGACACCTGGATCACCTGGATGTGGGCGTCGGCCAGCCACGGCGCGACCGCGACCGGCAGGTCGACGAAGAAGCCGGTGCACAGCCAGTCGGGCTGCTGGATGTCGGGCTTCTGGAACCGTGTCCACGAGCCGCTGCCGCCGCGCCCGGGGTCGAGCGCCAGCACATCGGCGACGTCGGGACGCTCGATCCACGGCGCCACCTCGTCGACGAAACGCCCGTCGGCGAAGACGCCGATGACGGTGCCGCGGCCGGCGAGGCGCCAGTCGAGCGCCCAGCCGCCGATGCGGATGGATCGATCGTCGGTGACCACCGGATCGAGGTGGCCGATCAGGGGGCTGGCGGTCGGCGAGACGACCGGGACCGACACGCCGGCGGCGGTTCGGACGACCGTGCTGCCGAGCGGCCCTGGAGCGAGCCCGGCGAGCACCGGCCGCTCGAGGGCCAGCGGCGCCAGCGCGAGCCGGCCGCTGGCGTCCTCGGCCAGCCAGACCTCGACCACCGCGCCGGGCACGAACAGCCGGGCGTCGGCGATCGCCTGCCAGCTCCAGCGGCCGCGCCCCTGCGGCGATGCCGCGACGACGTCGGCGATGACGCCGCCGACGACCACCGCGACGCGGGTGTCGCCGGTGCGCGCCGGGGCCAGCCGAAGGTCGCCATGCAGATCGACCGGACCCGTGGTGGTGGCGGCGATGCCGTCGAACAGCGCGGCGCCGCGCACCGTGGCGTGGCCGGCCGGCGCGGTGTTGGCGGCGTCACGCAGATCGTTGACGTGCCGGCCGCGCGCCGCGGCCCAGGTGTCCGGCGCGATCGCCGAGAGCGGCGCCGCCTCGACGCGCCGCTCGCGGTAGACGCCGCGGATCTCCTGATCCGGCATGAAGCTCGAGGTCTCGAGGCAGCGCGCGCACAGGTCCTCGTAGTGGCCGGTGCACAGGCTTTCGCGCATGTCGATGTAGGACTGGCCGTTCCAGACATCCTCGAACGACGCACGCAGGGTCGAGCCCATCACCTTCTGGTAGTGGCAGCACAGGCGCACGTCACCGTTGGCGGCGAGCGTGAAGCTCTCCCACGGCGCGGTGCACGGCGGAGTGCCGGCGCCGCGCGTGCGGCTGGCCTCGTCGGGCACCAGCGGGATCGCCCGCCGCAGCGGCCGCGGGCGCGCCACGCCCTCCCGGGCGGCCGACTGCTCGAGCATGTCCTCGATCTCGGTGAGCAGCGTGCCTTCGATGCTGACGCGATGCGACGTGCAGAGGTGAATCGCCTCCTGGAGCTGGTCGTTCAGGCGCCGCACGTCCTCGTGGCGCGTGATCTCGAGCTCGGGATGATCCTTCACGGTGTCGAGGCGCAGCACATCGGCGCCGTGATCGATCATCGACCGCGCCACGTCGACGACCTCGTGCATGTTCGGCTGCATCACGACCATCTGCACTTTGGTCGACGGCACCCGGGCCCGCAGCCGCGCCTTCTCGCGCTGCAGGAACCGCAGGTTCTTCATCAACTGATCGAAGCGGCCGCCGGCGCGGATGTGCTCGTAGGTCTCCTTCGACCCGCCGTCGACCGAGATCTGCAGCACGTTGACCAGGCGCTCGGCCACGACCGCGGTGATCGTGCGCTCGGAGTAGGTGACGCCGTTGGTCGAGCAGAACACCACCGAATCGGCGTTGAGCGCCCGCGAGCGCCGCAGGATCGGCAGGAAGTGCGGGCTCAGGAACGGCTCGCCGAGGCCGAAGGCGTTGATCGTCAGCGCCCGCGCCAGCATCGGCTCGACCGCCTTGAAGACGTCGAGCGTCATGAAGCGGATGCCGTCCGCCGGGCCGTAGCCGCCGGGCTGGCCGAACGGACACATGATGCAGGCCAGGTTGCACGACGACGCGATCTCGAGGCGGACGTGCAGCGGGCCCTGATCGAGCCGGGTCTGCTGCGTGGCGATGCTCTCACGCACCTGATCGAAGTGCGCGCCGAGCGCGGTCGATCGGCGTGACACGGCGCGGAAGGCGATGGAGCCGGGCACGCTGCGGCCGGCGACCTTCAGGCGCGACCCGAGGCCGCGGTGCGCCATCAGCGCGACGTTGCCCGCCGCCTCGACGCCGAGCGTGTAGACGCGGCCACGGCTCGCCGCCACCGGCGTGAAGTCGAAAGAGAACCAGCCGGGGCCGTAGAGGGGCACCGGATCGCCGGCCCGCGAGGCCCGCAGCGGCTCGCCCGCGGTGGCGTCGGCGTCGCCGCCCTCCCACAGCCGAAAGCGCAGGCGGGTGTCGCCGCCGTCGGTATCGGGGACGAGGAAGACCTCGAGGCGCGACAGGTCGTCCTCGGTGGCGGTG
>JANOIR010000692.1:0-2153 GCA_031407765.1 Vicinamibacteraceae bacterium
CTGCACGCCGAAGTCGACCGGCTGTACCAGACGCCGCTCGCCGAGTTCACCGCGGCGCGCAACGCGCTGGTCGCGCGGATCAAGGCGGCACACGGCGCCGACACCGCGGCCCACGTGAAGGCGCTGGCCAAGCCGTCGATCGCCGCCTGGACGCTGAACCAGCTGTACTGGCGGCACCAGTCCGAGTTCATGGCGCTGCTGATGGCGGGCGATGCACTCCGCCTGACGCAGCAGCAGCGGCTGGGCGGGGCCGAAGTCGACGTCGCCCCGCCGACGCGGGCGCGGCAGTCGGCGCTCGACACCCTGCTCGCGCTGGCGACCGACATCCTCAAGGAAGGCGGCCACGCGCCGTCTCCGGACATGCGGCAGCGCCTGCACGGCTCGCTGGACGCGCTGGGGGCGTACGGGACCGGCTCGCTTGCGCCGCGCGCCGGCCGGCTCACCGAGGACGTGCCGGCACCCGGCTTTGCCGCCTTCGCCGGCTTGACCGTTCCGGACGGCGCCGAGGCTGCGGCCGACCCGGCCACGCCCGCGGCAGGCGGCAGCCGGCCGACGCTGGCGCCGGTGAAACTGAGCGTGGTCGCTCGGCGATCGAAGGAGAAGGCGCAGGCGGCGGTGAGCCAGGCCGAGGCGGCGCTCGAGGCCGCCCGCGCCGAAGCCGCCCGGGCCGCCGACGCCGTGGCGAAGGCCGAGGCCGACTGGCAGGCGGCGCGCGATCGGCTGCTCGAGGCGCAGAAGGCGGTCGGCGTGGCCACCACCGGCGAGCAGACGGCCCGGGCCGACCGCGAGGAGCGTCGCCGCGACAGTGCGCGCGCCGGGATCGGCGTTCGCGATGCCGAAAAACGGCTGGATCATGCCCGCCGGGCCTTCGATCACGCCTGAGCGCGGCGCGCGGCCGGCGCCGGACGACACTTTCGTCGGACACTGCTAGACTGAAGGGCCCGCGGCGTGGTCTGGAGCCCGCCGATCGGTACAGGAGAGCTCTACCCAGGTGACCACGACCGGCGCGCCCGAATCCCTCGATTTCATCCGCACGATCGTCACGGAGGACGTCAAGTCGTCGCGCCATTCCGGCCGCGTCGCGACGCGCTTCCCGCCCGAGCCGAACGGGTATCTGCACATCGGCCACGCCAAGTCGATCTGCCTCAACTTCGGGGTCGCGCGCGAGTTCGGGGGCACCTGCAACCTGCGCTTCGACGACACCAACCCGGCCAAGGAAGACGTCGAGTACGTCGAGTCGATCGAGGCCGACGTGAAGTGGCTCGGGTTCGGGTGGAGCGGGCTGTTCTACGCCTCCGACTATTTCGAGACGCTCTACGGCCACGCCCAGCACCTGATCCGCTCGGGGTTGGCCTACGTCGACGGCCTGACGCCGGACGAGATCCGCGAGTATCGCGGCACCCTCACCGAGCCGGGCAAGAACAGCCCGTACCGCGATCGCCCGGTCGCCGAGAGCCTCGACCTGTTCGCGCGGATGCGGGCCGGCGAGTTCGACGACGGCTCGCTGGTGGTGCGCGCCAAGATCGACATGGCGGCGCCGAACATCAACATGCGCGACCCGGTGCTCTACCGGGTGCGGCGCATCCATCACCAGCGCACCGGCGACGCCTGGCCGATCTACCCGACCTACGACTACGCGCACCCGATCTCTGACGCCATCGAGCACATCACCCACTCGCTCTGCACGCTCGAGTTCGAGGATCACCGGCCGCTCTACGAGTGGCTGCTCGCCAACCTGCCGGTGCCGTCACGGCCGCAGCAGATCGAGTTCGCCCGCCTGAACCTCACCTACACGGTGATGAGCAAGCGCAAGCTGCTGCAGCTCGTGGTCGAGAAGCACGTGTCCGGGTGGGACGATCCGCGGATGCCGACGATCGTCGGGCTGCGCCGGCGCGGCTTCACGCCGGAAGCGATCCGCGATTTCTGCGAGCGGGTCGGCGTCGCCAAGAAGGAGAGCATCATCGACGTCGCGCTCCTCGAGCACTGCGTGCGCGAGGATCTGAACCGGCGCGCGCCGCGGGTGCTGGCGGTGCTGCGGCCGCTGAAGGTGATCATCGAGAACCTGCCCGAAGGCGAGGCCGAGCGGCTCGAGGCGGTCAACAACCCCGAGGATCCGTCGGCCGGAAAGCGCCAGCTCGCGTTCACGCGCGAGA
>JANOIR010000637.1:0-4314 GCA_031407765.1 Vicinamibacteraceae bacterium
CAGATGGATTCGGTGGCCCACATCGACAAGCTGCGCGCGGTCGGTCAGGCCGTGGCCAAGGCCCAGCTCCAGGCGGCCGACTTCGCCGGTTTCCTCACACCGTCCGAGTAGAGCTCCGCTCGCCATCCCTCAGAGCGACGACAGGAACAGCAGTACGCGGTTGCGATCCGCGTTGCTGAGCCCGTTGAAGTTCGCGCGCGACGGCGCGGCTTGCCCCGCGTGGCGCGCGATCGCGTCCTGGAAGCTCTGACTCGCCGCGTCGTGCATGAAGCGTCCCCGCGCGCGCAGGCCCCACAGCGGCACCGTGCGGAGCTTGTTGCGCGTCTGCGGCCCCCCATTCTGCACAATGCCGTCGCCGGTGCCGATGTCGTGCAGCAGGAAGTCCGAGAACGGATGAATCAGCTTGTTGCCGAGGGCGGCCGGCACGGTGAACGCGCCGCCGTTGATCACCGTCCCGGTCGGCGCGGTGACGATCGTCGGCGTGTGGCAGCCGGCGCAGCCGGCCGAGGTGAACAGCACCTCACCCCGACGTGAATCGGCCGTCGCGGCGATCGTGGTGTCCCTCGGCGGGACCTTGGTCGCCCGCATGAAGTCGGCGAACAACTCGAGGTCGTCGTTGCCCGTATCGTCGGTGACGCCGGGCTCGCCCGGGAACGGATCCAGGCCCTCCGGCAGCGGGCGCCCGTTGCTCAACTGCTCGAGCGGCAGCAGCGGCGTCGAGATCCCCATCTCGTTCGAGTAGGCGTCGGCCGAGAACGACAACAGGCTGGCCTGCTGGTTCTTCCAGCCGAAGCGACCGACCCGCAGCGCCCCGCCCGATTCCAGGACCGGCACCTGGATCAGCTGTCCGCGGATCGCCGGCGACTGGCTCTGCGCGATCGCGGCGATCGTGTTGCTGTCGATGGCCTCGACGAAGCCGAGGCCAAGGAGGCTGAGGCTGGCCCGGAAGGCGATGACGTTGTTGCCCGGCAGGACGCGCTCCTGCAGCGTCGGGTAGAGCGAGCGATCCTGGATCAGGGATCCGCCGGGGTGCTCGACGAAGGTACTGCCGTTCCAATTGCCGGCGCGTCGCTCGACCACCTGGCTCGAGCCGCCAATGATCGGTGTGGCATGGCACTCGGCGCAGCCGCTGCCGTTGAAGACCGGTCCCAGGCCGTCCGTCTCCCCTTCCGGCCCGGTGAACTCCTCCAGGGCCTCGGCGAAGTGCACCGCGTCGAGCAGGCCATTCGAGACCAGCTCGAAGCCAGCCGGCGCCTCCGTCGGGGGTGGAAGCGCCGCGATCCCGACCCGCGCCTCGCGCGCCACCTCCGATGGCGCCAGTGTTTCCCGCTGCTGCGTGACCACGACCGCCGACGCGAAGAGACATCCCTGCGCGATCATCGCGCCCGTCAGCATCGTTCTCGCTCTCATGACACACCTCGCAAGCATCCGTCTGCACGCGCGGCGCCGGCCGGACACGCTGCGCGCGGATCGCCTTGCGGCGATCGAGTACCGACGGTGCTGGGGAGGCTGGAACGCAGCCGCGCGATCGCGGCAATCGTTGGAGCGTGCGAACACTACGCCCGCCGTCTCGTGCCGTCAAGCACAACCTGGCGAGATGCCGTGGCGATATTCGAGATGTGCGGATATTGCCCGCTGGGTGCGACTGGTGCTCACGCGCCGCGCTCGCAAGAGGAATGGCTCGGAGCGCGGGCTCGGAGCGTGCGGCGAGCACGCTCGGAGCACAATGCAGAAACGGCTATGCGCGATCGAAGGCGCGCTCGATCTCGCGGCGCGTGAGGCGCAGGAGCACCGGACGCCCGTGTGGGCAGATCGTGGAGTAGGCGGTGCGGCGCAGTTCGTCGAGCAGATATTGCATCTTCTCGATCGACAGCGGATCGTGCGCCTTCACCGCGGCGTGGCAGGCGATCGTCGCCGCGAGGTGCTTGACGGCGACGTCGACCGGCGCGCCGCGATCGCGGCCATCGAGGTCGTCGGCCAGCGCGCGGATCGCCGCCGCTGCGGCCTCGACGCGGACGATCGCCGGCACCGCGGCGACGTGCACGCTGCGGTCGCCGAACGGCTCGACCTCGAAGCCGAGGCGCGACAGATCCTCGGCGCGCGCCCCCAGCGCCTCGACTTGTGCCGGCGACAGCTCGAGGACGAGCGGTGTCAGCAGCCGCTGGCTCTCGAGGGGGCTGGTGGTAAGCCGCTCGAGCACCTGCTCGTAGAGGATGCGCTCGTGGGCGACGTGCTGATCGACGATCAGCAGGCCCTCGCTGTCGATCGCGACGATGAAGGTGTCGCGCAGCTGGCCGAGCGGCACCATCGGCCGCACCGGATCGACGGCGCCGCGGCGGTCCACGAGGTTCGCGGCGGCCGCCTCGCCGGCGGCCAGGCGGCTGCGACCGTCAGGGTCCGCGCCGAGGGCGGCGCCGGTCCACGGATCCGTGCCCGGCGTGGCGACGGTCATCGCGACCGCCAGCCCGTCGCGGGCCACCAGGGCGGCCGACGCCCCGAGCGGCTCGCCAAAGACCCCGGGCAGCGACAGCACGCCCGCGTCCGGCTCGGGCGGGCCGCCGATGCCGGCGCCACCGCCGGCTGCCGCACCAAAGCGGAGCGTCGGCACCGCCGGCTTCCCCACGGCGTCGATGAGCGCCCGGCGCAGCACCTCGTGCACCAGCCCCGGCTCGAGGAAGCGCACCTCCGCCTTGGTCGGATGGACGTTGACGTCGACGCGGTCCGGCGCCAGCTCGAGGAACAGGTGCACCTCGGGGCTGCGCTCGCGGATCGTCGCGGTACTGTAAGCGTCGACGACTGCATGCTGCAGCGACCGGTCGCGTACCATCCGCCGATTGATGAACACGTGCTGCGGCCCGCGGACCGGTCCTTGCTCGGCGAGGGCCGCAACGAACCCGCTGACGCGAATCCCCGCCGACTCGCGGAACAGCTCGATCAGGTCGGGGCGCTCGCCCAGCACCTGGTAGATGCGATCGCGCAGCGTGGCCGCCGGCGGGCACTGCAGGACGCGCCGTCCCGCCGAGACCAGCGAGACGCCGACGTCGAAGTAGCCCAAGGCGATCTGCGTGACCAGCCGCGTGATCTGCGCCGACTCCGCCGCATCCGCTTTGAGGAACTTTCGGCGCGCCGGCAGGTTGTAGAAGAGATCGGCCACCTCGATCGTGGTGCCGTCGGGCGCGGCCACCTCGCGCGGCGGCGCCGCGGCGCCGCCTTCGACTCGGATCTCGGTGCCCGACAGGCTGCCCCGCGCCCGCGTCCGCAGCACGAAGCGGGACACCGAGGCAATCGACGGCAGCGCTTCGCCGCGGAAGCCGAGCGTGCGGATCGCCGCCAGATCGTGCGCCGTCGCGATCTTCGAGGTGGCGTGCCGCTCGAGTGCCAGCACCGCGTCGGCCGGCGACATGCCGCTGCCGTCGTCCTCGACCCGGACCAGCGCCTTGCCGCCCAGCTCGATGGTGATCGCGATGTGGCGGGCGCCGGCGTCGAGGGCGTTCTCGACCAGTTCCTTGACCACCGAGGCCGGCCGCTCGATGACCTCGCCGGCCGCGATCTGGTTGGCGACGTCGGGCGGGAGCAGGCGGATCGACATGCGCGCGGCGATCAGCGGTAGTTCGACCGATTGAAGAACCAGAGCATGGTGCCCGAGATGACGGCCATCACCCCGCAGATCCACCAGAACTGCGCGCCCTCCCCGCCGGGGAACGACGGCAGCGTGACGTTCATCCCGAACATCCCGGTGAACACGGTGAGCGGCAGGAAGATGGTCGAGAAAATGGTCAGCGTCTTCATCACCTGGTTGAGGCGATTGGACGTGTACGACAGGTGCGCGTCGAGCAGTGAGGTGACCCGGTCGTGGTACAGGTTGGCCTCGTCGGCCAGGCGGACCAGGTGATCGAAGACGTCGCGGAAACGATACGAGAGCGGCTCGCTGATCAGCGCGAACTCGCGGCGCGCCAGCCGGCCGACGACGTCGCGCTGCGGCGTCACCACCCGGCGCAGCGAGGCGACGTCACGCTTCAAGCCGAGGATCTGACGGACGTCGTCCTGGGACGGGCGGTCGAAGACGTGCTCCTCGATCTCGTCGAGGCGCGCCTCGAGCTTGTCGACCTCGGGGCGGTAGTTGTCGACCATGGCGTCGACGATGCGGTGCAGCAGCGCGGCCGGCCCCTCGGCGAGTACGTGCTCGTTGCGCGAGCAGACCTGCAGCATGTGTTCGACCGACCGTGAGAAGTCGTCATGCACCGTGACGAGAAACTGCTCGCCGAGGAAGATGTCGACTTCGTGCGTGGCGAACGTGTGCTTGATTGCCGAGAA
>JANOIR010000676.1:0-8538 GCA_031407765.1 Vicinamibacteraceae bacterium
GCTAGCAGCCCGTGGTGAAAGGGCCGCGGCATTCGACGGGCGATGCATCCCGGCGCTCGGCGTTGCTCGTCGGTTGAATATTCCCGATATTCGCCCTCCTCGCGCCTGGATCGCCGGGCGCCTCGCCCGTCTCGGTGCCTCGCGGCCCTACCACCACGGGCTGCTAGAGCTTTGCAAACGCCGGCCGGTCCAATAGACTGAGTGTTCGCCCTGCTCGCGCGGGGCGTTCGAGGGCGGCCGTACCGCGGCCCGGACCTTGTGCAATGCCAGCCTGCGAACCGCGTCAGAACCGGAAGGTAGCAGCGCTAAGCAGTGTCTGCCATGTGCCGCAGGTCATCCGGGTCGCGGTAGGGCCGCTCTCGACCTGATCGCCACCGCCGCACCTATCATCGCCTCCGAAAACTGACTGACCCCGAACTGACGTGTCGTACCAGGTTCTCGCGCGCAAGTGGCGGCCGCAGCGCTTCGACGAGGTGGTCGGGCAGAAGGGCGTCACCCAGACCCTCCGCAACGCCATCACGACCGGCCGCATCGCGCAGGCCTTCGTGTTCGCTGGCGCGCGCGGCGTCGGCAAGACCACGACTGCCCGCATCCTGGCCCGGGCGTTGAACTGCGAGAAGGGGCCGACCGCCGAGCCCTGCGGCGTGTGCGATACCTGCGTCGAAATCAGCGAGGGCCGCGATCTCGACGTGCTCGAGATCGACGCGGCGACGCACACCGGCGTCGACAACATCCGCGAGGTGATCATCGACGGCCTGCAGGTGCGGCCGGCGCGGGATCGCTACAAGGTCTTCATCATCGACGAAGTCCACCAGCTGTCGGGCTCGTCGTTCAACGCGCTCCTCAAGTCGATGGAGGAGCCGCCGCCGCACGTCGTCTTCATGATGGCGACGACCGAGCTGCACAAGATCCCCGAGACGATCCTGTCGCGCGCGCAGGTGTTCGAGCTCCGCACCATCGGCACGCGGGCGATCGTCGACCAGCTGCGCCGCATCGCCGACGCCGAGAAGGTGAGCATCACCGACGAGGCCATTGCGCTGGTGGCGCGGGCGGCGGAGGGCAGCATGCGCGACGCGCAGAGCGCCCTCGATCAGGTGCTGTCGTTCGGCGGCGAAAAAATTGACGCGTCGACCGTGTCGGAGGTACTCGGCCTGGTCGAGCGCGATGTGCTGCTCGATCTACTCGACGTCGTCGCCGACGAGGACGCCTCGCGGGTGTTCGACATCGCCGGCCGGCTGGTCGAGTCGGGACACGATCTGCGCCACGTCTGCCGCGAGCTGGCGCGCCTGGTCCGCGACCTGATGGTGCTGCAGGTCGATCGGGCGCGGGCCGACGATCCGGAGTTCGCCATCGAAGGCGACGGCGAGCGGCTGCGCACGATCGCCGGCCGCTTCTCGCGCGAGGACCTGCTGCGCGCCTTCGACCTCGTCGCCAAGCTCGAACAGGACGTGAAGGTGGCGGCGCAGCCGCGCTTCCACCTCGAGATGGCGCTGGTGCGGTGGGTCCACCTGCGCAAGCTGGTGCCGCTCGCCGCGTTGTTGGACGGCCTGCCCGGCGGCGGATCGCTGCCGGTCACGGCCTCGGCGCCTCCCGCCGCTGCGTCGCGTCCGCTCCCGACCCTGCCAGCGCGTCCCGCAGCTGGGCCGCCCGTGCCTGCGGCGATGACGCCGCGCGGCGCCCCCCGGACGTCCGCGCCGACGCCGACGCCCGCTTCCGGCCCCACGACATCGGCGTCGCCGGGCGCCGGCTCCGCCGATCCGCCTGGGCCACCGGCGCCGCGCAACCTGCTCGTCGACGACGTTTCCGAGTCGGCGCTGGCACGGTTCCGCGAGGCGTTCATGGGCGACGTCAAGCGCTCGCGCGGCCAGGCCGACTGGGGCATGGTCTTCCTGCCCGCGCGCAGGGTCGAGGTCGCGGTCGGATCGGTGACCTTCGTCTACGAGACCCTGCCGAAGATGCTGGCGACCCGCTTCGAGGGGCTGCGGCCCGGGCTCACCGAGCTTGCGACCAGCCTTGCCGGCCGGCCGATGACGGTGACCTGCCGCGTCGAGGGGGGACCGGCGGTGGCGGCGCCGGTGACTGCGCAGCAGAGCGAGAAGGATCGACTCAGGGCCGCGGCGATGGCCGAACCCGCCGTCCAGGCGCTGCTCGACGTGTACCCGGCCGACATCCGCGACGTCGAAGAGGTGAAGGAATGAACATCCAGCAGATGATGAAGCAGGCCGCCAAGATGCAGGAGCAGGTGCAGAAGCAGGCGGCCCAGACGCGCGCCGAAGGCACCGCCGGCGGCGGCGCCGTCACCGTCGTCATCAACGGCCTCAAGCAGGTCCAGTCGCTGACGATCGATCCCGAGGTCGTCTCCAAGGACGACGTCGAGATCCTGCAGGACATGATCGTCGCGGCGTTCGTCGACGCGCACAAGAAGGTCGACGAGGACATGAAGAAGCAGATGGGTGGCCTGCTCGGCGGCATGGGCCTGCCCGGCTTCTAGCACGCCGGCGACCGCGACCGCGAGGATTCCGCCTTCCGATGCCCCTACCCGAATCGCTCCAGGCGCTCGTCGCCGAGCTCCAGCGGCTGCCCGGTGTCGGCGCCAAGAGCGCGCAGCGCCTCGCCTTCCACATCCTCAAGAGCCCGCGCGAACAGGTCGATCGCCTGACCCAGGCGATCGTGACCGTGAAGGATCGCGTCGCGCACTGCTCGATCTGCCACAGCATCACCGACAGCGATCCCTGCAGCTACTGCACCGGACCCGAGCGCGATCAGGGGCTGATCTGCGTGGTCGAGGATCCGCAGAACGTGTCGGCGGTCGAGAAGACGCACTTCAAGGGCACGTATCACGTGCTGATGGGCGTGCTGTCGCCGCTGCAGGGCGTCGGGCCGGACGACCTCAAGATTCGCAGCCTGCTGACGCGGGTGGGGCAGGGCCACGTTCAGGAGATCGTGCTGGCGACGAACCCCACCGTCGACGGCGAAGCCACGGCGATCTACCTGGCCAAGCTGATCAAGCCGCTCGGCGTCCGCGTCACCCGCATCGCCATGGGCGTCCCGGTCGGCAGCGACCTGGAATACGCCGACGAAGTGACGATGGGCAAGGCCATGGCCGGCCGCCGGGAAGTCTGACCGAGAACCTCCCGGACCCCGTCCCGGACCCTGTCCCGGACCCTGTCCCGGACGCTGTCCCGGACCGTGTGACGAATTTTTGACGCTCAGGCGTCGAGGCCGCGCCGGGCGAGGAAGAACACGCCGACGGCGGTCCAGAACAGCATCCGGACCTTGCGGACCAGCGCGAGCGTGGTGCCGGTCGCGCTCGAGTAGTTCAGCACCGTCGTGAGCAGCGCCGATCCGGCCTCGTCGACCCCCAGCCGCATCGGCACGAACTTGAAGACCACGTTGGTCAGGCGGTTGGCGGTCTCGAGGATGAACGCGATCAGCAGCGTCGGTGGTGTCGAAATCCAGGCCAGCGTCACGTAGACCTCGGCGACACCGGCCGCGTGATAGAGGCCTTCCAGAGCAACCACGCTGAACAGCCGGGCCGGATCCTGCCGGTGGAAGCCATAGACGCTGTCTTCGAGCGTGCGCAGCTTCTCGAGCCGGCCAGCGAGGGCGTGCGGCGCCAGCGAGCGCCGGTGCAACCAGTCGAGGATGCCGGTCATGACCTTGATCTGCCGGCCGACGATCCAGGCGGCCGCCACCAGCATGGCCAGCATCGCCCCGACTGCGACCAGGAACACCACCTCGAGACCGTGCGACACCCGGAAGCTCGAGAGCAGAGCCAGCGTGCCGCTGACGATCACCACCGCGACGGTGAGGGTGTAGATGAGATTCTCGATGGTCAGGCCCGACACGGCGGTGGCGAGGGGGACGCGGTGCCGGACGTAGACCGCCTTGGTCGCCTCGCTGGCGAACAGCCCGAGCGGGGTGAGGTTGCCGAGCGCGTCGCCCGTCAGGAAGGCAGGGAAGGTATCCCGGACCCGCAGCCCGGCTTCGGGCGGCGTGCAGAGTGTCCAGGCCCAGGCGCGGACGAACAGGCGCAACCCGGACAGCAGGATGACGACCAGGAAGCCCCAGCCGACGCTTTGCATCCCGGCGACGACCTCGTCGAGCCGGGTCTGGCGCAGAGTCACCGCGAACAACGCCGCGCCGAACAGCGCAGCGGCGACGCTCCCCGGGGTGACCCGCCGGCGTTTGCGCTCGCCGGGCTGGGGCCCGCCGCGGTCGTCCTCGCTCACGACCGCCATCGTGTGGCCGCGCCGATGCCGGCGTCAACTTACGATTTGTAGCGTTCGGGCCGGCCGCTTGTAGCGTCGGGCCGGCCGCCGGCCGCGCTGACGGCAAACCGGCTTCGGCGTCTATAATCGGCCCGTGCTCCCCGCCGTCTATCAGCTGCCGGCCGCCGTGCTCCTGCTCGGCGGCGGCCTGCTGGCGTGCTTCGTCGGCCAGCGGCTGTTCCGTGTCGTCCTCGGCATCTACGGCTTCGTCACCGGAGCCCTGATCGCGGCGACCGTAGTCGGGCCGTCGACCGCCGGCTCGCCGATCCTGGCCATGCTCCTCGGGGGCGCGATTGGCGCGCTGGTCCTGATCCTCGCGTATTTCGTCGGCGTGGCGCTGGTCGGCGCGGCGCTTGGCGCGGTGATCGTCCACGTGATCGCCGCCCAGCTCGCGCGCGAGCCACATCCCGTCGTCGTCATCGCCGGCACCGTCGTCGGTGCCGTCGTCGCGATGGCGCTGCAGCGCTACGTCATCATCGTCGCGACCGCCTTCGGCGGTGCCTGGACGGCCCTCGTCGGGGCCATCAGCGTCGTCGGCAACCGGGCCGCGCAGGTGACCGACGGCTGGATCCTCTACCCGCTCCGCGTGCCGCAGGGGCACGAGTGGATGTGGATCGGCTGGATCGTGCTCGGGGGCATCGGGGCCGCCGTCCAGCTTTCGAATCGCCCGCGCGCCGCCAAACGGTAGCGCGCGGGTCCCTCTCGCACCGACAGCTTCAAGGAGAACTTCGACATGGCAGTTTTTTCGCGCAAGGTGGATGTGTTCTGGAACGGCGACGTCATGACCGGCAAGGGTGAGGCGAAGGCCGGAACGGGCGCCTTCTCACTGCCGGTGACCTTCCCGTCTCGTATCGGCGAGCCGGCCGGGAACACCAGCCCCGAGGAGTTGCTGGCCGCTTCGCATGCCGCCTGCTACGCGATGGCGTTCAACGCCACCCTGGGCCGCAACAACGCCAAGGCCGCGACCACGCACGTCACCGCGACGGTCAGTGCTGACAAGACGGACGCCGGCATCAAGGTCGTGTCGTCGGCGCTCGAAGTCGTCGTCACTGGCCTCGAAGGCACCGATGCGGCCGGCCTGGCCGAGCTCGCCAAGAAGGCCGAGGGCGGCTGCCCAATCTCGAACGCGATTCGTGGCAACGTCAACGTGACGGTGACCACGAAGATCGCCCAGGGCGCCTAGTCCGGTGGCGGCCGCGCTCGCTCTCGCGGCCGCCGACAACAGGCGATGGTCGTCCTCATCTTCGGTGCCAGCGGATCGGCGGGGGGCGGTGTGCTGCAGGCCTGCCTGGCGGCCGCCGCCGTCACCGAGATCAGGGCCGTCATCCGACGGCCTCTGGCGATCGCGCATCCGAAGCTGCGCGTCACCCTCCACCAGTCGTTCGAAGATTTTTCCGCGGCGGCCGACGCGTTCGCCGGCGTCGACGCCTGCCTGTATTGCCTGGGTAAGTCGTCGACGCAGGTGCCTGCCGAGGCCGAGTATCGGCGCCTGACCCACGACTTCGCCCTGGCGGCGGCGCACGCGCTCTGGCAGGTGAGCCCGGCCGCCGTCTTTCAGTTCATCAGCGGTGCCAGCACGCGCCTCGACAGCCGCTACATGTGGGCGCGGGTCAAGGCCGAGACCGAGCGCGACCTGCTGGCGGATGGCTATCCGACCAACTGCTGGCGGCCCGCCGCCATCGACGGCGCGGCCTCGGCGAGCGAGCCGTTTCTCTTCCGGCTGGCACGTCCGGGCATGCGGCTCCTGAAGCCGTTCCGCAGTCTCTACGTGCGCGCCGAGGACATCGGCATCGCGATGCTGGCGACGTCGGCCGCCGGCGTCCGCGGCCGGATCTTCGAGAACGCCGAGATCCGGGATCTCGCCGACCGCGCCCGCGCCACGGCGTAGCGGGCCCCGGATCCACGCACGGTCGACGGTTTCGGTTGCGCGGAGCGGCTCGGCCCGGCTAAAATCGAGGGTCTGCCGCACTTGCCGGTCCGGTAGATACGCAGGGTCCGCGTTGTTTTCGAGGCGGTCCGGCGTTCCCACCCACGTTCCTCGGTAGCTCAACGGCAGAGCATCCGGCTGTTAACCGGAGGGTTGCTGGTTCGAATCCAGCCCGAGGAGCCAATCTCCGTAAGGTATGACGCAAGCCATCACGTGCATGACGCCGGGGAGCCACTCGTTCCCGGGCATGGACAGCGCCGTCGTTGTAATTGTCGCACCCCGCCACTCCGGAACTGCGGCGATGGGGCGGGGCGTCAGCAGGGTCGCGAGCCTTACCTCGAGCTCTTGAACCCGCCTGACGAAGCCCGCGAGGTGCTGGACAGTGCCGCGCGGGCCGGCCGCGCTAGCGCCAGCGCGTGGCGATTGCCCAGGTGACGGGGAACATCACGACGACGCTGGCTGGGTCCTCCTCGAGGCGGATCAGTTCGTTGATCATCTCGTCGACCTCGGTCGCGGTCAGTAGTCCCCTCGACGCTGCCAGCGGCCCGGTGGCTTCCGCCGACAGCCGATAGATTCGCCGCAGTCTGGTGGCGTCGTGCTCGAGCATGGTCCAGGCGCCGGCCTCGAGGCCGGTGGCCCCGGCCTGCCGGAACGTGTGCACGAGCGTGGCCCCGGCCGGCGGATTCTGGAATAGGGCCTGCCAGACGTGGTGGATGGTCGTGAGCGCCGCGCAGGGCGGGTGGCTCTTGGATGCAATCGTGAAGTCGCCTTCGAAAGCCACCACGAAACCGCCGGGCCGGGCGACCCGCAGCATTTCGCGGACGACGACGACTGGGTCGGCCATGTGCAGCAGCAGATAGCGGCAGAACACGACGTCGAACGAGGCGTCGGGGAAGGGCAGCTGCATTGCGTCGCCCTGCTGGAACCGTACGCACGCCGGGTTGTCGCGCCGCGAGTGCGCGTAGTCGACGAGGGCCGCGTCGTACTCGAGGCCGATGCACTCACCAGGCTGCATCACGTCGGCGAGGCACCGAGTGGTGTTGCCTTGCCCCGAGCCGAGGTCCAGCACCCGTGCGTTCGGGATGCGCGGCAGCCGCGCCAGCACCTCACGCGTCGGCGGATGAAGGAGCTCCGCCAGGAGCTGTTGCCGTTCGGGATTCCGTTCGTCGATCGCGTAACTCATCAGTAGATTGTATCCATGCGCCCAGGATTCCCAACCTGGCATGGCGTGCTTCCCTGAGACGGGGCGAGCGCCGGCTCTACCTGACCGGCTGTCTACGACCTGCGCTACGCGTTCCGCATGCCGCGCCGCACGCCGCTGGTGGCGTTCGTCGCCGTCGTGTCGATCGCGCTGGGCATTGGCGCCAACACCGCGATTTTCACGCTGCTCGATCGGGCCCTCCTGCGCCTCCTGACGGGTGCCTGCGCCGGAGCCGATCGTCCGCGTCAGCAGGGAAGGTTCTGTTGCGGCAGCACGAACGGGACGTGGCGCGAGCTGTCGTTTCCGATGTTCACGGCGTTGCGCGACGACCAGCAGGTGTTCGACGGCATGCTGGCGTTCTTCTCGCAGGTGCGGCGGCCTGCGCCGATCGCGGCGCGCCAGGCGCCGAGCTGACGCCGGGGGCGCTGGTCTCGGGCGACTACGTCGACACCCTGCGGGTGCAGGCGACGCGGGGTCGGCTGCCGACCCGGCAAGACGATGCGGCATGGGCGCAGCCCCGTGCGGTGATCAGCGACTGCAATGCTGCGAACTCACCTCGCGAAACCTTGTTTTGCGCGACTACGCCTGCCATTCAGTCTGCAGCGGAACAAGATGAGCGCGCAAAGCGCCTCCAACAGCGCGGCTGTCTGCAATGGTTCGTTATGTCGCGGTGACGCCGCAACGTACCAGGACCAAAGCGAGCAACCGTTACCCGCGCTTCCACAGCCTGATCGTGACGATGGATGGTTGGGTGTACCCCTCCGGGTCAGAAACAGGTCCGACAACTGAACGCGATAGGATGGTGTTCGTCGTCAGCTGACCGCCGACATAGCCGACCGGAAGGTTCCCCAGCTCAAGGTAGCATCGCATCACAGTCAGCCCGCTCTCGGGGAAGTCACGCCTGACGGTAAGGCACTCACCGTTCCCCGTGAAGGTGACAGCGGCGAGTGTTCCTTCGGCATGGAAATTTAGCGTGGCGGCATCACCCGTCGCGCCGAAGCAAACCCGCATGTTTCCGATGGTTTCGACATCGGTGTTGATCACCAGCCCGTCGGCCGGGCGGGACTGGATCGATCGAAAGGTGAAGCGGTCCTCGAAAAGAGTCCGGCCGAAGCCGATTCGAGTCTCGTCGCAGAAGG
>JANOIR010000684.1:0-4692 GCA_031407765.1 Vicinamibacteraceae bacterium
CGGCCACGCCCGGCCGGCGATAGAAGAGATAGAATCCCCCCCATGTCCGCCGAGGCCGTCCCGGGGTCTTCCCGCGCGATGGCCACCGCTGCTCGCTCGCGCACCGCCGATTTCGTCGCCCTCACCAAGCCGAGGCTGAACCTGCTGGTCGTCGCCACGACGGCCGGCGGCTACTACCTCGGCGCCGGTCCGGGCGCCGACGTCGTGGCCCTGGCTCACGTCACGCTCGCCACGGCCCTCGTCGCCGGCGGTTCGGCGGCGTTCAACCAGGTGATCGAGCGCAACGTCGACGCGCTGATGGATCGGACGCGGCGGCGGCCCGTCGCCGCGGGTCGGCTGTCGCCGCGCGAGGCGCTGGTGTTCGCCAGCATCCTGTCGATCGCTGGCCTGGTGTGGCTGGCGCTCGCCACGACGCTGCTGGCGGCCGGCGTCGCGCTGCTGACGCTGCTGACCTACGTCGCGCTCTACACGCCGCTGAAGCTGCGCACGTCGTTCGCCACGGTCATCGGTGCGATCCCGGGCGCCCTGCCGCCGATGATCGGCTGGGCGGCGGCGACGAACACGCTGTCGCGTGAGGCCTGGGTGCTCTTCGCGATCATCTTCCTGTGGCAGATGCCGCACTTCCTGGCGATCGCGTGGCTGTTCAAGGACGACTACCGGCGCGCCGGCTTCCCAATGCTGCCGGTGGTCGAGCCCCAGGGCCGCAGCACCGGCTACCAGGTGGCGGCCTACGCCTCCGCGCTCCTGCCTGTGAGCCTGGTGCCGAGCACGATGGGCGTGGCCGGCCCGGTCTACTTCGGCGTGGCGCTCGCGCTCGGCTTGGTGTTTCTCGGCGTCAGCCTGCGCTTCGCGGTCTCGCGCACCCGGCGCGACGCCCGCGTGCTCTTCTTCACGTCGATCGCCTACCTGCCGCTGGTCTGGCTGGTGATGGTCCTCGATCGGCTCTGAATCGTCTGCTTCAGACCACTCGCCATCTCAGTCGGCGCGAAGCAGTCTGGGGAGATGGACGCGCAAGGCGCGGACCACCGGCACGATGGAGGCCAGTAGGGCCGCGGCCAAGAGCGTCACCGACGGGAGCACCAGCATCAACGGATCGTTGGCCTTCACCTGGAAGAACAGCGGCTCGACGAAACGCGCGCCCAACGTTCCGAGCGCGAGTCCTGCTACCGCGCCGGCGAGCACGGCCGAGAAGGTCCGCAGCGTGACGCGCCGGGCGATGTCGGCGGCCTGCGCGCCGAGCGCGAGACGAATGCCGATTTCACGGCGCCGCTGCAGCACCGAATAGTCGAGCACGCCATACAAGCCCACGCCGGCAAGCACCAGCGCGACCGCCCCGAAGAACATCGCCAGCATCGCCAGTAGCCGCTCGCGGACGGTGTACTTCCCGTTGAGCGCTGCCTGCGTGTGTACGGTGCTGACACGGAATTCCGGCCGCGCGCGCGTCACCTCCCGACGCAGTTGGGGCACCATCGCAAGGGGATCGGCGCCCGTCGTACGGACGATGAACGTGCCTCGGCTCGTCGGTACGAGCAGCCCCTCGCGATCGGTCGACGTGAACGGTACGTACGCGACGGGTGGAATCGCCTCGCGCATGCCGCGATACCGCGCGTCCGCGGTGACCCCGACGATCCGGTAGCGGACCCGCCTCCCGCCTTCGACGCGCTCGAAGAAACGCCCGAGGGGATTCTCGTTGCGGAAGTATTCGTCAACGAGCGTCTGATTGACGATGGCCACGCCAGGATGCGTATCGGCAGCGGTGAAATCCCGGCCCGCCAGCAGCGGAATCTTCATCGTCTGCGTCCAGCCGGACGAGACGGCGAGAAAGAAGGTCACCGTCTCGGGGGACTGAGAGTCATCGACTGAGATGCGGCCGTTCCAGCCGTTGCCGCTCATCAGCGGCCATCCCGACATCGCGACCATCTCCACGCCCGGCACGCCGCGCAGGTGCTCCGCCACCTGATTCCACAGTTCCGGCGGCTGCGCATCCTCCGTCACCGTGTTCAGCGTCAACACCCGATGCGCCGAAAAGCCCATCGGCTGAGCCGCCAGCTCCCGGAACGTGCCGACGAACAATCCCGCTGCGAACAGGACGAGCACGCAGAAGGCGACCTGCGCGGCAATCAGCGCGTGCATCACGCGCCGCGACGCATGCGGATCGGCGCCGCCCTTCAAAGCATGCACCGGCTTGACGGCAGACGCGCGCAACGCCGGTATGACACCGAACAAACACGTGACGAGCATCGCGAGCGCGAGCCCGAACACGGAGACGCGCCAATCGAATGGCAGGTACAAGCGCGCCGGATTGTCCGGTGGGTTGATCAGGCTGACGACGAACGGTGCGGCCCACCAGGCGAACAATGCTCCGAGCGCCGACGACACGATCGCCAGCCAGGCGCTCTCGACGAGCACCAGCTGTACGAGGCGCGACCGGCTGGCGCCGATGGAGACGCGAAGGGCCATCTCGCGCGCTCGCGAGGTGGCCTGGGCCGTCATCAGGTTGGCGACGTTGGCGCAGGCAATCAGCAGGACGAGGCCGACGAGCACGGCGAGCGCCATCAGCGCGGTGCGGTTGTCACGCTGCAGGCTGGACACGCCGGCGCCGGCGGGATTCAGCAGCAGCGTTTCGCCGACGAAACGCTCGCGGCGGATTTTCGACATGCCGGCGATGCCCTCCGCGCGCTTCTCCTGGAAGGCGCGCAGGGAGGCCTGCAGACGATCGCGCACCGGTTCCAGCGCCGCGCCGCCCGGCTTCAGGCGCACCCAGGTCCGGAACCAGCTCCAATCGTCCCGCACCACCGCCGCCGCCTTCATCATCGTGGGCACGAACAGATCGGTGACGGTGCCGGTCTCGGTCCCCGTGAAGCGCTCGCCTGACACGCCGACGATCTCGTAGACGAAGTCGTCCATGCGGAACGTGCGGCCGAGCACGCCTGGGTCCCGGCCGAAGCGGCGGGTCCAGTAGTCGTGCGAGAGCACGGCGTAGGGATGCGCGCCAGGCGTGCGATCGTCCTGGTCGGTGAGCAGCCGCCCGACCGCCGGCGTCAGGCCGAACGAGGCGAACATCCACCCCGACACGTACTGCACCTGGGCGCGTTCAGTCTCGTGACCGGACCCGTAGGTCAGGTCGAAGGGCTCGGGGGCGGCGATCGCCACCAGCTCGACGTCGCTGCCCATCGCCGTGCGCATCTGACGGAACAGCGGATACTCGCAACCTGCGAACGTTCGCGGTTGCCCGTCGCTTCCGATCTCCTGCCGCATCACCGCGTACAGGTTGTCGGGATCGCGGACCGGAAGGGGCCGAAGCAGCACCGCATCGATCAGGCGGAACGCCGATGTGCAGGCCCCGATTGCGAGGGCGAGCGAGAGGACAGCGGCTACCGACGTGACGGCATTCTTGCGGAGCTGCCGCCAGGCAAACAGCGAATCGGTCCAGACCGCGTCGAGGGAAGACCAGCGCATGGCTGTCAGACGCACGCGTCGGCCCAATCGTTGCCGCAGCCAGAGAGAACGACGAAAAGATCTATTCCGGGGTGTAGATGAGGTATTTCGCTCGCAGCAGGCGCCACTTTGCCTCGTCGGCCTGCCATGAGGCGGCGATCACCGCCGGATCCTCGCCGGCCAGCACGCGCGACACCGTGGCGCGCGATCCGACCAGCCGATCGTCGGGCTCGAGGCGGTACTGCCGGGGATAGAGCCGCGCCAGCGCCGAGGCGACCTCGAGCCCGAACCGAACCGGCCGGAGCGTCTCGCGATCGGTGACGATGAACGCCACGCCGCCGCATGCCTCGCCGGCGTAGACGCTCGACGCCGGAGTGAAGCGGATCGGGTAGGCGCGCACGCCAGGGATGTCGCGCGCGTTCAGGGCGGCGGAGAGCGCCAGCCCGTCGATCCACGGCGCGCCGATCCGTTCGAACGGCGTGTCGGTGCCGCGGCCGACCGACACGTTGCTGGACTCGATCGCCCCAATGCCAGGATAGAGCGTCGCCTCGGTCAGGCTGCGCATGTTCGGCGACGGGTTGATCCACGGCAGGCCGGTGTCGTCGAACCACCAGTCCCGACGCCACGCCGGCATCCGCACCACGCTGAGTTTCGCCCCGATCTTGCGCTCGCCGTTGAACAGCTGCGCCAGCTCGCCGATGGTGAGCCCGTGCCGGATCGGCATCCGCAGGTAGCTGGTGGAGCCGAGCACCGTCTCGTCCGACGTCGGCCCCTCGATGCGCCAGCCGTCGATCGGGTTGGGCCGATCGAGCACGACCACCGCGATGCCGCGCCGCGCGGCCTCCTCCAGCACCAGCCCCATCGTCGCGGCGTAGGTGTAGAAGCGTGCCCCGACGTCCTGGATGTCGACGACGACGGTGTCGACGCCGGCCAGCATCGCCGCGGTCGGCCGTCGCGTGTCGCCGTAGAGCGAATGGATCGGCAGCCCGGTCTTGTCGTCCGTGCCGGACGGCACCGGGGCATCGAGCGTGCCGCGGATGCCGTGCTCCGGGCTGAACAGCGCGACCAGCGTGAGGTTCTTCGCGCCGGCCAGCAGATCGATCGACGACGTGCCGTCGCGGGCGACCCCGGTGTGGTTGGTGAGGAGCGCGACGCGCGCCCCGGCCAGCCTCGCGAAACCCTCCGCGCGCAGCACGTCGACGCCGGTCAGCACCGGCACGCGCGTCGCGCTGTCCGGCGCGCGGACGGGGGAGC
>JANOIR010000686.1:0-2337 GCA_031407765.1 Vicinamibacteraceae bacterium
CCGCGCATCCGGTAGTGGCCGAGCCCGCACAGCTGCGAGCAGTTGATGTCCCACGTCTCGCCGTCGGGCGTCGCCACAATCGGCACGAACCACACCGGAATGGTCATGCCCGGAATCGCATCCTGCTTGATGCGCATCTGCGGCAGGCTGAAGCTGTGAATCACGTCCTTGGCCGTCAGCTGCACCAGCACGGGCTTGCCGACCGGAAAGTAGAATTCGTTGATCGTGAAGATGTCGTCCTTCGCGTCCTGGTCGGTGCGATCCAGGCCGAGCGGGTTGTCCGGCTTGATCAGCGTGATGTCGGTCCGCCCGAACTTGCCGTCAGGGCCCGGGTAGTGGATGTTCCAGGCGAACTGTTCCGCGACGACCCGGACCACCGTCGCCTGGGGCGCCGACGGGAAATTCGACACGCGCGAGGCCCACAGCGGAATCGCGACGAAGAAGAGCTCCCACAACTCCACCGCCGTAACCGCTCCGAGGACGATCCAGGCGATGCGCGGCGAGACATTGTCATAGCTGGCGCGCGGGTGGGCGCGCCGGTTGAAGCGGATCAGGCAGAAGAGAAAGAACAGGCCGAACAGCAGACCCAGTCCGCCAATCAGCCAGTGCACCCTGGTGATCATGTGATCGACCGCCTGCGCGTGCGCCGACGCCTCGATCGGCAGCCCCATCCACCGTCCCATCAGGCGCGCTCCTCCATCCGCTCGAGGGCCCGGGCGCGGCGCACGAACGCCACCATCCCGGCGGCGAAGCACGCGAGCACGACGCCGGTGACCCCCAGCAGCACGGCCACCCCGGCGTTGAGCCCGCTCGCCATCGGCCCGTCCGCCGCGCCAACACAGGAGGAACACGCGAGGGCCGGCGCCGGCAGCGCGGTCAGTCCCGCCGCGATGAGCACGAGGCGCCCGATTCCCGACGACATCCCTACCAGATCCTCACCTGGTCGTACCACCCGAGGAACGTCAGGCCGGCCAGGCCGACGAAGACGATCGCCGAGACCACGAGCAGCCCGTGGATCACCTTGCTCTCAGAGACGAGGTGCATGAAGTACGCCGCCACCAGCGACGCCTCGATGACGGCGATGACCAGCGCCACCGCGATGGCCTGGTGCCCCGGCAGGCGCACGTACGAGACGGCGACGGTCACCATCGTCAACAGCAACAGCGTCGCGAACACGATGAGGTATCCGCGCATGTGCCGGTGCACCTCCGCGTCGTGCGACGGCCCGGCGGGCACGGTCATCGGCGGGTGCTCGGTCATAGCAGGTACAGCGCCGGGAACAGGAAGATCCAGACAAAATCGACGAAGTGCCAATACAAGGCCGTCGTCTCGACGCGATTCGTATAGCGCTCCGGCTGGGTCTGCCACATGCGGACCCCCGGCCCCAGCAGGTAAGCCATGACGACGACGCCGGCGGCCACGTGGAGGGCGTGCAGGCCGGTCAGCGCGAAGTAGATCGCGAAGAAGTTGTGGCGCGACGGCACTTCGCCGAGCGCGATGTGCTCCCGGTATCCGAAGAACTTCACGACCAGGAACATCAGCGCCAGCCCGATCGTCACCGCCAAGTACATCCGCGAACGCGCCAGGTTCCGCAGCTTCAACTGCGCCCACGACATCACCATCGAGACGCTGGACGAGATCAGGACGACCGTGTTGAGCGTCGCCAGCGGCACGCTCAAGTGCTGCCAGCCGTGCGGCCACTCGAGCGCGCCCGTTCGCAGCAGGACGTACCCCGAAAACAACCCGCCGAAGAGCATGGCTTCCGACGCGAGGAAGAACCACATGCCGAGCTTGCCGTTGTACAACCCGGTCTCGGGTCGGATCTCGACGGTGTAGGGGATCTCCATACGCTAGCCGGCCTCGGGCTGGAACTGCGGCGTGAAATCGGCGGCGGCGCCCGGGACGCTGTATTCGTAGGGCCCGCGGTAGACCACCGGAGGCGTGATGAAGTTGCCGTGCCCCGGAGGGGATGGCGCGGCCCACTCGAGCGTGGTGGCCTCCCAGGGGTTGTTGCCGACCGGCACGCCGTGCCGCATGCTCCAGAAGAAATTCCAGACGAACGGGATCTGGAACAATCCCATCACCCAGGCGGCGCGGCTGATCACGAGGTGCATCCCCAGCACGTCGTGGTTGAGCGCGTACTCCGCCCCGCCGTCGAACAGCCGGCGGTTCATCCCCGCCAGACCCTGGAGGAACATCGGCATGAACACGAGGTTCATGCAGACGAACGTCCCGGCGAAGTGGATCCATCCGAGCCATTCGCTCATCCGCCGCCCCGTCGCCTTCGGGTACCAGTAATACACTCCCGCGAAGAGACCGAGAACCCGCTCGCCGAGG
>JANOIR010000046.1:0-2216 GCA_031407765.1 Vicinamibacteraceae bacterium
CCCCCGCCAACGCCGGCAGGGCGCGGAACAGCGTCGACAGCGAGCCGACGAGCGCGAACCAGGAAGACCATGTCTCGATGGCCACCTTCGCGGCGCGCCGGCTGCAGCCGATGATCGACAACGTCGCGCACATCCTCGGCATCGAGTGGCTGGCCGCGGCGCAGGGCATCGAGTTCCTGCGTCCGCTGACGAGCTCGCCGCCTCTCGAGGCCGCGCACCGGCTGCTGCGCCAGGCCTGCCCGGCGATGGCCGAGGATCGCTTCATCGCGCCCGACATCGAGGCCGCGACGGCGCTCGTCCGCGGCGGCTCGCTGTCGACGCTGTTCCGCGCCCTGCCGGCGTTGCCGGCGTTGTGGACGCCGGCCTGAACAGGTAGTTGCCGCGCGGTCGTCACCGCTCGCCGCCGACGCCGCGCCCATTCGTTGCTGGTCGCCGGCACTGAACCAGGAGGTGCGTGAGCGCCGCGGGGTCCGCGGGCTTCGTCAGGTGCGCGCTGAAGCCGGCGTTCAGGGCCCGGGCCTTGTCCTGCTCCTGCCCGAAACCGGTCAGCGCCACGACGAGGATGTCGTCGCCGAACTCGCGACGGATGCGACGACAGGTTTCGTAGCCGTCGACGCCGGGCAGGCCGATGTCGAGCAGCACGACGTCCGGCTTGAGGTCGCGCATCTCGCGCAGCGCGCGCTCGCCGTCGGGGGCGGTCCGGCACGTGCCGCCAAGCGCCTCGACGAGCATCGCCGTGGCCGTCGCGGCGTCGCGGTTGTCGTCGACCACGATCACCCGGCACTCGATCGACTGTCGTTCGACCGCCGCAGTGATGCTGGAGGCCGGGACCAGCGTCGACAGCGGCAGCTCGATGCGGAACTCGCTGCCCTGTCCGGAGCCCTCGCTGCGTACCTCGATCCGGCCGCCGTGCATCTCCACGAGCCGGCGCGCCAGAGCCAGCCCGATGCCGAGCCCGGGCTGCGACGACTCGCCATCGCCCTGCGTGAACAGGTCGAAGACGCGCGGCAGGAAATCCGCCGGAATCCCGATCCCGGAGTCGGCCACGGAGAGCCTGAGCGACCGGGGCCGCGACGCGTCACCCTCGCTGACGCGTGCGGAGACGTGGATGAAACCGCCGGGATCGGTGAACTTCGTGGCGTTGTGCAGCAGGTTCGAGATGACCTGGACGAACCGCGTCGGGTCGACGTCCAGCACGCAGACGGCTTCGGGGACGTCGACCTCGAGCCGAATCTGCTTCGCGGTGATGGCACCTCGATTGGCATCGATGGCGCCGTTCAGCAGGCTGTCGAGTGGCGTCGGCTCGCGGTGCAGCTGGATCTTGCCCGAGGTGATGCGCGACACGTCCAGCAGGTCGTCGACCAGCCGCACCATGTGCGCGACCTGGCGCTCGATCATGCCGCGTACGCGTTCCACGGCGTCGGGTGTGTTGCCCGCCACTCGGATCAACTCCAGCCCCGTGCGGATGGGCGCGAGCGGGTTGCGGAGCTCGTGGGCGAGCATCGCGATGAACTCGTCCTTGCGCCGGTCGGCCTCCCTGAGCTGCTCTTCGCTCAGCACCTTCTCGGTCGTCTCGGTGCAGGCGCAGAACATGCCCGCGACCTTCCCGGTTTCGTCCAGCACCGGCGAGTACGAGAACGTGAACCAGGTCTGCTCGTCGTATCCCTTCCGGTTCATGACCAGCGGCAGGTCCTCGCGATACGTGGCCTGACCGTTCATGGCGGCGTCGATGAGCGGGCTGATGTCGGGCCAGATCTCGGACCAGATGTCGTAGAAGCGACGGCCGAGCGCGGCCGGGTGCTTGGCGCCGAGGATCTCGGCGTAGGGGTCGTTGTAAAGGAACCCGAGGTCGCCCCCCCAGGCGACGAACATCGGAAACCGCGACTGCAGGAGCAGATCGACGACGGTGCGGAGCGAATGCGGCCAGCGCTCCGGTGGACCGAGCGGCGAGGTCGTCCAGTCGTGCGAGCGCATCAACTCGCCGACGCGGCCGCCGCCGGAGAACACGCTCTGCAGGTGAGGCATCGCCACTCGAAGCCGCCCTAGCCTGCGGGCGATCGCGCGCCAATCGACTCGGACGCGTCGATGGCGCGGAACAGATCCAGCTCGGACACCGGCTTCACCAGGTGCACGTCGAAGCCGGCTTCGGCGGTGCGGAGCCGGTCCTGCTGCTGGCCCCAGCCGGTCAGCGCGATCAGCCGGGCTCGCTTGCCCCA
>JANOIR010000047.1:0-5747 GCA_031407765.1 Vicinamibacteraceae bacterium
GGCGTTGGTCGCCTCGAGCGGGGTCTGCACCCAGGCGCGCAGGAGCCAGCCGAGCGTCGCCGTGATCACGAACCACGGGCCGCGGATCCACTCGGCGTAAAAGAGGAGCGCGCCGGCCGTCGTCGCGAGGCCGAGCGCCACAGCGACGATCGGGATCCACAGGCGTGCCAGCAGCCAGCTTTCGCCTTCGGCCCAGACGACGAAGACGCCGAGCTCGTGCTGGCCGGCCTCGTGCGCCGTCGCCCGGGCCGCGAGGGTCAGGTCCTGCCGGAAGTCGAGGGCGGGTGCGAGCTCGGCGACGGAGGCCTGGCGGTCGCGTACGGCGGCGAGCGTCGCCTCATCGATCGACAGCAGCCACGCGGCGAGGGCCCGCCGTCCGGTCGGCGTGTGCACGGGACCGGCAAGCTGGACCAGCGAGGCGTGCCCGAAGACGTCGAGGTCGGTGGCGTAGGGATGGTCGTCGAGCGGCGACAGCTGCCACGCCGGCGGTAACGCGTCCCAGCGGCGGTCGACGCGGGCCGCCGCCTCGCGGTTGAGGAGCGCATGGCCGACGGCGCGTTCCCGCCGGCGCTCGACGCCGGCGTGGCGAATCGCCAGCGCGACGAAGACGCCGGGCGCGATCATGACGAGCAGTGCCGCGACCGGACCGCCGCGGCCGCGCACCATGAGCACGAGCCCGATCGCCGCCAGGGCCGCCGCCAGCAGTCGGAAGTACGAGAGGCGGCGCGACAGGGCGGCATGTGCCGCGGCGTCTCTGTCGGCGCGCTGGGACCGCCGGATGTACTCGGCGGCGACGGCGTCAGCGGCCGGCGCGGATGAACGGACCGGCTCGGGCATCGCTGGTCATCGTACCATCGGCGCCCGCCGGCCCGAGTCATCCCGGGTTTTCCGCGGTGCTCTCGCCTGTGCTATTCATGGGCCATGTGCCGGAACATCAAACTGCTGTTCAACTTCGATCCGCCGGCGACCGATGCCGAGGTTCGCGCCGCGGCGCTGCAGTTCGTCCGCAAGGTGAGTGGCTCCACGCGACCGTCGCAGGCCAACCAGGCGGCGTTCGATCAGGCGGTCGACGAGGTCGCGCAGTCGGCGCGCCAGCTGATCGAGGCGCTGGTCACCAGCGCGCCGGGCCGCAGCCGGGAAGAAGAAGCGCGGCGCGCCAAGGAGCGCGCGGTGAAGCGCTACGGTGCGCCGGCGGCGCGGCCGGCTTCTGCGATCGACATGTAGAGCAGCGTCCGCAACTGGGCTTCCGGCACGTCCATCGGCGTGTTGCGATACAGCTCGAACGTGTAGCCGCGGGGAGTCGGCTGGCCGGTCCGTGCGGCGAGCGCGCGCTTGAACTCGCCCCACGCGTCTACGGCGCTGCGCGCACAACGACCCGGGCCTTGAAGCGATCGTCCGAGCCGTGGCAATGGTCGTGGACACCGAACGCGCCTGGCGTGATCAGGTTCTGCGTCAGCCGCGACTGGTTCAGGGTGAGACGCCCGCTGCCGAACTCCGGGCTGTCGCCGTGCGTCGGGTGCGGATCGTCGGAGATGTCGTGGCCGCCGGGGGCGCAGTCGATGGTGTCGGTCTGGTCCGGATCGCGATTGACGATGGTGACGCGCGTACCGTCGTCGACGACGAGCACTTTCGGGAACACCCCGTTCGGGGTCACGGTGAATGTCCCCGCCGGGAAGATCGGCGTGCCGAGCGCGTCGGTGCCGGCCGCCCAGATCGTGGATCCGGCGTTCGAGTACATCGCCCGCTCGACCACCAGCTGTGGCAGCTGTCCCCCGGTCAACTGGCCTTCGACCAGCACCGAGAAGCGGCGGCCCTGCGCGATGCTGTTGCTGTAGTCGACGTTGAAGCGGCTGTTGGCGGAAACGGTGTAGGCCCTGACGAGCGGCGAGCCCTGGTCCTCGAAGAAGGCCGTGACCAGGACCGAGGCGTCGAACGCCGAGGTGTTGGCGATCAGGACGTACGTCTGGTTGGCGCTCGTACCGCCGACTTCGCCGTCGGCGAGGGCCCAGGTCGGCGACGTCACGATCGCGCCGGCGCTGTTGTGCGCCTCCTGCCAGTTGCCGCCCGGCCACCACATGGCGCGCTCGACCACGATCGGCACCGCCGCGTTCAGCGACCGCACGATCGCGGAGGTGGCCACGTCGGCAAGCAAGGGGTCGGCGTCGACATAGACGGTGCGGCGGCTCTGCGCGGCGAGCGCGTAGGTGCGCACCACCTGGGTGCGATTCGACAGCAGGTAGGTGATCTCCACCGTCGTCGCCGTCGTGTTGGTGTTGGCGAGCAGGATGAACAGGTCGAAGAACGAGCCGGTCGCGCCTTCGGCCAGGAACCAGCTGGTCTGCGGCGAGGTGACGCCGGCGCTGTCGTGGCCCGCCGCGAACACGCGACCGTTCACCGTCATGTACATCGCGCGCTCGACCAGGATGGGGACACCGTTGGTCGAGACGATCTGCGCCGAGACGTCCGTGCTCTGCAGCGTGCGCTCGGTGGCCGGTCGCCCGGTGAAGCCGGTTTCGCCGTCGATGTTGATGGTGCGGCGGCTGCGCGGGTTGACGGTGTAGGTCTTGGTCAACGGCCCGCCGCTCGGCCGCAGGTAGGTGATGGTCACCGTCGCCGCGGTGGCGTTCGGGTTCTGCAGCAGGTAGTAGAGGTCGAAGGTGCCGGCCGTCGAACCCTCGGCCAGGTACCACGTGCTCGCCGGCTGCTCGATCGAGGTCTCGGAGTGGCTGCCGAAGCCAGTGCCGTCCCAGGTCATGGTGCGATCGACGACGATCGCCTGGCTGCTCTCGACCACCGTCGCGAACGCGGCGTTCTCGAGGCCGACGATCGTCTCGGGGTTGACGGTGGCGCGACTGCGGGTCGGAATCGACAGCACCTGCCGGATCTCCGCGCCGACGTCGCGCTGGAAGCGCAGGACCACCGTGGCGAGGTCGACCCCGGGATTGAACAGCGCGATGCGATCGTCGAAGAACGCACCGGTCGAGCCCTCGGCCAGGTAGCGCGTGAAGTAGCCGGTCGGGTGCGTGTTGTTGGCGAACTCCTGGGCGTTGGTGAAGCCATCGCCGTCGGGATCGGCGCCGGCGTCGTCGGCGTTCGGGTCGGTGCCGAAGTCCGTTTCCCAGCCGTCGGGGAGGCCGTCGTTGTCTGTGTCGCCCACTGCGGCGCTCGAGATGCCGTAGACGAAGGCGTCCGACGCTCCGAGCGAGCCCGGCGACGGATACGACGCGGCGCCGGCGGTGAAGACGCGCCCGATGCTGTCGACCGCGACGCCGCCGCCCTCGTCGTTGTTGCTGCCCCCGAGGTAGGTCGCGTAGGTGAACGCCGTGTATGGGGGATCGAGCTCGACAACGAAGGTGTCGCGGTTGCCGCCGGTGCGCGCCTGGGCTGGCCGCACCAGCGGCATGTCCGGCGAAAAAGTCTGGCCGGCGAAAATCAGCTTGCCGGTCTGGTTCACGGCGAGGGCGCGACCGCGCTCGCTGCCGGTGCCGCCGTAGTAGGTCGCCCAGGCGACCCCGCCCGTCGGGGAGATCACGAGCAGGAACGCGTCGAGGCCGCCACCGAACGCCGGCTGGATCGCGGATACGACCGGGAAGTCGGCGGAGCCGGTGGTACCGCCGATGAAGGCCCATCCCGAGGGCAGCACGGCGATCGCGCGGCCGGCGTCGTTGCGGGTGCCGCCGAAGTATGTGCAGAAGAGCAGCGTGCCGACCGGCGAGAAGCGCGACATGAACGCGTCCACGCGGCCGGCCAGCGCCGGGCGCTGCGCGCTCAGCACGGGGAGGTTGGGCGACGTCGTCGAGCCGGTGGTGTTGATGTAACCGGCGGCATCGACGCCGATGCCGTCGAGCGTGTCGACGCCGGAACCGCCGTGGAAGGTGGAGTAGGTGAGCGTGCCGTTGGCGGCGAAGCGGGCGAGGAACCCGTCGAGCCCGCCGCCGTAGGCCTGGATCTCGTTGAGCTGTGGAAAGTTCGCCGAGCGCGTGCTGCCGGCCACGTACATGTTGCGCGAGGCGTCGACGGCGACCGCGTTCACCTCGTCGGGACCGCTGCCGCCGAAGTAGGTCGAGTACCCGAGGCCGCCGCCGGTGGTCGAGATGCGCAGCAGGAAGCCGTCGGATTCGCCGGCCAGGGCCGCCTGTCGCGGCGAGACCGTCGGGAAGTTCGTCGACGTGGTGGAGCCGACCACGTAGACGTTGCCGAGCCCGTCGATCGTCATGCCGCGCGCTTCGTCGATGCCGGCGCCGCCGATGTAGGTGGAGAACAGGACCGTCGAGCCGCGCGCATCCAGCTTGGTCACGAACAGGTCGATGCCGCCCGGCGAGCCGGGGGCACCGGGAAAGCCGGGCGACGACGTGGTGCCGGCGACGTAAACGTTGCCGGTGGCGTCGACGGCGACCGATACCGCCTCGTCGAGGCCGGAGCCGCCCAGCAGCCGGGAGTAGCTGAGGATCGGGTCGATGACCAGCGCCTTGCGGCGATCGTAGCGGCCCAGCGCGAAGCCGACCGTGCCGTCGGCATGGAGCGCATAACGGCTGGCGACCGGGACGCGGGCCTGGTCTTCCAGCTGGTAGGCGAACGGTGCTCGCACGCGGACCGGCGCCGCCTTGGTGCCGAGCTCGAGATCGCCGTCGGCGTTGATCGCGATGCGACCGGTGCCGGACAGCTGCAGCCGCACCTGATCCGGGTCGGCGCCGGGCTCGAGCAGGATGTCGTATTCGACCTCGCGATCGGTACCGTAATAGGCGACGTCGATGCCGGGGTAGACGTCGCGGAAGCGGATCCGCTCGCGCGCTTCGAGGCCGACGCGCCAGCGATCGCGATCGGCGCCGACGAGGTAGTTGACCGTGGTCGTGGCGCCTTCGAGGCTGACCTCGCGCGGGCCGGCTGCGGCGCCGGCGAAGCGCATCGCGATCGGACCGGCGGCCTGGGCAGCGGTGGGGCCCGGGCGGTCAGTGGCATGAACTTCGGCCCAGGTCGGCCCGACGTGCACCGCGTAGCCTGCCGATCGCGCGACGAACACCCGGGTGCCGTTGTCGGCCGCCGGCAGGGGCTCGAACCGCAACGGGACGCTCGGCCGCGTGATCGTCGGCACCGTCAGGGGCGTCTCCGGACGAGCGGCGGCTGCAGCGACTGACGGTCGCGGGGATTCCGGTGCGGCGGCCAGACGTCCAGAGGACATCGCGGCCAGGGCGCCCAAGGCGAACAGGGAAGCAGAGTATCGGGGCACGGTATCGCGGCTGTGCAGATATCGGACCAGCTCGACGGAATCATGATGAAATCCGGCAAGTGCTCGCGTTTGCGCGAGTTGCGCCGCAGCCTGACAACAGGGATTCGCTGGTGCCCTTACAGTTTTGGTGGGTCGACCCTCGCGGCTGATCCATGTAGAAAGTGGACGGGCCGCCGCAAAATTGCACGGCTGGAACACGCCCTACCGCGCCGCGCCAGAGAATGGGGCCGGGGATTCAGCGGATGGTGATCCGCAGGTGCAGGGTCGTCACGAGCGGCCGGAGGTGGTCGTGCATGCCGCAGGTCCGCGCCTCGATCAGATTGCCGCTCGTGCGCGA
The DNA here is from genome assembly GCA_031407765.1 of Vicinamibacteraceae bacterium. Classification (GTDB taxonomy): domain Bacteria; phylum Acidobacteriota; class Vicinamibacteria; order Vicinamibacterales; family Vicinamibacteraceae; genus JBDSLU01. The sequence goes on from JANOIR010000047.1 coordinate 5,565, forward strand.
CGCTCCCGGCGCCAGCATGCCGATCAGGTTGAGCTCGGGGCAGTCCTCGTGGCTCGGATGGGGATCCGAGCCCATGTCGTGGGAGACGTTGTCACTGTTGACGATGGTGAGCCGCCCGCCGACGGGGATCTCGATCGTCCGGGGTGCAGCCCCCGCGGACGAGAGCGTGATGGTCGGACCGGA
>JANOIR010000126.1:0-6788 GCA_031407765.1 Vicinamibacteraceae bacterium
TCAGCGACGAGGCCGGCCGCGCCCTCGGCATCGTCACGCTCGAGGACGTGCTGCGCGCCTTCCTCGGCGAGATGCCGGACGACGTGGCATCGGCAGTCCCCGTGCCCGGAGGCGGCCTTGGCTGAGCTCGGGCCGGTGCTGGTCGTCGTCGCGCTGCTGACGCTCAACGCGCTGTTCGTGGCCGCGGAATTCGCCATCGTCAGCGTGCCGCGAACGGCCATCGAGCGGCGCGCCCAGCAAGGCAGTCGCGTCGCGCGCATCGTCCGCAGCGTCCTGGCGGATCCACGCCGGCAAGATCGCTTCATCGCCACCGCGCAGCTCGGCATCACCGTCGCCAGCCTCGGCCTGGGCATGTACGGCGAGCACGTGCTGGCCGAGTGGATCTTCAATCACATAGAGGCGGTGGCCGGCGCCGGCAGCTGGGCTGCGTCCCACACGCTCGCGACGATTCTCAGCGTCGCCGCGCTGACCTACCTGCACATCGTGCTGGGCGAGATGATCCCGAAATCGCTGGCACTGCAAAGCGCCGAGCGCACGGTGCTCTGGATCACGCCCTTGATGCGGGCGATCAACCTGGCGGTCTATCCCCTGGTCATCGCTCTGAACGCAGTCGGCAACCTGATGCTACGGCTGGTCGGGATCAATCGCTCGAAAGGATCGACGGACCACCATTACACGCCCGAGGAGCTCGCGCTGATCATCGATGAGAGCGAAGAGGGCGGCCAGCTCCGCGCCGAGGCCGGCCAGATGCTGCGCGAGCTGTTCGCGTTCAGCGACACCTCGGCGCGCGAGGCGATGGTGCCGCGGGTCCGCGTCACCGGCATCGAGATCGGGACCGCGCCGGAAGAGGTCCGCCGCATCGCCAGCGTCTCCGGCCACACCCGCTATCCGGTCTTCGATGGCGACCTCGATCACATCGTCGGCTACATCCACATCAAGGAGCTGGTGGCGCTGGTCGAAGCCGGCCGCATCGTCACCGCCACCGACGCCCACCAGATCCCGCAGGTGCCGGACACGGCGCCGCTCGACGACGTGCTGGCGATGTTCCGCAGGCACGCCGCGCCGATGGCAGTGGTGTTCGACGAGCACGGCGGCACCGCCGGCGTCATCACCCTGGAGGATCTCTTCTACGAGGTCGCCGGCGACATCCCCGAGGGGCAGTCGGAAGCCATCAGCATCGCGCCCGACGGCAAGGGCGGGTTCATCATCGAAGGCACCGTCAGGATCGGCGAGGTCGGCGAGGCGCTCGGCGTCGAGCTCGAGCACCCCGACGTCGACAGCGTCAGCGGCCTCGTCCTCGCTGTCCTCGGCCGGCTGCCGACCGTCGGCGAATCGGTCGAGTACGACCACGTCCGCTTCGAGGTCATCAAGGTCGAGCGCCACGGTGTCGGCGAAGCGCGGGTGTCACACGTGACCAGGCCGCTCGACGAGTAGCTCGCGAACGCGAACGACGGCGTTCAGTCGTACCAGACGCCAGCGTAGCGGCCGGTCACTCGGCCCTGCTCGAAGGACACACTCCGCATGCGGCGGGAACTGTCCCGTGCGCAGGACCGTGAGTATGTCCAGCTCTCCGAGGCATACGACGACCACCGTTCGCGAGCCGCCGCCATCGACGTCCCGTTGGCGACGTCGACGTCATGCGCGTACGAGGCGATCCACTCGCCGCCCTTCGGCTCGAACCAGACGAAGCGGACGCCACCGAAGCTCCAGGAAATGGCCAGTGGTTCGCCCAGCCGTGACCGGACGCTCTCGAGCGAATCTCCGGGCTGGACACTGAGGAAGCCCACCTGGGAGAACCTCGGCGAATAGCAGGTGCTGATGCCCGGCAGCGGAATGGCGATCACGCTCGCGCCATCGAGCTTCCAGGTGGCCCACGCCTCGGCAGGACCGCCGAGCACCCAGACGGCGAGCACCACGAACAGCGCGACGCCGGCGAGCAGCCGCCTGGCCAACCTCTTCGTTCCGGCGGACATCGTGGAGGAAGTCTATCGCCGAAGGCACGAGTCAGCGCAGCCGCGCGAGCGTCTCTTCGCCGGTGCAGCGTCGCGCCGCTTCGAGCGATGCCACGAGCGCGGTCGCCGACACCAGGATCGCGGCCGCGGTGAAGCTCAGTGGATCGCGGCTCTCGAGCTGGTAGAGGAGCGACTGAAGATATCGCCCCGACAGCCAGGCGAGGAGCAGACCGGCGGCAAGCCCGCTGCTAGCGGCAATCGCGGCACTTCTCGTCATGCCCTCGAGCACGGCGAGGCGGGAGGCGCCCAGCGCCATGCGGATCGCGACCTCCCGCGCCCGGGTACGAAGCAGGAGACCGATGACCGCGAAAATCGTCGTGGACGCCACCGCGATCGAGACGACGGCGCAGGCCAGCGCCAGCAGACTCTGAAGCTGTCGATCGCGGTACGAGCCCGAGAGCACGTCCTGGACGCGCGTGTACTCGAAGACAACAACGCTCGGCGCGGCGCCATGCACGAGCGCCCGGATTCGCGCCTCGGTCACCGACCGCTGCCCCGCCTTGACGACCATCGTCATCACCGGCGGCCGGTTCGGCAGGAAGATTTCCGGCTTGGCGTCCGACGTGAGGCCGAAGTGCCTGACGCTCGCGACCACGCCGACCACTTCGGCCAGCGGATTCTCCTTGTCGAAGGGCAGCCGGACGCGGCGCCCGACGGCGCTCTGGCCGGGCCACAGCGATTGCGCGAGGCGCTCGTTGAGCACGACGTGGCGGGCGCCGATGCCGTCGGCTCGCGTGAACGCGCGCCCCTCCAGGAGGCGCGTACCGATGGTCGCGAAGTAACCAGGTGAAACGGCCCGGTAGTAGGCGGGAGGCGCCGACGACACCGCGCCATCGCTGCCGCTCACGGGGATCATGAAGCCGCCGAAATCCCGCAGCGGCAGATGACTGGTCGATCCGACGGCATCGACGCCGGGCTCGGCGCGCAGCGCGTCTTCGATCCGCTGGACGATGTCGTTCGTCCGCGGGTCGGTCCCCGCCGGCGTCTCTACGCGAAAGGCGATGATGCCGGATGGATCGATTCCGGCCTCGGTCCGCAGCACGTTGCGGAAGCTCTGCCAGAGGAGCAGCGTGCAGACGACAGCGGCGGTTGTCAGCGCGACCTGCGCGCCGACGAGCGCCAGCGACAAGCCGCCGGGCGCCATCGCCTCGCTTTCGATGGCGCGGGCACCATCCCCAGCAGAGGCGCGAACCGACAGACCCCGAATCCTCCAGGCGGCGACCACGCTGGCCAGGAGCGCGCAAGCGGTCGCGAGGCCGGCCGTCGCCAGCACGGTCCGCAACGACACGCCGACGGAAATGGTGTGCGCGACGCGGTCGGACAGCAGGCGCGAGGCGAACTGGCTCCCGAGCGCCGCGATGCCAAGGGCGAGCACGGCGCCACCACCGTACAGGGCAGCCGATTCGAGCCCGACCAGGGCCAGGAGGTGTCGTGGCCTGGCGCCGAGGGCGAGACGCGTGGCGAACTCGCGGCTGCGGCCGGCCAGGCGCAGCACCTGACCGTTCAGGACGGCGACCCAGCTGACGACGAGAATCAGCGACGCCAGCCATTCGGCCAGCCGCATCTTGTCGGCGAGTCCCGTGCTGAGCGTCTCTCGCAGCGGCACGATCGCGTCGTCCGCGGTTTCACGGCCACCAGCCGTCGTCTGCGCGCGCAACGCCTGCCGTGCCGCGGCAATTTCGACGGCGGGCTTGATTCGGGCGATCCCCCTCAGATACTGGGTGTCGCCATAGAACGCGAAGCCGACGTCCTCCGCGAGAATCCAGACTTCGGCACGGCCTGGGAACTCGAACGCGGCCGGCATCACGCCGATGATGTCCAGGCGCAGGCCATCGACGACGACCGACGTCGCGCCAGGATCGAGGGTCCCCGCAAGGCGCTCGCCGATGACGACGCCGTGCGTGTCCGCCATGCCGGGACTCGCGAACGTCCGGCCGCGGAGCGGCGCGTCGCGGAACACCTCGAAGAACGACGGCGTCACGGCGGCCATCCGCACGCGCAGCGGCTCGCCGGCGACGCCTATGGTCCCATCGCCGCTCCGATAGCCGGCGACGGCCGCGAAGGCTGGCACCGCGGGGGATGCGCCATTCAGCTCCGTGCCCGGCCCCGTCTGCCAGAATTCCTCGAGGAGCGCGATGCGTTCGCCGTCCCGGTAAGGCAACGGCTGGAGAAACAGCGCGTCCGCCACCGCTACGAGGACAGCGTTGGCGCCCAGACCGACCCCCATGATCAGCAGCACCATCCCGGTGTACAGGCGCTGCCGCGACAGGGCGCGAAGAGTGTGCAGGAACTCGAGAGTCATATTCAGCGCACGACTGGGGTCTGACCGACCCGGCTATCGGGGCGTGGCGCAGGGTAGCACGCCGAGTCAGTCCATCCAACGGTGACGCCGGCCGAGGACGAGAGTCGCGACTGACGATCAACGCCAGAATCGGCGCTTCGTGCGCCTCACGTATCGCGCGACGCGGCGCTGATCCGGCGGGCCCAGCAGGTACGAGAAGGGCACGAGGAAACCGAACCGAGAGGAATCGGCCCGACGGTCCCAGTCGTCGGAATCCTCAATCGGCAGGCCGACGCGCGCCTGGTGCCACAACATCGTCAACCACGCACCCGTCCACGCCCCGAGCGCGACGCCGAACAGCACGAGCCATTGCCACCGCCGCTCCCGCACGCTGCCCTCCGCGATCAGCAGCGCGAGCAATATCACACCGACGATGCCCCCGACACACACGACGGCGCAGAGCCGGCCGATCAGCAGGGCGCGGCGATCGACGGGTGACAAGGTCGGTCGATGGGCCCGTGGACTCATGCGTCGACGATGTCGCAATCGTCGACGGCGGACAATCGCCCCACGCCTATAGGCTGCATCCGCGCGCGGGACGCGACCGCGACGTTCACCGCAGCCAATTCTCGATTCTCAGGGAGGGCACTCTCTCGAACTCGGCGGTGTGGTCGGTGACACACACCGCATCGATGGCTCGCGCATGTGCGGCAATCAACATGTCGTGGGCACCGATCGGAGTGCCCTTCTTTTCCAGCGCCACCCGAATCGAGGCGTAAACCCGTTCGACGTCCGACTCGATGGGCCGGATCGTGATTGCGCCGAGTATCGCCTCGACCTGCCGCGTCAGCCTTCTGGAGCCGCGCTTCGCAGCGCCGTACCGCAGCTCGCAAGCGACGATCACGCTTGTGCTCACACTGGCCTCGCCCACCGCGGCGATGCGCTCCGCCACCGGTCCCTGCGGTTGTCGTACGAGGTGCGAGAGGATATTCGTGTCGAGCAGATACAGATTCGCCACGATCAGAGCTCGACCGGTTCCGCCGCAGGGCGCGAGACCTTCGAGAGTTCTTCATCGAGCGGCCTGAGCTTTGCCAAGACGGCCAAGAGTGAGGGCCCGGCAACAGGCTCAATGATCAGGCGAGCGCCCTCCTTCCGCAGCGTCGCTTCTCGGCCCGGCAGCTCGAGGTCACGAGGAATCCGCACCGCCTGGTTGCGGCCATTCCGGAATACGCGAACCTGTCGCACGGCGTCCATTCCAGCTTCCATCGCTCGGCGCATATGCCAAGCATAGGCTAAGGCACCGGCAGGAGCAACCTGCGTCGCTGAATGGGACGCGCCGGATCAGCACGTCCTGCACGGCAAATCGGAACTCCTGCCCAACAAGCCGGCAGACTTTAGCGAGAGGTTGAGGAGATGACCACTCAACCGACCTGACCCACTACGTGGCGACCAGGCACGTCCGGCCGATGCGCGCGGCCCGGAGGTCTACGGCGGCCTACGTTACCCAGCCACCAGCATTTAGAAGCGGGAACACCGCACCAAAGATGGCGAAGTACAGCGTGCGCGTTCCGCGACCGCTGAGAGGCGCCGCGACGTAACCCCACCGGACGTCCACGAGAAACGGACCGACTACCTCTGCTCGAGCCACGCCAGCCCACGGGAAGCAGTCGAACCGGTCCATCGACTTCGAGCACGGACGGACCGTGAAGCCGGCCCCGCGAAGGATTGCTTCGGCTCCCGGGTAGTTCTCGATGGACGATGGGTCAACTGGCAGCACGAACACGTCTCGACTCTCGAGCTCACGAGCGATCGCATTCGCGGCATGCGACTGACACCGCCCGACACTCGCGAAACTGGACGCGTACCCAGTTGCAACCAGAACGACGCTCGCAGTCAGTATGCGCACGCCCCACCACATCGCGCGTCGAGCGGCCATGTTCCATTGGACACCGATCCTGTCAATGTAGCCGCCTCACGAAACGTCGCGCTCGAACACCGCCGCGAAGTGCGCGATGACCGACCGCTCGACCTCCGCCATCGCGACCTCGCGCCCGAGCAGCGCGGACAGCGAGGTCACCCCGCGATCGGTGATCCCGCACGGCACGATCAGGTCGAAGCCGGAAAGATCGGTGGTGACGTTCAGCGCGAAGCCGTGGCTCGTCACCCAGCGCGAGATGCGGACGCCGATCGCGGCGAGTTTGCGATCGCCGACCCAGGCCCCGCTGAAACCCTTGATGCGTCCGGCCTCGATGCCGAAGTCCGCCGCGGTGCGGATCAGCACCTCCTCGAGGTCGCGGACGTAGCGGTGGACGTCCTGGCGATCCGGCTTGAGGTCGAGGATCGGGTAGCCGACGAGCTGTCCCGGACCGTGGAAGGTGACGTCGCCGCCGCGGCCGGTCTCGTGCACCTCGACGCCCTGCGCCGCGAGGGCGCCGGCGTCGGCGCGGAGGTTGGTGGTGGCGCCGCGGGTCTTGACGCCGAGCGTGATGACCGGT
>JANOIR010000137.1:0-10692 GCA_031407765.1 Vicinamibacteraceae bacterium
GTCACGACCGCAAGGTTGTGATCGTCGCGTAGCGCGCGGCACAGCGCCAGCAGCAGCGCCGTCTTGCCGCTGCCCACCGGACCGCCGATGCCGACGGTAAACGCGCGCGCATGGTAGTCGCGGGCGAGCGGGGCCGGGCGCTGATCGAACGCGCCGGCGCTGTCCGGATCGCCGTGGTACGGGGACTGGCCAGGGATGTAGTGCATGTGAGAACTCCAAACCTCACGACTGGAAGAGGCGCGAATAGAGCCGGTCGTGCGCGCCCTGCAGGAGGTCGATGATGGGTGCGGTCTGCGCCAGGTCGGCCGGCGCCGCGTCGCAGTAGCGCGCGAGCACGGCCGCCGCCCAGCCGGCACTCTCCGACTGCAGCTGCTGGGCGTCGTAGCTCCCGGTGACACCGAGCCGCACCGCCGCCGAGAGCACGCTGCGGGCTGCAGTGAACAGCACCACCTGCTGCGTCGTCTCGAGCGCAACGCCCAGCGCCGCGAACACCGCCCCCGTCATTGGCCCAACGTGGGCCGCGAAGCCGCGTGTGGGTTGGGAGTTGGGAGTTGGGAGTGCCTTGGGAGTTGGAGATTGGGAGTTGGGAGTTGACACGACGCGCGCGTGAAGCGCATCGAGCGTCGAAGACGCAAAGATGCGAGCCGCGCTCGCGACCAGCGTCCTCCCCTGCTGGCGGCTGGCGCGGTTCGCGACCGCGTTGCTGAGGAACACGTCGGCGAGCGCGTCCCATTCAGCGAGCCGCGCCGGCTCACGGTAGGCCGCGTTGACCAGCGGCAGCGCGCCGCTCGCCGCCTGGAGAATCGTCGCCTCGACGAAGCGCCGCAGATCCTCGCGCGAGACGACTTCGCCGTGATGCCATGCCGACTCCAGGCCGAGCGAGTGCGCGAACGCCCCGGTCGGGAACGCGGAGTCGACGAGCTGCCAGACCAGTGTCGCGGCCGCGTCATTCGCAGCAGGACTCCCGGGCGGGGCAAGCGCGTCGGGCATCGTCGGCACCGCTAAAACAGGAAATAGCGCTGCGCCAACGGCAGCACCGGCGCCGCGATGGCGCGCAGCACTTCGCCATCGGCACGCACCGTATAGGTCTCGGCGTCGACCTCGATCTTCGGCAGCGCGTCGTTCAGTTTCATGTCGCGCTTGGTCAGGCCGCGGCACGGCCCGATCGCGACCGCGACCTTGTTCAAGCCGTAGCGGGCCACGCTCCCGGCCTCGACCGCCGCCTTCGACACGAACGCCAGCGAGGTGGCGCCGGTGGCCCGGCCGTAGGCGCCGAACATCGGCCGCATAAGCAGCGGCTGCGGCGTCGGGATCGAGGCGTTGGCGTCGCCCATCTGGGCCCAGGCGATGAAGCCGCCCTTCAGCACCAGCTCCGGCTTGGCGCCGAAGAACGCCGGCTTCCACAGCACCAGATCGGCGAGCTTGCCGACCTCGACCGAGCCGACGTGCTGGGCCAGACCATGGGTGATCGCCGGGTTGATCGTGTACTTGGCGATGTAGCGGCGGATGCGCAGATTGTCGCTGCCGGCGCGCTCGCCGGCCAGCGCGCCGCGCTCGGCTCGCATCTTGTGCGCCGTCTGCCAGGTCCGCGTGATCACCTCGCCGACGCGGCCCATCGCCTGGCTGTCGCTCGACATCATGCTGATCGCGCCGAGGTCGTGCAGCACGTCCTCGGCGGCAATCGTCTCGCCGCGGATCCGGCTCTCGGCGAAAGCCACGTCCTCGGGAATGTTCGGATCCAGGTGGTGGCACACCATCAACATGTCGAGGTGCTCGTCGAGCGTGTTCACGGTGAACGGCCGCGTCGGGTTGGTCGAGCTCGGCAGCACGTTGGCTTCGCCGCACACCTTGATGATGTCGGGCGCATGACCGCCGCCGGCGCCTTCGGTGTGGTACGTGTGGATCGTTCGGCCCTTGAAAGCGGCGATCGAGTCGTCGACGTAGCCCGACTCGTTGAGCGTGTCGGTGTGGATGGCGACCTGGACGTCGTGTCGCTCGGCGACGCCGAGGCAGCAGTCGATCGTCGCCGGCGTGGTGCCCCAGTCCTCGTGCAGCTTGAGCCCGATGGCGCCGGCGCGGATCTGCTCGTCGAGGCCCTCCGGCCTCGAGGTGTTGCCCTTGCCGAGGAAGCCGAAGTTCATCGGGAGCACGTCGGTCGCCTGCAGCATCAGCTCGATGTGGCGTGAGCCGGGGGTGCAGGTCGTGGCGTTGGTGCCGGTCGCTGGACCGGTGCCGCCGCCGACGAAAGTGGTGACGCCGCTCGCCAGCGCCTCGTAGACCTGCTGCGGGCAGATGTAGTGGATGTGCGAGTCGATGCCGCCGGCGGTGAGGATCAGGCCTTCGCCGGCGATCGCCTCGGTGGTGACGCCGACGATCATCCCCGGCGTCACGCCGGCCATCACGGCCGGATTGCCGGCCTTGCCGATGCCGGCGATGCGGCCGCCCTTGATGCCGACGTCGGCCTTGCGGACGCCGGTCCAGTCGACAATCAGCGCGTTGGTGATCACACAGTCGAGCGCGTCGGCATCGGCGATGCCGGCGGCCTGGCCTTGCGCGTCGCGGAGCACCTTGCCGCCGCCGAACTTGCACTCGTCCCCGTAGTGCGTGGCGTCGCTCTCGATCTCAGCGACGAGGCCGGTGTCGCCGAGGCGCACGGTGTCGCCGGTCGTCGGCCCGTAGATGGCGGCGTAGTGCTGGCGCGAGATGCGGTGCGGCATTGGGCGGCCTTATGAGGTCCTGGTCTCGACGAGGCGGACCGTCTTGGTGTCGCCGGGCTCGAAGCGCACGGCGGTACCGGCGGGGATGTCCAGGCGCTTGCCGCGGGCGACGGCGCGGTCGAAATCGAGGACGCGGTTCGTCTCGGCGAACGGATAGTGGCTGCCGACCTGGATCGGGCGATCGCCGCGGTTGGTCACCGCCAGCTCGGTGACGGCGCGGCCGGCGTTGAGCTCCAGCTCGCCGACGCGTGGCGTCACCGCGCCGGGCGCCTCGCCGAGCAGCTCGGGCGCGGTGCCGACCGGCGTGGCCGCGTCGATCGGCAGGAAGCTGCCGTAGAGCGCGAGCGCGCGGTTGCCGGCTTGCGCCGCGATCGGATGGTGCACCGTCACCAGCTTGGTGCCGTCCGGAAACGTGCCTTCGACCTGCACCTCCTCGATGAGGTCGGCGACACCGGCCATGACGTCGTCGCGCCCCAGCAGCTGGCGGCCGAGGTCCATCAGCTCGGCGACCGTGCGCCCGTCGCGGATGAACTCGAGGAGCTGCGTGGCGATCAGGGCCACCGATTCTGGGTGGTTGAGGCGCAGGCCGCGGGCCAGCCGCTTCTGGGCCAGCACGCCGGCCTGGTGCAGCAGCAGCTTGTCGATCTCGCGCGGGGTCAGATGCATCGAGTCACCTTGCAGGCACGAATCACCACTTGCGGGCCCAGGGATCGTCGCCGAGGTGCCCGGGCACGAAATCGAGGAGGTCACGCAGGACGCGGCGGACGTCCTCGACGTGCGCGCTGGCGAGGCGGACGACGCAGCCGGCCGGCGCCAGCGCGAGGCCGGGCAGTCCCGCCGCCGATACGACGACAGCGGCCCGGCGCTCGACGGGCCGCGCGGACACCGCCGACACCAGGCGAGTCGCGTCGCCCGCGAGCCGCTCGCCGGCGATCACGGCCACCGCCAGTACGTCGAACCGTCCCGCGCGGGCCGCGAGATCGCCGTCGGCCCGATCGAGGCGCACCGCGTCGTGCAGGGCCAGGCGGCCGTCGATTCGCACGCAGGTCGTCGACGCATACCCGTCGAAAGCCCAACGCTCGCCGGATCCGCGCCGACCCGACGCCATCCAGTCGACTGCGACGAGCCCGCCCGACGAATCGACCTCGAACGTCTGCGTCTGGCGATAGTCGGAGCCGGCAAAGCAGACCACCGGGTCGGGCAGGCTGACCAGCAGCGCCCGTTCACCGACCCGCGCGGCGAGGCGGGTCGAGGCGCCGGTCGCCGATCGATAGATCTTGGTCGAGGCCTGCGTGGAGAGCAGTGCCGCGGCACCGGCCGCAACGTCCATCTCGAGGCTCAGGTGATCGCCGCCGACGAGGCCACCGCCGTACGACGCGGCGAACACCCAGGCCGCGTGCCCGCCGTTGCCCGGCATCAGCCACTTCAGCGGGCTCTCGGCATAGGCCCGCGTGACCGTGCTCCCGCGTGGGCCCGCGGCCACCGCCACGACGCCGCGGCGGACCGCCGGTCGCGCGTTCGCCTCCACGGGCTCCACAGTTGCCACGCCACGAGCTGGCCCCGACACGGCGTGGATGGTAGCACCGCGACCCGCTCGAGGATGTTTTGAGACAACAGACGCTTGCGTCCGTCAAATATCAATCGCAGACAAATTTGTCCATCAAACCTACCAAGCCGCGACGAGGGAGTCAGACAGCAGGCGTTTTCCAGGGGAAATGACCACCCTCCTGATGTCCCGAGCGTCATCGGAACCGGCTCCGCGCAGCCCATTTATAGACATTTTAGTCCTAACGCGCAGATTTAGCCACATGATCGTCGCTTTGTTGTAACAGCCCGGAGACACGAAACGACCGTAAAGACGGGCGATACCAGCAATCGAGCCCTGGACCTCAGCTTGCAGCCCAGCCAGGCATCGCGCGTCGGCAAGGTCCCGCTCTCGACTGCGCACGACGTGACACGTCACTTGGCACGGGTTTGCCACTTCCGAAGGGATTCGCTCACATGCTCACGCACCGCTCCTGGATCGCCGGCGGGTTCGCCGCGCTCGCCGTCTCCGGAGCCTCACCGGTCCGCGCCCAGGATGCACTGCCCGCCGTCACCATCGGAGGCGGCCTGCAGAGCAGCTACCAGTACACCAAGCCCGCCGACGGCGACGGCACCAACGAGTTCCTGTTGAACAGCGCGCGGCTCTACGTGAACGGCTCGGCGACCAAGAACATCAAGTTCATGTTCAACACCGAGTACAACGGCCGCACCAACGACATCGGCGTCCTGGACGCGGTCGCGCAGATCTCGACATCGTCGAAGTTCAATCTGTGGGTCGGCCGCTTCCTGCCGCCGAGCGACCGCTCGAACCTGTACGGCCCGTACTACTCGAGCCACTGGGGCGTTTATACGGACGGCATCCAGGACGGTTACCCGTTCGTGGCGACCGGCCGCGATAACGGCGTCATGTACTGGGGCCAGTTCGACAAGGTGAAGGTGTCGGGCGGCCTGTTCGACGGCCAGTCGGCGACCGGCCAGAGCGACGTCCTCTTCGCCGGTCGCGTCCAGGTCGATTTGTGGGATGCCGAAGACGGCTACTACCTGAATGGCACCTACTACGGTGCCAAGGACCTGCTCGCCCTCGGTGGCGCAGTGCAGGCGCAGGACGGTGACGTCGCGTCGTCGTTCGACTTCCTCCTCGAGAAGAAGCTCGGCACCGGCGGCACCTTCACAGTCGAGAGCGAGTTCGCCAGCTACGACGGGCTCGGCGGCTACGACGTCAACTACACCAACAGCCACGGCGCCTACGTGCTCGCCGCCTACCTGTTCCCCAAGATGGGCGAGCAGCCCGGCCAGCTGCAGGTGCTCGGCAAGTTCGCCAAGGCCAGCTTCGAGGACGGCGTCACCGCCGATTACGACCAGGACACCACCGAGATCAATCTCAACTACATCATCAAGGAGCACAACGCCCGGGTGATGTTCTTCTTCCGCAACACCACGTTCTCGGCCGTCCGGCAGGACTCCAAGGCCGTCGGTATCGGCCTCCAGATCCAGATGTAGAACGGCGTTCGGTTGATCTTTCCCCAAGGAGTAGTCGCTTATGACTCGTAGACAGGTGTGGCTGGCCGCGGTGGCGTGTTTCGCGGCGCCGCTGGCCTATTCGTTCGTCGGCGCGCAGCAGCCCACGATCAAGGTCGGGATTCTGCACTCGCTCTCTGGCACGATGGCCATCAGCGAAACGACGCTGAAGGACACCGTCCTGATGATGATCGACGAGCAGAACAAGAAGGGCGGGCTGCTCGGCCGCAAGCTCGAGGCAGTGGTCGTCGATCCCGCGTCCAACTGGCCGCTGTTCGCCGAGAAGGCGCAGCAGCTGCTCGAGAAGGACAAGGTCGCGGTCGTGTTCGGCTGCTGGACCTCGGTCTCGCGCAAGTCGGTGCTGCCGGTGTTCGAGAAGAACAACGGTCTGCTCTTCTACCCGGTGCAGTACGAGGGTGAGGAGTCGTCGAAGAACGTCATCTACACCGGCGCCGCACCGAACCAGCAGGCGATTCCGGCCGTCGACTACCTGATGAAGGATCTGGCGGTGAAGCGCTGGGTGCTCGAAGGAACGGACTACGTCTACCCGCGCACGACCAACAAGATCCTCGAGGCCTACCTGCTGGCCAAGGGCGTCGCGCCGGCCGACATTTCGATCAACTACACGCCCTTCGGTCATTCCGACTGGCAGACGCGTGTGGCGGCAATCAAGCGCTTCGGCTCGGCCGGCAAGAAGACGGCGGTGGTCTCGACCATCAACGGCGACGCCAACGTGCCCTTCTACAAGGAGCTTGGGAACCAGAAGGTGTCGGCCGAGGACATCCCGGTGGTCGCCTTCTCCGTCGGCGAGGAAGAGCTCTCGGGCCTCGACGCCAAGCCGCTCGTCGGGCACCTCGCGGCGTGGAACTACTTCCAGAGCATCCCGGGCGCCGGCAACAAGGCGTTCATCAGCAAGTGGCAGGCCTACATCAAGAACCCCAAGCGCACCACCAACGATCCGATGGAGGCGCACTTCATCGGCTTCAACCTGTGGGCGCAGGCGGTGACCAAGGCCGGCTCGACGGACGTCACCAAGGTGCTGGCGGCGCTGCCCGGGCTCGAGACGCCGAACCTCACGGGCGGCGTGGCCAAACTGCTCCCGAATCACCACATCACCAAGCCGGTCTACATCGGCGAGGTGCGCGCGGACGGGCAGTTCGACGTGGTCTGGAAGACGCCGACGACGGTCCCTGGCGACGCCTGGTCGGACTTCCTGCCCGGCAGCAAGGACCTCACGGCGGACTGGGTCACCCTCAAGTGCGGCACCTACAACACCAAGACCAAGGTCTGCTCGGGAACCAAATAAAGGTGGACGACGGATTTCCGGTGGGCGGCGGGCGGTGGCGGCGTATGGCCGCGCTGCTCGCCGCCGTTTTCCTCTTCGCCTCCCCGGCCGCGGCGCAGGATGCGGCCGCTCAGGAGGCTCCCGGCGCGGCTGCGGGCACGGCCCCTGCCGCAGTGGCCGCGCCGGCCGATTTCGGCAGCCTCGTCACGAGCCTGCGCGACGCCGGGTTCGCCGACAAGGAAGCCATCGTCGAGCAGCTGGTCGCGAGCGGCCACCCCAGCACGCGCGTCGTGCTGCGGGCCGTGCTCGAGGATCGCCTCGTCGTCCGCGCGCCGGATCAGGGCGTCTTCGTGGCGCTCTCGGCCGACGAGACGCTGCCGGCCGCAGACCTGCTCGATCCCGTCACGCTGAAGCCGGCCGGCTCTGCGCCGCGCGACGCGCTGACCCGGATCGGCACCAACAACCGCCTGCGCCGCGTCCTCAAAGGCCTCGTCGCCCGCACCGAGCTGGCCAATGCCGATCCGGACGTCCGGTTGAATGCCGTCACCGAGCTGCTTCGCGCCCCGGACGCCCAGACGACGGCGCTGCTCCGCGAGCGTGTCGGCACCGAGTACGACACCCGCGTGCGCCGCGAGATGGAGACCGGCTTGGCCGTCGCCGATCTCGATGGCGGCGACAAGGCGGCGCGGCTTGCAGCCATCCAGGTGCTCTCGCACCGCCTCGTCCCTCACGTCCTCAACCGCTTGAAGTCGCTGGTCGAGAAGACGCCGGATGGCGGCTTCGTCGAAGCCGACGCCGACATCCGCGCCGCGGCGACGAAGGCCATCGACCGTATCGAGCAGGCGCGATCGATCTACGCGGGCGCCGAGACGCTGTTCTTCGGCCTCGGCCTTGGCGCCGTGCTGGTGCTCGTCGCCATCGGCCTGGCCATCACGTTCGGTGTGATGGGCGTCATCAACATGGCGCACGGCGAGCTCATGATGCTCGGCGCCTACACGACCTACGTCGTGCAGACGCTCATGCCGAACCACATCGGCTGGTCGATCGCCGTGGCGATCCCGGCCGCGTTCCTGGTCTCGGGACTGACCGGCGTGGTCATCGAACGCACGGTCATCCGCTTCCTCTACGGCCGGCCGCTCGAGACGCTGCTGGCCACGTTCGGCGTCAGCCTGGTCCTGCAGCAGGCGGTCCGCTCGATCTTCACCGCGCTCAACCGATCGGTGGCGACACCGGCCTGGATGAGCGGCACGCTGCAGCTGAACGACGCGCTGAGCCTTACCTACAACCGCCTCTACATCATCGTGTTCACGATGATCGTGTTCGGCCTGCTGCTGCTCGTCCTGAAGCGGACCCGGCTCGGGCTCGAGATCCGCGCCGTGTCGCAGAACCGGCCGATGGCGCGGGCGATGGGTATCCGCACGGCGCGCGTCGACGCGATGACGTTCGGGCTGGGCTCGGGCATCGCCGGCATCGCCGGGGTGGCGCTCAGCCAGCTGACCAACGTCGGCCCCAACCTCGGACAGGCCTACATCATCGACTCCTTCATGGTCGTGGTCTTCGGCGGGGTCGGCAACCTGTGGGGCGCGCTGATCGGCGGCATGACGATGGGCATCGTCAACAACCTGCTCGAGCCGCTGGTCGGCGCCGTACTGGCCAAGATCGCAGTCCTGGTCGCGCTCATCCTCTTCATCCAGCGGCATCCGCGCGGCCTGTTCCCGCAGACCGGCCGCGCCGCGGAGCAGAGTTAGGAGCCCGTGGTGGACAGCATCTCCATCGCTCAGCGGCTGCGGAGCAGCGCGCAGGCGGACACCGGCGGCGCGGTGCTCTACGGATTGCTCGCGGCGACCGCCGTCGCGGTGCCGATCCTGGCGCTGCTGCCGTCGTCTTCGCCGCTCAACCTGTCGCCCTACGTCCTGACGCTGCTCGGCAAATACCTCTGCTACGCGATGCTGGCGCTGGCGGTCGATGCCATCTGGGGATACTGCGGCATCCTCAGCCTCGGCCACGGCGCGTTCTTCTCCCTCGGCGGCTACGCCATGGGGATGTATCTGATGCGGCAGATCGGGACGCGCGGCGTCTACGGCGATCCGGTCCTGCCCGACTTCATGGTCTTCCTGAACTGGAAGGCGCTACCGTGGTTCTGGTACGGCTTCGATCACTTCTGGTTCGCCGCGATCATCGTTGCGCTCGCGCCAGGGCTGCTGGCGCTGGCCTTCGGCTGGCTGGCCTTCCGGTCGCGCGTGACCGGCGTCTACTTCTCGATCATCACGCAGGCGCTGAGTTATGCGCTGATGCTCGCCTTCTTCCGCAACGACATGGGCTTCGGCGGCAACAACGGCTTCACCGACTTCAAGGACATCCTCGGCTTCGCCCTGACCGCACCCGGCACGCGGATCGCCCTGTTCGTCGCCACCGTCGTGGCGCTGGCGGCGAGCTACGCACTGACCCGCGCGCTGCTGCGCTCCCGCGCCGGGCGCGTCATCCGCGCCATCCGCGACGGAGAGAGCCGCACGCGCTTCCTCGGCTACCCCGTCGAGTCGTACAAGCTCTGGCTGTTCGTGGTGTCGGCGGTGATCGCCGGCGTCGCCGGCGCGCTCTACGTACCGCAGGTCGGGATCATCAACCCGGGCGAGTTCGCGCCGATCAATTCGATCGAAGTGGTGATCTGGGTCGCGGTCGGCGGGCGCGGCACGCTCTACGGCGCGGTCGCGGGGGCGCTCCTGGTGAACTACGCCAAGACCTACTTCACCGGCGCGTTTCCGGAGGTCTGGCTCTACGCCCTGGGCGCGTTGTTCATCCTGGTGACGCTGCTCCTGCCGCGGGGCCTCGTCGGGCTGCGCCCGGCGTCCTGGTTCGCGACGCGGCGACTCAGAGTGGGCACGGCATGAGCGTCGCCCCCGACGTCCTCTACCTCGAGCGCCTGACCGTCAGCTTCGACGGCTTCAAGGCGCTGAATTCGCTGACGCTCTACGTCGAGCCCGGCGAGCTGCGCTGCATCATCGGCCCGAACGGCGCCGGCAAGACGACGATGATGGACGTCATCACCGGCAAGACCCGGCCCGACGAGGGCCGGGCCCGCTTCGGGAACCAGCTCGATCTGCTGACGATGAGCGAGCCGGAGATCGCGAGGGCCGGCATCGGCCGCAAGTTCCAGAAGCCGACCGTCTTCGAGTACCTCACCGTCGCCGAGAACCTCGAGCTGGCGCTGGCCGGACCACGATCCTTCTGGCGGGTGCTGCGGGCGCGCCTGACGGCCGCCGGCCACGATCGCATGGACAGCGTGCTCGCCACGACGGGCCTCGCCGATCGACGCGACGCGATTGCCGGCGTTCTCGGGCACGGCCAGAAGCAGTGGCTGGAGATCGGCATGCTGCTGATGCAGGATCCCAAGCTGCTGCTGGTGGACGAGCCGGTGGCCGGCATGACGCCGCAGGAAACCGAGCGGACCGCGGAGTTGCTCGTCTCCCTGGCCGGCGCTCATTCCGTCGTGGTGGTCGAGCACGACATGGAGTTCGTCCGATCGATCGCCCGCAACGTGACGGTGCTGCACGAAGGCAGCGTCCTCGCCGAGGGCACGATGGACAAGGTGCAGAACGACCAGAACGTCATCGACGTGTATCTGGGAGC
>JANOIR010000016.1:0-9514 GCA_031407765.1 Vicinamibacteraceae bacterium
AGCTGCTTGAACAGCTGCGGCGACTGCGGCAGGGCGAAGAACTGGCCGTCGTGGACGCGGCTCGGCACCAGGTAGTCGCGCGCGCCTTCCGGCGTCGACTTGGTCAGGATCGGCGTCTCGACCTCGATGAAGCCTTCGGCGTCGAAGCACCTGCGGATCGCCATCGAGACCCGGTGGCGAAGGATCAGGTGTTCCTGCATGCCGGGCCGGCGCAGGTCGAGATAGCGATAGCGCAGGCGCGCTTCTTCGGTGACCGGGCCCTCGTCGGCAATCGAGAACGGCGGCCGCTTGGCGTCGTTCAACAGACGGATCTCGGTCGCCACGACCTCGACCTCCCCGGTCTCCAGCTTCGGATTCACCGTATCGGCGCTGCGGCGGTCCACCGTCCCGATGATCGCGACGACCATCTCCGTCCGCAGCCGCTTGGCTAGCGTGACCAGATCCTCGTTGTCGCGGACGACGACCTGCGTCACGCCGTAGCGGTCGCGGATGTCGAGGAACAGCAGGGCGCCCATGTCGCGGACGCGGTGAACCCAGCCGAGCAGCACGGCCGGCTGCCCGACGTCGGCGGGCCGCAGCGCGCCGCACGTGTGAGAACGACGAAGGTCTCCGAGTAGGTGCATTGCTCGAACAGTTTAAGCGGACGGGGCCAGAAGCCGCGCAATCTCCGCCGGCGCCTGGGCCCGCGGAACGGTCACCTGAGCCCGATTCTTCAGGTCTTTCAGCGTCACCGTGCTGTCACGAGCCTCGTCCTCGCCGACCAGCGCGGCAATCCGGACGCCGATGGTCTCGGCGTACTTGAATTGCTTGCCGGGCTTGTCGACCTCCGGGTAGAGGAACACGCGGGGCCCCGGCGACCCGTCCGGCCGGGCCGCGCGCAACTCACCCGCCAGCGCCAGGGCGTCGGCCTGGGCGGCGTCGCTCCACTGCAGGACCATCACATCCGCCGCAGCCGCCTCGAGGTCCGGCGGGAACATGCCCCGCTCCCCCATCACGACCAGGATCCGCTCCAGGCCGAGCGAGAACCCGCAGGCCGGGACCTTCTCGCCGCGGAACATGCCGACCAGGTTGTCGTAGCGTCCGCCGCCGCCGAGGCTCCCGGCGAGATCCGGGACGACGATCTCCATGATGGCGCCGGTGTAGTACGACAGCCCGCGCGCCAGCGACGGATCGAGCTGCAGCCGACCACCGGCGGGCGTCGCCGCCGCGAGCGTGTCGACGGCGGCCAGGTTGTCGAGGGCTGCCTGACCCGCCGCGTGGTCGCCGACCTTGCTCCGCAGCGCCGCGAACACGTCGGCGGTGGTCGGCGACGGGACGCCGGCGACGAGGACGTCGGTGAGGAACAGGCCGATCGCGCCGTCCGCCGCCGCGCGCGCGATGCCGCGCGCTTCCATGTCGGCGATCACCTCGTCGGGCGTGATCTTCCCGAGCTTGTCGAGCGCGACCAGCGCGTCGGTGTGCTTGTCCGCCGGCACGCCCGCGACCTCGAGCAGCGCCGTCAGCAGCTGGCGGTGATTCACGCGAATCGTGAAGTTGGTGAACCCGAGCGCGAGCAGCGCGTCGGCCGCCGCCGCGCACAGCTCGGCCTCGACCACCGGCGAGGTCGAGCCGAGCACGTCCACGTCGCACTGGTAGAACTCGCGGAACCGGCCACGGGCCGGTCGATCGGCGCGCCACACTGGCTGAATCTGGTAGCGCTTGAAGAACTTCGGCAGCGTCCGGTGTTCCGCGACGACGCGTGCCAGCGGCACCGTCAGGTCGTAGCGCAGCGCCAGATCGGCGAGCTCCGGTCGCGCGTCCGCGCTGTCGGGTGACCTCTCGAGCGCCCGCTGCAGCTCGGCGCCCCGTTTGAGAATGCGGAAGACCAGCTGATTGCCTTCCTCGCCGTACTTGCCGAGCAGCGTCTCGAGGTTCTCGACCGCCGGCGTCTCGAGCGGCTCGAAACCGTAGCGCTCGTAGACCGAGGCAATCGTCTGGATCACGAAGCGCCGGCGGCGGACGTCGGCCGGGAGGAAGTCGCGCATTCCGCGCGCAGGTTGGGTGGAGGCTTTCGACATCGATCCTGGGCCCAGGACCGATTCAGCCGATCCGGGAGCCCACTAGAGTACACGCCCCGGCCGACGGACGCCTAGCGATGGGTTGCCGGCCCGATGCTGCCGATGGGTTGCCTCGGGCCTCCCGACCGATGGCGGTACGCGCCTTGCCACTCCTCCAAGTGCGCCGTGCCGATGTGGCATGCGGGCGCCAACAATGGCCAACAATGGAGGAGATGCATGTTCCATAGCCGATCCCATTCGCTCATGCGCACGGTAGTCGTCGGCGGCTTGCTGAGCCTGACCGTCGCGGTCGTGGACACGCAAGCCTCATCGGTCATCACCGCTCAGCAGGCTCAGCCCGCGCAGGCTCAACCCGAGCAGGCTCAGCCCGCGCAGGCTGCGCCCACGCCAGACACCGAAATGGCCGCGAAGATCCGCAAGGCCATCGCCGACGACGTGGCACTCGCCGCCTATGCGCCGACGCTGAAGATCGTCGTCAGCGACGGCCTCGTCTCGTTGAAGGGTTCGGTGAAGACCGAAGCGGACAAGAAGGCGATCGGCGCGAAGGCCGACGCGATCGCCGGCGAGAAGAACGTGATGAACAACCTCATGCTGGCGCCGGCGGACGAGAACGCGGCGAAGTCGTAGCCACTCGCCCGCGTGCATCGCCCAATCGACATCTGACACGGCCCGGCGCCTCCAGACCGGAGCGCCGGGCCGGCCCCGGCTGAGGCTTCGCTTCAGCGCGTGCGCCTGCACGTCGTTGCCATGAGCTGCACGGGCCAGCCCAGAGCCTTTTCACACACCCACGCCGTCCGCCGATTCCCACAAGGATGAGTAAGTCGAGAGTCCTCGTGGCCGCTGCGACTCTCGTGCTCTGCTGCACCGCCGCGCTGGCCGCGCAAGACGCGACCCCGACGCGCAAGCGGGACGCGCTCTTCGACCTCACACTCGAACAGCTCATGGAGTTGCCGGTGACCTCCGTGTCGCGGAAGGAAACGCCGCTGTCGCGGTCGGCCGCCGCCGTGGCGGTGATCACCGCTGACGACATCCGGCGCCTCGGCATCACCAGTCTCCCCGAGGCGCTGCGCCTCGTGCCTGGCCTCGAAGTGGCCCGCATCGGCTCGCACAGCTGGGCGATCGCCGCACGCGGCTTCAACAGCCAGTTCTCGGACAAGCTGCTCGTGCT
The DNA here is from genome assembly GCA_031407765.1 of Vicinamibacteraceae bacterium. Classification (GTDB taxonomy): domain Bacteria; phylum Acidobacteriota; class Vicinamibacteria; order Vicinamibacterales; family Vicinamibacteraceae; genus JBDSLU01. The sequence continues at coordinate 3,226 of JANOIR010000016.1, forward strand.
GCTCGACGGCCGCATCCTCTCCGAGGCGCGCTTCCCCGGCGTCTACTGGGACGCGCAGGACGTCGTGCTCGAGGACATCGAACGCATCGAGGTGATCCGCGGCCCGGGAGCGACGCTGTGGGGCAACAACGCCGTCAACGGCGTCATCAACATCATCAGCAAGACACCCGCCGCGGCCCAGGGCGTGCTCGTGTCCACGGCCTTCGGCAGCGAAGAGCGGCCGACGACGAGCGTGCGCTACGGGGGCGCCATCGGGAATGGCATCACCTACCGCGTGCATGGGAAGGTGGCCAATCGGACCGGTCTGGCCGACGTGGACGGTGCTCGCGCGCCGGACGCGTGGGACGCCCGCCGCCTCGGCGCCCGCATCGACTGGACCGCCAACGCCCGAGACAGTGTGACCGTGCAGTCCGACGGCTACCGGCTCGCCGGACGCGAGTCCCTGACCCGGCCGCTCCTCGCGCCGCCGTTCTCGCAGACCTTGAACGAGGCGTTTTCGAGCCAGAGCGCCAACGTCCTCGGGCGCTGGCGCCGTCAGCTCTCGTCGAGCTCGGACCTGGCCGTGCAGGCCTACTACGCGGACTCGAAGCACCACGAGATTGAAGGGACGGCTCACGACCACCTCGCCGACATCGAACTGGTCCATCGCTTCGCGCCCCTCGCGGGCCACGATGTCGTGTGGGGCGCTGGCTACCGGCGGCGCCAGAACCTGCTGCTCTCGACGGTCGGCTCGTACGACACACCGAATCACACGCGTCATCTGCAGACCGCGTTCATCCAGGACGAGATCGCCCTGGTGCCGGATCGCTTTCACCTCACGCTCGGCTCGAAGCTCGAACACAACTCGGACACCGGCCTCAGCGCCAATCCCAGCGTGCGCGCGGTATGGATGCCGCAGGCCTCGCACACCGTCTGGGGCGCGGTCTCGCGGGCGGTCCGCACGCCTGACTTGTTCGAGCTCGGCGCCAACCAGCCGATTGCGGCCTTCCTGGCGGGGCCCACTGGTCCCGTGATCCAGCTGTCGCTCAAGGGTCAGCCCGACCTCGAGCCCGAGAGCGTCGTCGCCTACGAACTGGGCTACCGCACGACGCCGGTGCCCGCGTTGACGATGGAACTGGCCGCGTTCTACAACCGCTACGACTCGCTCATCGGGTTCGTCGAAGGGGAGCCGACGTTCAGGCTGCAGCCCGTCCCGCACGTGTCGCAGCCGCTGATCGCGTCGAACACCGGCGCCGGGCGGACCGTCGGCTACGAAGCGTCCGCACGCTGGGCGCCTACGTCGTTCTGGCGCCTCTCGCCGGCCTACACCTACCTGCGACAGCCGGGGCACGCGGACCTGTTCGAGTTCGACAGCCCCACCCATCGCGCGTCGATCGTCTCGTCGCTCACCCTGCCGCGGCAGGTCGAGATCAATGCCGCCGTCTACCGGGTCGGCACGCTCGAAGGAGCCGGGATTCCCGCTTACACACGAGCGGACCTCGGCGCGACCTGGCGGCCGATCAGCAACCTCGAGCTCGGGATCTGGGGCCAGAACCTCGCTGGAGATCGACACGTCGAGTTCTTCGGCCCGCGGACGACGCTGCTCGAAGCGGTCAAGCGCACCGTCGTCGTGCAAGTCACCTGGCGCCGCTAGATCGAGTTCGTCCGCCAGGGCGATATCACCCCATCCCAATCGCTCACCTTCGCGCGCTGAAGGCCTGACGGCCTCGCTGGCGCACGCGTGTACGGCACGCTTGTTGCCCCTCTTTTCACTGCGCAGGCGCCGCTGGGGCGTCGGGCACCGAATCGGGGAAATGCGGTCGCCACTCGTCCCCAATCGGTGCCCTCTCAGCCATGACCTGCATCAGGAGAAGAACGCTCATGCATCAACTTCGACACCGTTCGTTCGTGCACGCGGTCGTCCTCGGCGGCTTGCTCGGCGTCGCCGCCTCGGCGGCCGCCCAGACCGCACCCGACAACACCAAGGTCAACAAGCGGGATCGTGCCGAAGGTGCGGTCACGGCGGATCAGCAGAAGGAAACTGCCACCGACCGCGAAATCGCCAAGAAGATCCGCGCGGCGATCGTCAAGGACGACACGCTCTCGACCTACGCGCACAACGTGAAGGTGATCGTGATCGACGGCAAGGTCACCCTCAAGGGCCCGGTGCGCTCGGAGAGCGAGAAGACGGCGGTTGCCGCCATCGCCACCGATATCGCCGGCGCCGATCACGTGACCAACAGCCTGTCGGTCGCCCCGGCATCCAAGGCCAAGCCCAAGGCCAAGAAGACCACGAACTAGCGCGGCGTCGGGTCACGTCGCGCACACGTTTCACCAGGAGCAACTACATGGCAGACAAGAAAACGTCGGTATTCGGCATCTATTCTTCGGTCTCTCTCGCGGAGAGCGGCGCCAGCGCCCTCGCGCAGGCCGGCTTCCTCAACGATGACATCTCGGTGCTGGCCCCGGACCAAAGCAGCCGTGAGCTCGGTACGGAGAAGGCCACCAAGGCGCCGGAAGGCGCCGCCACCGGAGCCGCTGCCGGTGGCGCGCTCGGCGGCACGCTCGGCCTGCTCGTCGGCATCGGAGCGCTCGCCATCCCGGGCCTCGGGCCGTTCATCGCCGCGGGTCCGATCATGGGCGCCCTGGCCGGTCTCGGCGCCGGCGGCGCCGTGGGTGGCTTCACCGGCGCGCTGATCGGGATGGGCATCCCCGAGTACGAGGCCAAGCGTTACGAAGGCCGCGTCAAGGACGGCGGCGTGCTGCTCTCGGTGCACACCGCGACGTCCGATCTCGTGACGCGCGCCAAGGAGATCCTCGAGCGCACCGGCGCCGAGGACATCTCGTCGTCCGGTGAGGCCAGCGCCGACGTGCCGGCCGCGTCCCGTACCGCCAGCCGCTACTAAGGCCCTGCGGGTCTGGAGCCCGGCGCACGCCGCATGTGGCGGCGCCGGGCTCTTTTTTTTCTACCGCTCTACGGGCGCAGCGCCTGCTGCAGCTCGAAGGCGTTCTCGACCGCGGCGCCGGATGCCGTGTTGTCGAACACACACCAGGTCTCGCGGCTGGCACCGGCGCTGGCCATGGCGCGGGCGAGATCGGCGATGAACGGCTCGCTGTAGCGAGACCAGTAGGTGCGCGGCGAGCCGTGCAGCCGGTAATAGACCAACCCCCGCCATCCGCCGGGCTCCGCCGCCGCCGGAACGCGCGCCGGATCGGCGGCAACGCGCGAGACGCGAAAGCCGTCGAGCAGCCGATCGACCTTGGCCGTGAACCAGCTGGCGTGGCGCGGTTCGCAGACGATCGGCCCGGGGTAGATCTCCCGCACGCCTGCGAAGAAGCGGCCGACCACGCGGGCGTCGAAGGCGTGCGACGGCGACAGCTGCACCAGGATCGGTCCTCGCTTCTCGCCGAGCCCGCTGGTCTCCTCGAGAAAGCGCGTGAACAGCGTACGCGGCCGCCGCAGCGCCTGGTCGTGTGTGATGGCGCGCGGCACCTTCACGGCGAACCTGAAGTCCTCCGGCGTGGCGGCCGCCCATCTGGCGTAGGTCTTCGCGGTGTGCGGCCGGTAGAACGAGCTGTTGATCTCGGCCCCGTCGAAGGTGCGCGCGTAGCGCTCGAGATGCGTGCCCGCCGTCGGGCAGGCCGACGCGGCGTTCCGGGGGATGCTCCAACCGGCCGTGCCGATGATCGTTCGAGGTCCCAACGTCCACATGATCTATCGTTTGTGGACTGTGACGGAACCCTTGGGCGAAACGGCGCTGTTCGACCTGGTCATCGTCGGCGGTGGGATCATCGGCGCCGGAATCGCACGCGATGCGGCGCTGCGCGGCCTCACGGTCGCGCTCATCGAGAAGCACGACCTGGGCAGCGGCACGACGTCCGGCTCGACGCGCCTGATCCACGGGGGCCTCCGCTACCTCGCCTCCGCCGACTTTCGTCTGGTCCGCATGGACATGCGCGAGCGCGAGACGCTCCTCCGCATCGCGCCGCACCTCGTCAAGCCCCTGCCCTTCCTGCTGCCGCTCCCGAAGCGCAGGTTCGGCCGATTGCGCCTGCGCATCGGCATGCACCTCTACGACGCGCTCAGCTACGACAAGACGCTGCCGTCACATCGCATCGTGAGCCCGGACGAGCTGAGCCGCGTCGAGCCCTCGCTCGATGCGACGCGGTTCCACGGCGCGGCCCTCTTCTACGACTGCCAGGTGCACTCACCGGAGCGCCTCACGCTCGAGAACGCCATCGACGCCGCCGAGCACGGCGCCGTCGTTCAGACCTACACGGAGGCCGTCGGTGCCATCCACGACGGCGGCCGGCTGACAGGGGTCAAGGTTCGCGAGGTGCTGACGGGCCGCGAACGCGAGATACGCGGCCGCCTCGTGGTGAACGCCGCGGGCCCGTGGTTCGACCGCGTCGCCGGGCGGATCGATCATCCCAAGCAGCCGCGCGTCCGCACCACGAAGGGCGTGCACGTCGCCTGCGAGCCCTTCACCAACAGCGCCGTGTTCCTCGAGTCCGCGATCGACGGCCGCGCCGTGTTCGCCATCCCCTGGGCCGGTCACACCTGGCTCGGCACGACGGACACCGACTTCGAGGACGATCCGGCAACGGCAATGGCGACCGCCGACGAGGTGCAGTACCTGGTCGACTCGGTGGCGCCCTACCTCCCCGCCGCGCGGACGGCACAGAAGTACTGGACCCGCGCCGGCGTGCGAGCGCTGGCGCGCGCCGACGGATCGGCGTCCGCGGTCAGCCGCATGCATCGGATCGCGGCCGACGCCCCGGGACTCGTCTCGGTGATCGGCGGCAAGCTGACCGGCTATCGAGCGATCGCCGAGGAAGTGGTCGATGCCGTCTGCCGTCAGCTCGGGCATGCGGGCCGCTCGTCGACGGCCGTGACACCGCTACCTGGTGGGGACCCCGAACGGTGCGGACCGGAAACGCTGGAGGCGATCTACGGCGCGCGCGCCTCGAGGGTCCGTGCGCTCGCCGAAGCGGACCCGGCGCTCGCTCAGCCTCTGGCGCCGGGGTATCCCGACATCGCGGCCCAGGTCGTCTACGCCGTTCGCCACGAGTGGTGCACACGCCTCGAGGACTTCGTGGACCGGCGGAGCTACCTCGGATTTCGGCCCGACCGGGGCGAGGCCGCGCTCGCGGACATCTCCCGCGTGATGGCGCGGGAGCTCGGGTGGTCCGAGGAGCGGCGCCGGACGGAACACGACGCCCATGTCACCCGCGCCGCTCGAGAGCGAGAGGCGCTTTAGGGGCGCGGCGCGTAGTCCAGGCGATAGGCGACGTAGCGCTCGGCGTAGCCTCGAATCGACGCGACCTCCGCATCGATCAGACTCCGCCGGATCGTCCCCGGGCTCCCCATCACCAGCGACCGGGGCGGCACCTGGAAGTGTTCCGGCAACAGGCTCCCCGCCGCCACGATCGACTCCGCACCCACGCGCACGCCGTTCAGGAGGATCGCGCCCATGCCGATCAGGCAGCGGTCCTCGATGGTGCAGCCGTGCACGATGGCCCCGTGGCCGATGGTCACCTCGTCTCCGATGGTGGTCGGGTGGGTGCCGCCCTGAACGTGGACGATCGTCCCGTCCTGGACGTTGGTCCGGGCGCCGATACGGATCCAGTGCACGTCGCCCCGGATGACCGCGTTCATCCAGACCGAGCTCTCCGGGCCGATGTGGACGTCGCCGATGACCTGGGCGCTCTCATCGACGTAGGCGCCCGGATCGACGGTCGGCAGGATTCCGCGGAAGCTGCGCAGCATGGACCGCGATTATATGGACTCAGCCGCAGGCCCCGCGGTTATGTAAAGGTCACGATTATAAATTGGACTACTAGATCAGGCCTGGACCATAATCTCCCATGGTGATCGCCTTTCAAGGCGAAACGGGCGCGTACAGCGAGGCTGCAGGGGCGAAATTCGACCCGTCCGCCACCTTCCTGCCCTGCCCGGCTTTCGAGGACGTGTTCGCCGCGGTCGAAGCTGGCCGGGCGGGCTGCGGCGTCCTCCCGATCGAGAACTCGATCGGCGGCACGATCCACCGCAACTACGACCTCCTGGTGCAGAACGAGCTGACCATCGTCGGCGAGGTGGAGCTGCCGGTGCGGCACCTCCTGCTGGCGCTGCCGGGGACGGCGTTCGAGGACCTGAAGCAGGTCTACTCGCACCCGCAGGCGCTGGCCCAGTGCGACCGTTTCCTGCGGTCGCTCAAGGGCGTCGAGATCGTCGCCTCCTACGACACCGCGGGCAGCGCCAAGATGATCCGCGAGCAACAGATGGCCGGGGTTGGCGCCATCGCTTCCG